>NZ_BCVK01000018.1 GCF_001591705.1 Lactococcus cremoris subsp. cremoris NBRC 100676 | reverse complement strand
TTTTTCTGTATTTGGTAAAGAGGAGTATCTTCTACTTATTTTTAAAGGACAAGAAAAACTTGCAAATAATCCTTTCCCCGTTGAAGTAAAACAATTATTAAAAAGTGGTATTTTACTCTATCAAATGATTTTTCAAGAAAAATTAGATTATGAAGAATTATTTGAAAAAAATCAGCATATTATTTCTCCATTGCTTGCTGCTAAACCAATTGAAATGGAAATGATTCCAATACGTGAGGAAAGTAAATTCCATAAAACATATCTTTCTGAAAAATATTTGGGGGAATGTGTTATTCGTGGAGATGTTGCAGAGTTAAAAAAAGCTTTTTCAAATTATATGAATAAAGGAACTGCTGGAAAATTATCTAATAATTCAATGCGACATAAGAAAAACATTTTGATTTCAGTCATCACTATGACTACTCGTTCGGCTATACAGGGAGGATTACCTGAAGAAGAAGCTTTTTTGATGAGTGATTTATATATTCAAGAGCTTGAAGAATTAACGGAATTAGAAGAAATTAGAACGCTTGCCTATAATGTGATGATCGATTTTGCAGATAAAGTGAAACAGCATCGATATTGTCAGGTTTCTTATAAAATATTATCTTGTCAAAAGTATATTGTTAATCATTTATACGAAAAACTAAGTGTGAGTGAAATTGCAGAAGAGCTACACATGAATATTTCTTATTTATCTTCACAATTCAAAAAAGAGACAGGTGTAAATCGTCATGAATATAATGGCCATACGGCCGGTTTATTATCAATCGCAAGTTTGTTAATGCTAATGCCACAAATTATTAGTGTCCCTGTAGTAAAAAACATTCCAACCGAATTTCCGAAATCCGCGGTAGTTGACAGTGTGTCAAATGTTGAAGCATTTCAAACGGTATACACGGGTAGCACAGGATTAATTGTAGCAATCATAATTGGTTTTATTGTTTCATTAGTCTATATACAATTGAGCAAAAGAAATTTAGTTATTAAATTACCAGCTGGAGTTCCTCCAATGGTTGTAGATTCACTAAGTCCAGCAATTATTTCAATGGTGATTTTCTGTTTGATGTTCGGGATTCGTGTGGGATTCTCTTATACGCCATTCCATGATATTTTCAATTTCTCAACACAACTAATTCAAGCACCGTTGACTGGTGCTGTGGCAAATCCATGGGTTCTTATGGGCATCTTTACCTTTGGTAATTTCTTATGGTTCTTTGGTATCCACCCTAATTTAATTGGGGGAATTTTAAATCCATTGTTATTAACAATGTCATATGCTAATATTGATGCCTATGCTGCCGGAAAACCTGTACCATACTTACAAATGATGATTGTGTTTGCTGTGGGTGCGAACGCATGGGGCGGAAGTGGAAATACTTATGGGTTAGTTATTTCAATGTTTACGGCAAAATCTGAACGCTATAAACAATTATTAAAATTAGGTGCAATTGCTAGTATTTTCAATATCAGTGAACCATTACTTTTTGGTCTTCCAATGATGTTAAATCCTATTTTCTTTATTCCTTTGGTTTTCCAACCAGCAATTTTAGGAACTGTAGCATTGGGCTTGGCAAAGATATTAAATATTACAAATCTGAATCCAATGACGGCACTTCTTCCTTGGACGACACCAGCACCTGTGAGAATGGCCATTTCAGGTGGACTTCCATTTTTGATTATTTTTGCAATCTGTTTAGTCTTGAATGTTCTTATTTACTACCCATTCTTTAAGGTGGCGGATAATAAAGCTTTAGAAGAAGAAAAAGCAGCTGTTGAATTAGAAGGTTCAGAAACTGCCTGATGGATATTTTTTATAAATCTGGTTTGAACAAATTATATTGACATCTCTTTTTCTATCCTGATAATTCTGAGAGGTTATTTTGGGAAATACTATTGAACCATATCGAGGTGGTGTGGTATAATGAAGGGAATTAAAAAAGATAGGAAAATTTCATGACTTACGCAGATCAAGTTTTTAAACAAAATATCCAAAATATCCTAGATAATGGTGTTTTTTCAGAAAATGCAAGACCAAAGTATAAGGATGGTCAAATGGCGAATAGCAAATATGTCACTGGTTCATTCGTTACTTATGATTTGCAAAAGGGGGAGTTTCCAATTACCACTTTGCGTCCAATTCCAATCAAATCTGCTATTAAAGAATTGATGTGGATATACCAAGACCAAACAAGTGAGCTTTCTGTTCTCGAAGAGAAGTATGGAGTCAAATACTGGGGAGAATGGGGAATTGGTGATGGTACGATTGGGCAACGTTATGGTGAAACAGTCAAAAAATATAATATCATTGGTAAATTATTAGAAGGCTTGGCCAAAAATCCATGGAATCGTCGTAATATCATCAACCTTTGGCAGTATGAAGATTTTGAGGAAACAGAAGGTCTTTTACCATGTGCTTTCCAAACGATGTTTGATGTCCGTCGAGAAAAAGATGGTCAGATTTATTTGGATGCCACACTGATTCAACGTTCAAACGATATGCTTGTGGCCCACCATATCAATGCGATGCAATATGTTGCTTTGCAAATGATGATTGCAAAACATTTTTCTTGGAAAGTTGGGAAATTCTTTTATTTTGTAAATAATTTACATATTTATGATAATCAGTTTGAGCAGGCAAATGAATTAATGAAGCGAACAGCTTCTGAAAAAGAACCTCGTTTGGTCCTTAATGTTCCTGATGGTACAAACTTTTTCGATATTAAACCTGAAGATTTTGAACTTGTGGACTATGAGCCAGTAAAACCTCAATTGAAATTTGATTTAGCAATTTAAATTAATCTATAAGTTACTGACAAAATTGTCAGTAACTTTTTTTGTGGGAAAAATGTATTTTTATGACCGTAAAGAATCTGTCAGTAGAAGTCTGAAATTCGTTTAAAAATCGACTAGAATAGGCTTTAACGACAAGATGTTTTAAAGAGTACGCTCTAAATGTATTTTTTGTATTTTTTTGATTACGAAGTTTAAATTTAATTGACAAATGTTTTAAAATGAATATAATAGGACTTGTAACCGATTTTATTTTTATAAAGGAGAAAGAAAGATGAACAAACTTTTACTTGGAACAGCCTTTATAGGGGCTAGCTTACTGATTGTTGGGGGTGCTCATGCAGATACAAATGTTTATCGTTTGTATAATCATAATACTGGTGAGCACTTCTATACAACTAGTGGGACAGAAAAGAATGCTAATGTAAGTGCGGGTTGGACTTATGAAGGTGTCGGTTGGATCGCACCAACAACAAGTTCAAGCCCAGTTTACCGTGTGTACAATCCAAATGCTATGGGCGGAGACCATTATTACACAAAAAGCAAGTATGAAGCCCAAAGTTTAGTAAATAAGGGTTGGAAATGGGATAATAACGGAAAGGCGGTCTTCTATTCTGGAGGTTCTCAAGCCGTATATGTCGCTTATAATCCCAATGCACAATCTGGCGCTCACAATTACACGGAAAGTAGCTTTGAGCAAAATAGCTTATTGAATACTGGTTGGAAATATGGGGCAGTAGCTTGGTACGGGATTGGAGCAAAAAACGAAATGTTAAACATTGCTCAAATTGTTAATGGTAATTTTTCTAGTATTGTTGGAACTTGGAAAGATACTTCTGGAAATATGCTTGAAATTAATGCAATGGGAAATCTTACTTTAATATGGAAAGGGGCAAAGAATCAAACCTTTGAACTTGGCGCAGGTCAACAATTTAATGGAACTGCAGATATTGCCTTAAAAAATGGAGAGATTTCCCCTGGTAGTCCACTTAACATTTTTGTTGTACCAACAGAAGTTGCTTTCCCTAATAATAAAAAAGTAGACGATTCAACTGGGCAACAACGAATTTTTGTGAATTATTCTGGTACAAGCCCTCAAATGGCGAATAGTATGGCAGCGGTGGCTTTTTTTAGAGTTATTCCATGATTATATTAAATTTAGAATTGAATAAAATGTATTATTAAAAAGATAATATTATATCACGACAAGGCGACATCTATCAACTTTACCACTGGTATGGAAGTGACCATTATTACATCAGGAAACGCTAAAACGGTTGTTTTTACACCCGTAAAATAAATAATAAAATAATGTGAAATTACTGACATCATTTTGTCAGTAATTTTTTTATCAAAATCACACAAAAACGTTCGTTGACGAACAAAAAAACTATGTTATAATAATTCGTATGCGAACTAAAAAAGAAGCGATTGGCCGACTTTTAAAAGTAGCCAGCAACCAAATGTCTCGAGAATTTGATAATTTTGCAGCTCAACTTGATTTGACAGGTCAGCAAATGTCAATTTTAGATTTTCTTGGAAATCAAAGCGAAGAAGGTTCAGGAAAAGAAATTAGTCAGACGATGATTGAATTAGAATTTAATATCCGACGTTCAACAACGACGGAAATTTTACAGCGCATGGAAAAGCGGCTTTTAATTAATCGAAGAACAAGCCTGACCGATGCCCGCCAAAAATCAGTTGAATTAACTGAAGAAGGGAAAAGATATTTACCTGAAATCAGGGCTTATATCCAAGCACATAATAAAAAAGCTTTGACAGGATTATCAACAGAAGAGATTGCTGCGGTTGAAAAATTTCTTAATAATTTTAGCGTGCAGGAAGGAAGAGAATGAATAGAGAATTAGAAAAAAATAAAGCGAATCATAAAATTAGCGCGAAAACGCGCTTTTCGATTGTCGCTGTGGCTCTTGTGGCCTTTATGGGGATATTGGCGGAAACAAGTCTGAATGTGACTTTCCCCACGCTTGAGAAAACTTTTGGACTTCCACTAAGTACGGTTCAATGGGTGACGACAGCTTATTTGCTTGTTGTTGCTATTGTTATGCCTACAAGTTCATACATCAGCCAACGTTTTCAAAACCGAACCTTGTTTTTTGCAGGATTAATCTTCTTTACTATCGGTGATTTATTGAGTTTAATTTCATCAAATTTTACTATTTTGATGGCTGGACGTTTGATTCAAGGGATTGGGACTGGGATTGCAATTCCTTTAATGTTTAATCTTGTCTTGACTAAAATTCCTCGTGAACGGGTTGGTCTTTGGATGGGATTTGCTGGTATGATTTTGAGTATTGCACCCGCACTTGGCCCAACTTATGGGGGGCTTTTAACGGGAACTCTTGGCTGGCGAATGATTTTTGCAATTATTTTAATTATCCCAATCTGCTTATTTCCTTTGGGAGCTTGGGCTATTGAAAAGAGTGAAAAAACTCGTCCAGGTAAATTTGATTTTATCGCTTTTATTTTCTTATCACTTGTGATGAACAGTGCCCTTTTAGCTTTAGATTCATTATCAAGTGCTCATTTTTCATGGATTTGGTTAATCCTATTTATTATTGGATTAATTGCCTTTATTTGGCGTTCAAAAACAAGTTCTTTGAATTTTATAGATATCAATGTCTTTAAGAGTCCAACCTTTACTTTGTCAGTCCTTGTTTATTGTATTTTACAATTTGTAAATTTGGGTATTAACTTTATCATCCCTAATTTCTTACAGGTTTCTCTTGGTGCCACAAGTACCTTGGCAGGTTTTGCTTTATTACCTGGTTCATTAATTGGTTCAGCGGCGCAAGGACCAATCGGTGCACTTTATGACCGAAAAGGGGCCAAGGGTATCTTATATAGCGGGAACACTGTTTTCTTCATTGCACTTGTATTGTTAACGATTTTTACTAAAAATCTAACTTTACTGGGTGTGATGGGACTTTATGTTGTATTCACAATCGGACGTTCGTCAAGCTTTGCAACGACAATGACCAATAGTCTAGCTCAACTCCCGCATGATAAAGCCGCTTCTGGAAATGCTTGGTTTACTACGACTTCTCAATTTGCGGCATCAGCAGGGACGGCGACGGCCAGTCTGATTGCAACAAAATCAAGTAATTTAACAACCGGAACTCAACATGTATTTATGTTTTTCCTTTGTCTTGCTTTACTTAACTTTGTTTTCTATACTTTGATTTTGAATAAAAAAATAAAATAAATTTTGATGAAAGTTTCGTAATTATACGAAGCTTTTTTATAATTTAATATAGTATGCTTAAAAAGCATAATTATTGATATAAAAAGCATTTCACGTCAGTAAAAAATTATTTTATAATAAAATCATCGAAAAGATGAAACGATGTGAGACTTTTAAGTTGACTTGAAGTGGACTTCAAGGAATATAATGAAAATAGAAGTTAAAAATGAATGGAGAAAAAATGTCAAACAATATTGAAAACAAGGTAGTATTAATCACGGGGGCATCAAGTGGTATTGGTCAGTCAACTGCCGAATTGCTTGCTAAAAAAGGCGCTAAAATTGTTTTAGCAGCAAGACGAGAAAGTCGTTTGAAAGAGTTGGCTGATAAAATTAATAAGGCTGGTGGTCAAGCGATTTATCAAGTGACAGATGTGACTAATCCAGAAGACAGTAAAAAATTGGTGCAATATGCCAAAGAAAAATTTGGTAAAGTTGATGCGATTTTCTTGAATGCAGGAATTATGCCAAGTTCCCCTTTGTCAGCGCTCCATGTTGAAGAATGGGAGAGTATGGTCGATATTAACCTTAAAGGGGTCCTTAATGGTCTTGCTGCTGTCTTACCTGAATTCACTGCTCAAAAATCTGGGCATGTGATTACAACGAGTTCGGTTGCCGGACTAAAAGCCTACCCTAATGGTGGCGTTTATGGGGCAACAAAATGGGCAGTTCGTGAATTAATGGAAGTGCTTAGAATGGAATCTGCTCAAGAAGGGACAAACATTCGAACGGCTACTATTTATCCGGCTGCTATAAATACTGAGTTACTGAATACAATTACGGACACAGAGGCAGCCAAAGGAATGGCCGCGCTTTATGAACAGTATGGTATTAGTCCAGAGGCCATTGCTCGAATAGTTGCCTTTGCACTTGAACAACCTGCAGATGTTAACGTCAGCGAGTTTACTGTTGGACCTACAAGCCAACCTTGGTAAGATAAAAGGAGAAAAAATGGAAATTGATGTAAAAAAGTTTTCTAAGATACAAGATATTTATATTAGCCCGGATCCACAAGAACATCGTCCTGCTTGGATTTGGTTTGCTTATATTGATGATGATTTAGCGGTAGCAGCAGGTCGCGGAACGGCATCAAGTTGGTGGAATTCGGCTATGATTTCAAAAAAGGGGCAAGTTCACATTGATGGGAAAGCTTATCAAGTAGAATTTGAGCCAGTGACAGATAAAGTAAGTATTGATAAATTTATTGATTCTTATCGACAACGTTCAGGCTATAGCTGGGATCCTGCTTGGGAGAAAAATTTTAGACCGACAGTGATGCGTCTGAAATTTTTGGAAGAGCTTGGAAGAAGTACGAGATAAAAAAATTAGATATTGAAGAGATGTGGAGGCTAGAATGGAAAAACAAACCGCAGGACATGAACAACTTGGAGAATTTGCCCCAAAATTTGCTGAATTAAATGACGATATTCTTTTTGGAGAAGTCTGGAGTAGTGAAAAAGAACTTTCAGCACATGAACGTAGTGTCATTACGATTACGGCTTTGATTACTGGTGGAAATTTTGAACAATTAAATTTTCATATGTCTAAGGGAAAAGAAAATGGAATTAGTCAAGAAGAAATTTCAGAAATAATTACCCATCTGAGCTTTTATGTGGGATGGCCAAAGGCTTGGTCAGCTTTTAATATTACTAAAACGATTTGGAAATAAGAAAGGGAAGCTATGACAATAACGGTCAACATTTTGTATCAAGGTGACGGGAATAAGGCCCATCTTTTTGCTGATGAAATGATAAGCTCAGGTCTTGTTGATAAAATTCGTCAGCAAAGTGGAAATTTGCGTTATGAGTATTTTGCTCCCTTTGATAATGAACAAGCGATTTTATTGATTGATGAGTGGGAAAACCAAGAAGCTATTGATCTTCATCATAAAAGTGAGATGATGGCTCAAATTGCTGAGTTAAGAAAAAAATATCAGCTTCGATTGAAAGTGACTCGATATCAAGAGATTGATTAAGAAAGAGAGAATGGAATGAACAAAAAAGAACTAGAAGAAGAACTTATTTTCCCGCAAGGTGAAAAAAATCCTTATGGAGCCTATTTTACGGGACAGTCTTATTTAGAAGGAATGATTGCGGATAAGGACTTGCCCTGTGGTGTGGGAAATGTGACTTTTGAGCCTGGATGCCGTAATCATTGGCATATTCATAAAGATGGCTATCAAGTTTTATTGGTTACAGCCGGTGAGGGTTGGTACCAAGAAGAGGGTAAGGCAGCTCAACTTTTACATGCGGGAGATACGATTGTCACTCATGCAGGAGTTAAACATTGGCATGGAGCGACTAAGGATAGTTGGTTTAGTCATGTCGCCATTACAGCGGGGGAAGCTGTTTGGTTGGAAGAAGTTTCTGATGAACAATATGAAAATCTCAGTAAATAAAAAGTTATTTCCGAACATTCAGCAAAACCGAACAATAAAATGAAAAAGTTCTAGTTTTATCCGCTAGAGCTTTTTTTATTTGTCTCATTAGAGTAGAATAAGAAGCATAAAGAATTCCTTAAATGGATGGAGGATATTATGGAAAAAGAAACGCTGCTTTATGAAGGAAAAGCCAAAAAACTGTATTTTACAGACGATTCTAATGTGCTTTGGGTTGAATATTGTGATCAAGCGACAGCTTTAAATGGTGCTCGTAAAGAACAAATTACTGGGAAAGGTGCTCTAAATAATCAAATTACTTCATTGATTTTTGAAAAATTAAATGCTGAAGGATTAGAAACGCATTTTATTAAAAAGTTATCAAAAACCGAACAATTGAATAAAAAAGTATCAATAATTCCTTTGGAAGTTGTTTTGCGAAATGTCGTTGCTGGGTCTTTTGCCAAACGATTTGGTCTTGAAGAAGGAATTGTTTTGGAAGAACCTATTGTTGAATTTTATTATAAAGATGATGCTTTAGATGACCCATTTATCAATGATGAACATGTCAAATTCCTGAACATTGCAAGTGATTCTGAAATTGAGTTTCTAAAAAAACAAACACGTAAAATTAATAAGATTTTGAAAAAAATATGGACTGAAATTGGCTTAACTTTGGTTGATTTCAAACTTGAATTTGGTCGTCTTGCTGATGGAAGTATTATTCTTGCTGACGAAATCTCACCAGATACTTCACGTCTTTGGGACGCGAAGGGGCAACACATGGATAAAGACGTTTTCAGGCGTAATATTGGAGATTTGATTGAAACTTATACTGAAGTTTTAAATCTATTGGAAAAGACAAAATAAGAATGTTCTAGTCTTTAGGGCAGGTCTCACATCTTATATAGAAAGAATTTAAAAATGACAAAAGTACGTGTTTACGTGGCTTACAAAGCCTCAATTCTCGATCCTCAAGCTCAAGCAATTAAAGCAGCCACCCATAAAATGGGTTATCAAGAAGTTTCAGACTTGAATGTTGGTAAGTTTTTCGATTTTGATTTTGATGCGGAAGCTGAGCTTGCTAAAGAAAAAGCGACTGAAATTGCCAATGAATTGTTGGCGAATCCAAATATGGAAACTTACAAAGTTGAAATTTTGACTGAACAAAGTGAAGGAGTCAAAAAATGAAATTTGCAGTCATTCAATTTCCAGGGTCAAATTGCGATTTTGATTTACTTTGGGCAATTCGTGATGTCATGGGGGCAGAGGCAGAATTTGTCTGGCATGACGAGAAGTCACTTGCAGGATTTGATGGAGTATTGATTCCTGGTGGATTTTCTTATGGCGATTATTTGCGATGTGGTGCAATTGCTTCATTTGCTAACATTATGCCTGAAATCAAACGTTTGGCTAAAGAAGGGAAACCTGTTTTTGGCACTTGTAATGGATTTCAAATTTTGGTTGAATCTGGGCTTTTACCAGGTGTATTGATTCGCAATGAGGGTTTGAAATTTGTTTCCAAATGGCAAGTCCTTAAAGTTGAAAATAATCAAAGTAATTTTACGACTGAATATGCTAAAGATGCTTTGATTAATTTACCCATCGCCCACGGCGAAGGCCAATATGTTGCTGACGAAGCAACGCTTGCTGAACTTAAAGAAAATGGTCAAATCGTTTTCACTTATGCAGATGAAAATCCTAATGGTTCAGTTGAAAATATTGCTGGAATTGTCAATAAAGAAGGAAATGTACTTGGGATGATGCCTCATCCTGAGCGTGCTATGGAAGAATTGCTTGGTGGAGCTGACGGAAGAAAAATGTTTGCCTCTTTGTTGAAAAATTTTCTAGTGACTGTAAAAAATTAAGAAAAATTTGCTGACAGCTTTGTCAGTAAGCTGAAAACTTGTAAAATTTGCTGACAGAACTGTCAGTGAGTTTGTAATTTGAAATTAACTGAGTTCGCCCCCTTGAAATGAGTGAAATTTGACAAAATTAAAAAACTGCACGAGCGCAGAACCATCAATTTTCCTAATTTTCACCACTTCAAAACAGTCGGGCTCACATCTTATAGGAGAAGAACATGACTTTGGAGATGTTACCAGAACAGATTCAAGAAAGCAAAATTTACCGTGAGTGGGGACTGACGGATGAAGAATATTTGAAAATCAAGGATGAGATTCTTGGTGGACGCTTGCCAAACTTTACGGAAACTGGGATGTATGCCGTGATGTGGTCAGAACATTGCTGCTACAAAAATTCAAAACCTGTCTTAAAAAAATTTCCGACGACTGGGCCGCAAGTCTTGATGGGACCTGGTGAAGGGGCTGGGGTTGTGGATATTGGTGATGGTTTGGCGGTTGTTTTCAAAGCTGAATCTCATAATCATCCATCTTACGTTGAGCCTTATGAAGGTGCAGCAACAGGTTCTGGTGGTATTATTCGTGATATTTTTTCAATGGGGGCTCGTCCAATTGCAATTTTGGATAGTTTGCGTTTTGGACCAATTGACAATGGTAAAACACGTCATATTGTTGACCAAGTGACAGCCGGAATTGCGGGATACGGAAACTGTATTGGCATTCCAACGGTTGGTGGCGAAGTGGCTTTTGATGAATCATACGCTGGTAATCCTTTAGTGAATGTCATGTGTGTGGGCTTAATTGAGCATAAACATATCCAAAAAGGACAAGCTAAAGGTGTGGGAAATTCTATTTTTTATGTCGGAGCGAAAACAGGACGTGACGGCATTCATGGGGCATCTTTTGCTTCCAAAGAATTTGGTTCGGGCTCAGAAACACAACGTTCAGCCGTTCAAGTTGGCGACCCTTTTATGGAAAAACTATTGCTTGAAGCCTGTATTGAAGTTATCCAAAATCATGGCGATATTTTAGTTGGAATTCAAGATATGGGTGCCGCTGGCTTAGTTTCATCGACTTCAGAAATGGCTTCAAAAGCTGGGTCAGGTTTGCGTCTTAACTTGGATAATGTGCCACAGCGTGAAACAGAAATGATTCCTTATGAAATGATGTTGTCTGAGTCACAAGAGCGTATGGTGCTTTGTGTCAAAAAAGGACATGAACAAGAAATCATTGATTTATTTAAAAAATACGACCTTGATGCTGTGAATATTGGGGAAGTGACTGATGATGGCTTTTATACACTTTATCATAAAGGGCAAATGGTTGCTCATGTTCCTGTTGATTCATTGGCAGAAGATGCACCGACTTATTACCGTGAGGCAAAAGTTCCTGAGCGCATTCAAAAATTTACTGACAGCGAGAAATATCTTCCAGAAATTACTGACAGCGCGGTCAGTGAAATTTTCAAAAAACTTTTGGCTCAACCGACAATTGCCAGCAAGAAATCAATTTATGAAACTTATGATTCGCGTGTGATGACCAACACTGTTGTTGCACCAGGGTCAGATGCCGCAGTTTTAAGAGTGCGTGGTACAAACAAAGCACTTGCGATGACAACGGACTGTAATGCTCGTTATCTCTATCTTGACCCAGAAAAAGGTGGAGCAATTGCGGTTGCCGAAGCGGCTCGTAATATTGTCGCCTCTGGTGGAAAACCACTTGCGATTACCGACTGTTTGAACTTTGGAAATCCGGAAAAACCAGAACAATTCTGGGAATTGACGACTGCCGCTGATGGAATTTCACGTTCTTGTTTGGCTCTTGATACGCCTGTTATTTCAGGAAATGTCAGTCTTTACAATGAAACGAACGGTTCAGCTATTTTACCTACCCCAATGATTGGAATGGTTGGTTTGATTGAGGATGTAAAAAATATTACGACTCAAGAATTTAAAAAAGCGGGTGATTTGATTGTATTAGTCGGGCAAACTTTTGATGATTTTTCAGGTTCTGAACTTCAAAAAATGCTGACAGGCGAGATTTCTGGCAAGATTGATTTTGATTTAGAAACTGAAAAAGTCAATCAAGACTTTGTTTTAAAAGCAATTACTGACGGATTAATCAATTCAGCGCACGATTTGTCAGAAGGTGGTCTAGCGATTGCCTTAGCTGAATCTGCTTTTGCAAATGGCTTAGGAATTGATGTAGAAGTTGATTTAAGCAATGCTCAATTATTCTCAGAAACGCAAGGTCGCTTTGTACTCTCAATTTCACCAGAAAATCAAGCTGCTTTTGAAAAATTACTGACAGAAAGTTCTGCTAGTAGCGAAGTCATCGGAAAAGTTACTGACAACGGAATTTTGAAAATTAATGAACTTTCTATTTCTACTGACGAAGCTGTCAGCATTTATGAAGGAGCCCTTCCATGTCTGATGAAATAACAAGCGCAACATTTACTGAACAAGAGTGGTCGCATTTTGAGAAAAAAAGTTTGAATCAAACTGAAGCCGATGAGCTCCGCGACTGGTCGCGGTTTGAAGCGAAGACATTAAATGAAGAATGTGGACTTTTCGGCGTTTGGGGACATCCTGATGCCGCTCGTCTAACCTATTTTGGTCTTCACGCTTTGCAACATCGCGGGCAAGAAGGCGCAGGAATTCTGGTCAATAACAACGGCAAGCTCAATCGTCATCGTGGTTTAGGTTTGGTCACCGAAGTTTTTCGTGACGAAAAAGATTTGGAAGAACTGACAGGTTCATCTGCCATTGGTCATGTCCGCTATGCGACGGCTGGCTCGGCAAATATTAATAATATTCAGCCATTCCAGTTTGAATTTCATGACGGATCACTTGGACTTGCCCACAATGGAAATTTAACTAACGCTCAATCCTTGCGCTGTGAACTTGAAAAATCTGGAGCAATATTTTCTAGTAATTCAGACACAGAAATCCTCATGCACTTGATTCGCCGTAGTCATCATCCAGAATTTATGGGCAGAGTCAAAGAAGCACTTAATACGGTCAAAGGTGGCTTTGCCTATCTTATTATGAATGAAAATTCAATTGTCGCAGCTCTTGACCCTAATGGATTTCGGCCACTTTCAATCGGTAAAATGAGCAACGGTGCGGTTGTCGTGGCCTCAGAAACTTGTGCTTTCGATGTTGTTGGCGCCACTTGGATTCAAGATGTTCAACCCGGTGAAATCATTGAAATTAATGACGACGGCATTCATGTGGACCAATTTACTGACAGCACCAACATGACTATTTGTTCAATGGAATACATCTATTTCGCTCGTCCTGACAGCAATATCGCTGGAGTTAATGTTCATACTGCCAGAAAACGTTCAGGAAAAATTTTAGCCCAAGAAGCCAAAATTGACGCTGATATTGTCATTGGTGTCCCTAATTCATCACTCAGTGCCGCTTCAGGCTACGCTGAAGAATCGGGCTTGCCTTACGAAATGGGGCTGATTAAAAATCAATATGTGGCAAGAACTTTCATTCAACCGACTCAAGAACTTCGTGAACAAGGCGTTCGCATGAAATTGAGTGCTGTTCGAGGTGTTGTAGAAGGAAAACGTGTCATCATGGTTGATGACAGCATTGTGCGTGGAACGACCAGCCGTCGCATTGTCAAACTCCTCAAAGATGCAGGCGCAGCCGAGGTTCATGTGGCAATCGCCAGTCCCGCTCTCAAATATCCTTGCTTTTACGGCATTGACATCCAAGATCGTGAAGAACTCATCGCAGCCACACACACGACTGATGAAATCAGAGAAGCTATCGGAGCGGATAGTCTGACCTATCTCAGCCAGTCAGGGCTTGTCGAGGCGATCGGTCACGATAAACTTTGCTTGTCATATTTTGACGGCGAATATCCAACACCGCTTTATGATTATGAAGCAGACTATTTGGAATCTTTGGCAAAAAATGGTCTGAAATAAAAACTAGAGTATTTTCTCTAGTTTTTAATTTGGTCAAATCCATAAAGCGATTATTTTTTATTAGTTTCCTTAATATGTTAGGATAAGAAATAAAAGCAAGTGAGGTAAGCAAATGATTATTACGATTGTTGGAGGAACTGGACTGGTCGGTCAAGGTATTTTCAAGGAACTTGCCCAAGTTGCAGATTATGAATTACATAGCTTATCAAGACATGGTAAATCTAAAGATAATCTAGTTGAGCCAGTCATTTACCATGCTGCTAATCTAAATGAAACCGGTGATTGGCAAGAACTTTTACAGAAATCAGATTGGGTGATTGATGCGGTAGGAATTCTATTACCGAGTAAATCAAAAGGAACAACTTATGAAAAAAATAGTATTCAACCAGCAAAAATAATTATTGATACAATAGTTAACTCAGAAAATCAATGTCTTTTTATTTCAGCAAATGATGGTCCTTTTTTTATAAATGACTATATGAAAGCTAAAAAAAAAGTGGAAGCTTATGGTCAAAAATGTTTGAAATCAAGATTTGTTTCTGTTTTTCCAGGAATTGTCTATGATGCTTCACGAAAAAGCAGTTATTTTCCAGCACGCCTATTGGAGCCGCTCGTGAAAATTCCGATTTTTTCTTTCTTAAAAAGCTATCGTCCGATTAAGCGAAGCCAATTTGCTAAAGAGATTCATAAAATTATCGAAGGAAAAGAAAGCTCACTGACCACTCGTATTAAATAAAAAACTCATGCTTAGACATGGGTTTTTCTAATTTATTTTGATTTTTTAAGAAGTGGAACTATTTTTGGATAAATAAGATAAGCGATGATAATTAAGATAATCAATGATGTAGCAATAAGATTCCATGATTTCATTAGTTCAATACTTCGAGCAGTAGGAATGGGAGTTGAAGTAATAACGAACAAAGTCTTGATAGATAAGCCATTTTTCATGATGATAAGTGAACCTAAAAGCATTAACAAAAATTGGTGAAGAATACTTCCGATATTTTGAATGGTATATTTTATCCAGATCCGTTATCTTCAACGATATTAATAGTACTTTCATAGTCTTGAGTTAAGCTTGAATTTAAACTTCCTTTGAATAAACTAGTAAGGAATAAACCTAGAGCAAATAGAGGACTAAAAACAATCAAAAGTAAACCTAGAAAAATTCCGATTAAAGAATAGGTTTTGACATTATTTCCAAGTAAATTTTTGACCTTAGAGGCAAAGACAATTCCTAAAACATAAGGAAGATAAAATTGTAAAAATAAATGCTGATGACCATAAAAGCCAGCGACATACAAAGAACAAAAAAGAAATAAATAATTTCCCACTGCCCCATTAATAGCTGTCAAATATGATAATTTACGAGGGATATTTCTTTGGATTTTATTTTTGAAAAAATTTATAGCGACAATATAGAGGGTGACCAAAAAGAAAAATCCGAAAATGAAATAATCAAATTCTAAACTATTGGCAAGTAATCGACTTGAGCGTAATAGAAAGAGGCAAACAAAAAATAAAGCAAATAAAATAAGATATTTATAGGAGGCTTTTTCTAAGTCATTTGGATCAACTTTGTAATTGTCCAAATTTCCAACTAATTGGAAGGAGAGAAGATAAACTATTCCATAGAAGACAAAGAACAGGGGATATTTTAGAGAAGGCGGGAAGACAAAAGAAAAGCCAAGGGCTAAAAACAAAAGTAAACTAATTAAGGTCTTTTCTTTGATAAGCTGGTTAGTATTTTTTAGATCATAGTTTACTGAAGTGTTTGACATCGGCAACCAAGCTGCACTTACTCCTAGAAAAATACCGGATAAAGTATAGAAAGGAAAGTAAAAAGAACCAAGAAATCCAAGTAAGCAACCCAATAAACCAGCGTACAATGAAATTTTTAAAAGACTGTAGCTGTTGATTCTTGTTTTTATTCCTCTTATAAAGAATATGCCGGTCATTCTGAAAGTATAAAAGAGCAGAAAAGGAAGTAGGGCAAGAAGTGAGGTTCCTTTGGCAATTTGAATAAAAATCATGAATGGAAGAACAATAATCGTATTACTTAGTATTAAGAGGGCAGACTTTCCCAAAGAATTTAGTTGTTGAGTCATTTTTCTCCTATCTTTTCTTTGTTAAATATGACATCTAAGTCCATTATAGGGCAAAATGTATTAAAAAGACAGCTTCACTTTTTTTATATAAAAAAATAAGTGACGTCTTCCAGTTTTTTGTAAAATAAAAAAATTAAATTGACAAAAAATTTATAAAAGAACATAATAAAAGCGCTTTCTAAGGAGGGAGTAGATTATGAAAAAAATATTATTGACTTTATTAATAGTTGGAACCACCCTCGCAGTAGGATTTCGAGTGAGTGCCGATAGTATGGTCTATCGTCTCTATAATCATAATACCGGAGAGCATTTTTATACTACGAGTGCAACTGAGCGAGCGGTTGATATTAGTGCTGGTTGGACTGATGAAGGATTGGGTTGGGTAGCACCAGATAAAGGGATAACCGTTTATCGCCTTTATAACCCCAATGCTGCGGGTGGAGACCATTACTACACTAAAAGTAAGTATGAAGCGCAGTCTTTAGTAAATAAAGGCTGGAAGTGGGATAATCAAGGAAAAGCAGTTTTTTATTCAGGCGGAAATTTGCCGATATATGTTGCTTACAACCCCAATGCTCAATCTGGAGCTCATAATTACACGGGAAATTTATTTGAAGAAAATAACTTAATTAATATTGGTTGGAAATATAAAGCAGTCGCTTGGAATGCTGTCAGTTTGTCAGTAAATCCTTCAAATAATTCTTTGCAGGAAATTGCTGATGCACTGAATACAGCAAGTTCAAACATTGTGAATGAAAGTGGGGGAATATTTAACAAGGTGAATGTTAGCGCTAGCGGTAACGTGCTTGTTGTCGATTTTACTTTTTCTCGAAATCATGGTTCACTCAGTCCTGATAAAATTCAAGATTTGAAAAAACAATTAACCCCTTTACTTACTGAAAATCAATCAATTTTCCAAAATGCGGGGATTTCCAATTTATCAATTAAGTATAATTTCAGAAACCCTGATGGAAGCCTTGTTGCAAGCATTGTTTATCCTTAAAACAACTTATTTTACTTATAAATATTAAAACTACTGACAAAAATTCTGTCAGTAGTTTTTGTATATAATAAAAGTCAAAAAACGAATCAAAAAGCTTGACCATTACTGACCAATGTATTATAATTAGAATGTAGTGAGAAAAAGATAACAATCACTACCAACTATGAAATCGAAATGAGGTGTTTTTATGGACATCGAAAAAATGACAACAACGATGCAAGAAGCACTTGGTTCAGCGCAACAAATTGCGCAAGTTCGTCATCACCAAGTGATTGAAGTTCCACATTTATGGCGAATTTTTGTTCAACCTAATAGTTTTGGGGCGAACTTTTATAAAGATTTAGGGATTGACCTAGATGACTTTACAAATTTAATTGAAAAAGAAATTGACAAAATTAATTCGGTAGAAGGTTCAAATATTACATATGGTCAAAACCTAAGTCCAGATTTGTTCCAAGTATTTACTGAAGCAGACAAAATTGCGCAAAAAATGGGCGATGAATACCTATCAACTGAGATTATTCTCCTTGCCCTCTTTGAATTAAAACAAAATCCATTGACCGAGTATTTGGTCAGCCATGGACTAACAAAAGCAAAAGCGCAAGCTGCGATTGAAAAATTACGTGGAGGTGATAAAGTGACCAGTCAAAATGCAGAAGAAACATACAAAGCACTTGAAAAATATGGGGTGGATCTCGTTGCTCAAGTTAAATCAGGCAATCAAGATCCCGTCATTGGACGTGATGAAGAAATTCGTGATGTCATTCGAGTGCTTTCTCGTAAAACAAAAAATAATCCCGTTCTTATTGGTGAACCTGGGGTTGGTAAAACAGCCATTGTCGAAGGATTGGCACAAAGGATTGTCAGAAAAGACGTTCCTGAAAATCTAAAAGATAAAACAATCTTTTCACTGGATATGGGTGCCTTGATTGCAGGAGCGAAATATCGTGGTGAATTTGAAGAACGTTTGAAAGCAGTCCTTAATGAAGTTAAAAAAGCTGATGGACAAATTATCCTTTTCATTGATGAACTTCATACCATTGTTGGTGCAGGTAAAACAGAAGGTTCAATGGACGCTGGTAACCTTTTGAAACCAATGCTTGCACGTGGTGAACTCCATTTGATTGGGGCAACGACCTTGGATGAATATCGTAAATACATGGAAACAGATAAAGCACTTGAACGTCGTTTCCAAAAAGTATTGGTCACTGAGCCTACTGTTGAAGATACGATTTCAATCTTGCGTGGTCTAAAAGAACGTTTTGAAATTCACCATGGGGTGACCATTCATGATAATGCTTTAGTTGCAGCAGCCACATTGTCAAATCGTTATATTACAGACCGTTTTTTACCAGATAAAGCGATCGACTTAATTGATGAAGCCAGTGCAACGATTCGGGTGGAAATGAATTCACTCCCAACTGAACTTGACCAAGCCAATCGTCGCTTGATGCAATTAGAAATTGAAGAAGCAGCCCTCAAAAAAGAACGGGATGATGCTTCTAAGAAACGTCTTGAAATTATACGTGGTGAAATTTCTGAACTTCGAGAAGAAAATAATCAACTCAAAGCCCAATGGGAAGCTGAGAAAAAAGAAGTGGGCAATATTTCTGAAAAACGTAATGAATTAGAACATGCTCGCCACGAATTGGAAGAAGCCCAAAATGAAGGAAACTTAGAAAAAGCAGCAGCCCTTCGTTATGGTAAAATTCCTGAAATTGAAAAAGAACTCAAAGCCATTGAAGAAAAAGCAAAATCAGATGATTTATCTTTAGTTCAAGAATCAGTCACTGAAGAACAAATCGCCGAAGTGGTTGGACGGATGACTGGTATTCCAATTACCAAATTGGTTGAAGGTGAACGTGAAAAATTACTTCATTTGCCAGAAACACTTCATCAAAGAGTTGTCGGACAAGATGAAGCTGTTGAAGCCGTATCTGATGCCATTATTCGTGCGCGTGCAGGAATTCAAGACCCTAACCGTCCACTTGGCTCATTCCTCTTCCTTGGACCAACTGGGGTAGGTAAGACCGAACTTGCGAAAGCATTGGCTGAAAATCTCTTTGATTCAGAAGAACATATGGTTCGGATTGACATGAGTGAATATATGGAAAAACACAGCGTGTCACGTTTAGTCGGAGCTCCTCCAGGATATGTCGGTTACGATGAAGGAGGCCAATTGACCGAAGCCGTTCGCCGTAATCCTTATACCATCATCTTGCTTGATGAAATCGAAAAAGCACATCCAGATGTCTTCAATATCTTGTTGCAAGTTTTAGATGACGGACGTTTGACCGACTCTAAAGGTGTTCTCGTCGACTTTAAGAATACAGTATTGATTATGACTTCAAATGTCGGTTCTCAGTATCTGCTCGATAATGTTGGAGAAAATGGTGAAATTTCTGAAGAAACAACAGAAAATGTGATGTCGCAACTTCGCGCGCATTTCAAACCAGAATTTTTAAACCGGATTGATGATACCATTCTTTTCAAACCATTGGCGCTTGAAGACATCAAGAACATTATCCTTAAAATGACCAGTCAACTAGCACATCGTCTTGAAGAAATGGAAGTTGAGCTTGAATTGAGTGAAGAAGTAAAAGTTTGGATTGCTGAAAATGCTTATGAACCTGCTTATGGTGCACGCCCACTCAAACGTTACTTGACAAAAGTCATCGAAAATCCATTAGCTAAGCTGATTATCGGAGGAAAAATTCCACCAAAATCAAAAGTTATTGTAAGGCTTATAGATAACAAGGTTGACTTTGATATTCAATCGATTGCTGAATAAATAGATTAAACCGTTGGCTGATGCTGGCGGTTTTTTTATGTAGATATGTGAATATTTAAATAAACAAAATCCTTATTTCCGAACAATCCAATCAAAAAGTTTCAGTTCTACCTGCTGGAACTTTTTTTATGTTTGAAAATCATTTAACATGGAAGTAGAATAAAATAAATCAGAAAATGGAGAATGACAGTGTCTGAGAATGCGTATGCAAAATCTGGGGTAGATGTAGAAGCAGGATATGAGGTGGTTTCTCGTATTAAGAAGCACGTTGCTAAAACCGAACGTTTAGGGGTGCTTGGGGCACTGGGTGGTTTTGGTGGAAGTTTTGACTTATCTGTGCTTGATGTCAAAGAACCTGTATTGATTTCAGGGACAGATGGTGTAGGGACCAAGTTGATGCTGGCCATTCGAGCAGACAAGCATGATACGATTGGGATTGATTGCGTAGCCATGTGTGTCAATGACATTATTGCTGCTGGGGCTGAGCCGTTGTATTTTTTGGATTATATTGCGACAGGGAAAAATATTCCTGAAAAATTGGAGCAAGTTGTGGCTGGAGTGGCCGAAGGTTGCTTGCAAGCAGGAGCAGCTCTGATTGGTGGAGAAACAGCTGAAATGCCCGGAATGTATGATGAAGATGATTATGATTTAGCTGGTTTTGCTGTGGGTGTGGCTGAAAAATCACAATTAATTGATGGTGAAAAAGATGTGGAAGCAGGCGATGTTTTGCTTGGTCTTGCATCATCTGGGATTCATTCTAATGGATACTCTTTGGTTCGGAAAGTTTTTGCTGACTTTGATTTGAATGAATCATTGCCTGAACTTGACCAATCTTTGATTGATACTCTTTTAACTCCGACTAAAATCTATGTCAAAGAGCTCTTGCCTTTGATTAAGCAAAATAAAATAAAAGGAATTGCTCATATTACGGGTGGAGGATTCCATGAAAATTTGCCAAGAATGTTTGGAAATAGCTTGTCAGCTGAAATTGTCGAAGGTTCTTGGGATGTTTTACCAATTTTCAAGGCTCTTGAAAAATATGGAAGTATCAAGCACGAAGAAATGTATGAAATTTTCAATATGGGGATTGGAATGGTTATCGCTGTTGCTCCTGAAAATGCTGCTGCTCTCAAAAAAGAGTTGAATGCTTTCGAGATTGGTCAAATGGTTAATCGACAAGAGGCACCAGTAGTTATTAAAAAATAATCTTTTTTCATTAAGAATAGGGGATAGAATGAAAATTGCAGTATTTGCATCAGGAAATGGCTCTAACTTTCAAAGACTAGCTGAACAATTTCCTAAGGTAGTGAAGTTTGTTTTTTCAGATCATCATGATGCTTATGTACTTGAACGTGCTGATAAATTAGGGGTAGCAAATGCAAGTTTGGAGTTAAAAGAGTTTACTTCAAAAGTTGACTATGAGAAAGCTTTGGTGGAAATTTTAGAAGCACAAGAAATTGATTTAATTCTCTTGGCTGGTTATATGAAAATCATCGGTTCGACGATGTTGGCAAGATATAAAGGAAAGATTATCAATGTGCATCCTTCTTTTCTGCCTGATTTTGCTGGCTCTCCTCATGCGATTGAGGAGTCACATGAAGCAAAATATGGTCTAGGAATTACAATTCATTATGTTGATGAGGGCGTGGATACTGGCGAAATTATCGCGCAAATCCCTGTGGCTTATCACGAAAGTTTGGAAGTTTATGAAGAGAGAGTTCATGAAGCGGAACATGAGCTCTATCCAAAAGTTGTTCGTCAAATAATTCTTCATCAGCAATGATGAAGTTTTTTTATTTGGCCATTAATAAATGAGAAATGAGGGATTAAAAAAGATAAAAATAAGAGAAAATTTTCAGTTCTTTTAAGAAAATAAAACATCTAAAAAACTTTTGTAATCGCTATTTACTTTTGAAATTTAAATGCTACAATGTAGTGGTAACATAATCTTAAGTAAAATAAGAGAAGGAAAAATGGTAAAGTATCTTAAAGAATTCAAATTTGAAAATTTTATGGTTTTCTTACTTATCACGATTGACATTGCTCTTGCGGTCTTGAGTTCGGTCTTTTTGGCCAATGTACTCAATTCTTTGATTGCTAGAGAAATGAATCAATTTTTCTTATGGTTAGCTATTGACATTGTCCTCTGGGTGGTCGATAGTTTTGTTCAGGGCGCGTGATGTTTGGAAAGAAATTGCCATACAAAAGCAGCTTAATGCTGTACGCCGGGATATCATTGAACCTCTGACGGAAATTTCTTATTCTGATTTTGAAAAAAACAGTAAAGAAGATTATAATTCCTGGTTAAATAATGATACAAAACTACTTTATGATAATGGTTTCCATCAGATTTATTTTGTTTATACGGGAATCGTTGCGATGCTATTCTCAGGAATTGCAATCATCTTTTTCCACTGGGTATTGCTTTTGACAACACTTCTAGTTGGAGCCATTTTGTTCTATTTTCCAAAAGTCTTTAAGAAATCAGTGGAACGAGACACAGAACAGGTTTCAGATGTTGCTAATGATGCTTTAGCGAAATCTACAGATTACTTACGTGGCTATGAAGTGCTCTATCACAATAAACAACTGGGGCTGATGCAAGAGCGAACCATGGGTAAATTTAATCAATTGGCTACGGCAAATGTAAAATTAATTTTTACTCGGGCTTGGATGCAATATTCTTTATTAGGGGCCAATATGTTGGGACAATTTTTGATTTTAGCTGTTGCTGGTTTTCTCATCATGAATGGTCAGATTGGAATCGGTGTTGTCATGAGCGTGGGGAATCTGTCAGGAACAGTTACTAATTACTCAAAAAGTGTAGCAAATAGCTTGATTTTGCTCAATGCTACTGGGAAATTGCTAGAAAAATATGGAAAAATTGCTGACGAATCAAAAGTTACTGACGGAGAAGAAGTGACAGACTTTGAAAGTAAACTGGAGTTAAAAAATCTGTCTGTCGCTTTTCCTGATGGCCAAAAAATTGAATATCCAGAAATTGTCATTGAAAAAGGGGAAGAAATATGCGATTATCGGGGATAGTGGTAGTGGTAAATCAACCTTAATTAATTTGCTAGTCGGCAATAAGCGAGATTATGAAGGAGAAATTTTACTTGATGGAAAAGATTATAAGGGAATTAACCGAAAATCTTTACCACATGTCATGAGCGTAATTATGCAATTCCCTTATCTTTTTAGGGAAACGGTAGAGGAAAATTTGACTTTGGGTCGTAAGATTTCGCCAGATATTTTTGATAAGTCGATTAGAATTGCCTGTGCTGATGATTTTGTGTTTAATAAACTTGATACGATTTATGATAAAAATTTATCAGGAGGTCAGCAAGAAAGATTATCTGTTGCGCGGGAATTAATGGGGACAAAACCGATTTTAGTGATGGATGAAAGCACTGCCAGTGTTGATAAGAAAACGGCTCTGGCTGTAGAAAAAAATATTTTAGAAAATCCCGATTTGACTGTGATTATGATTACTCACCATTTGTATGATGAAACTCAAAATTATTTGGATGAAGTCATTCATTTAGGTCAGGGAATTGCTTAGACTATAAATTTTATATCAAAAAAAGACACCTTTTGTGTCTTTTTTTATTACTTAAATCGTGACAATTTTTCTGATGAGTTCATGAATTTCTTCAATTGGTTTATCTTGACCATTCATTAACCATTTTCGCCAAACAGCATAAACTCCAGTTGCCACAAAAGTAATGAAATATTCGTCATTTGTTTCTTCGTAAAATTTTTCAATTTCTTCAATATAAATCTGACGAATGATGGGCTCATAGCCTTGACTTTCAGAAAGGTAGAAGTCATTTTTGAAGTCTTCAAAAAATTTTAATTGGTTCTCAATTTTTATTGTTGCCGACACATTCTGGCGAATGATTTCAAAGCTTTCGGAAATTCGTGGTTGATAGTATTGATAGATGACTTGATTGATTGAATCAAAATTACGATAAAATGCCATTCGACTGACTCCGGCCCGCTGACAAACGTTTGAAACGGTCAGTTGAGCAAGAGTTTTTGGCTTTTCAGATGTTTTTTGAATGCCCAAAAGCTGTAGAATAACTGTAGTAATAAAATCTTTTGTATCATTTTTGATGGTTTGGGAATAGTTCGCTGCCATTACACATCTCCTTAGGCTGTCACACAAGCGGATTTTAAGCTTGTATTTTTACTACTTCTATCGTACAATAATTCCACATGAGTTTCAAGTGTAACGGATGTTGTTGAGAGAGAAAAAGGAGAGAAAAAATGACAAATACAAATAAAAAATTAATACTAGTAACTGGTGGTTCGGGTTATATTGCTATGTTCATCATGATTGCTTTATTAAAAAAGGCTATCGAGTACGGGCGACCTTGCGGATGATGTCTAGACAAGAAGAAGTGAAGAAAATGATGAAGCAAGGAGGGATTGCTGATTTTACTGACCTAGACTTTGTTCAAACGGATTTAACTAAAGAAGAAGGATGGAGTCAAGCAATGACTGGAGTGGATTCTGTCATCCACGTCGCTTCTCCAACACCCTTGCAACGTCCTGACGCTGATGATTTAATGGTAATAATGGCTGTAGATGGAGTGAAGTTTGTGATGAGAGCAGCCAAGGAAGCAGGAGTTAAACGAGTGGTTTTGACCTCAGCATATGGCTGAACTGGAGTTTTGGAAACTTGCCAAATCTTATGGTATGGAAGGATCCTCAGTTCTACCTACGGCTGTCATGGGACCGATTCTTGGGAATGATTTTTCACATTCTAGCGCGGCAATTAAAAATATGTTTGAAGGAAAAATGCCTAGACTTTTAAATTTGGCATTTGACTATGTTGATGTTCGTGATGTTGCTGATTTACATTTGTTAGCTCTTGAAAAAGAAGAAGCCATTAGTCAGCGTTTTATCGCGACTTCAGGGCAAAATATTACTTATCAGGAACAAGCAAAATTTTTGAAAAAAGAATTTGGTTCAAAAGCCAAGAAAGTTTCTACTCAAGTTATTCCAGACTTTTTAGTGAAGATCTTGGCACGTTTTGATAAAAGTTTGGCGATGCCAGCCACATTTTTGGGGCAAAATACGGCATGTTCAAATGAGAAATCAACAAGACTTTTAGGTTGGCAACCCCGTTCGGGAGGAGCAGCCATTATTCAAACAGCGCAAACGATGTTAGATTTGGCTATGATTAAAGTTGATTAAGAAAATATGAATTATAAATTTTACTATTTCCGAACGTTGTAAGCTAAAAAAGACCAAATCTCTGCCTTTACCCTTTTGATTCTCTGAAAAAAAGTCTAAAATGGAAGCATATTGTGAAAAAATTGGGGAGAAAAATGCATCCACATTTAAAAGAAGTCTTATTTACAAGAGAACAAATTGCTGAACGTGTCAAAGAGCTTGCTGAAGTTGTTTCACGAGATTATGAGGGAAAGAATCCTCTCGTTGTCGGGATTTTGAAAGGGTCAATCATGTTTACAGTTGACTTGCTCAAGGAATTATCAATTGATGCTGAAGTTGATTTTATGGACGTCACCAGTTATGGATACGGAATCTCATCATCTGGTGAAGTTCGAATTTTGAAAGATTTATCAACCGTGGCTCATGGACGTGATATTTTGATTGTTGAAGATATTATCGATACTGGAAATACTTTGCTTTATCTTAAAAAATTACTGACAGGACGTCAAGCCAAATCTGTAAAAATCATCTCTTTGTTAGACAAACCAAGTGGTCGTAAAGTAGATATTGACGCTGATTATGTCGGTTTTGAAGTACCAGATGCTTTTATCGTAGGTTATGGAATTGATTATGCAGAGCGTTATCGTCAATTGCCTTATATTGGAGTTTTCAATGAAGAATTTTTGATTAAAGAGTGAAGGTTATTTCCGAACAATAAAATTAAAAAAAGCCTAGTTGTTAAACTAGCGCTTTTTATTTCCAAACGATAAATGTAAAATAAAGACATGATAAATAGTTACTGACAGACTTATCAGTACTTTTAGCAGAAAAATATTGACTTACAGAACGGTAAGTAGAAAACTTGGAGGAAATCATGTCAAAACGTGCACTTATCAGTGTTTCAGACAAAGAAGGTATTGTAGAATTTGCAAAGAAAATTCAGGAGTTAGGTTGGGAAATTATCTCAACAGGCGGAACAAAAGCAGTTCTGGAACAAGAGGAAATTCCGAATATTGCAATTGATGAAGTAACTGGCTTTCCAGAAATGATGGATGGTCGAGTTAAAACATTACATCCGCTGATTCATGGTGCACTCCTTGGACGTAGAGATTTGGACAGTCACATGAAATCAATGGCTGAACATCATATTTCTCCGATTGACTTAGTTGTTGTAAATTTATATCCTTTCAAAGAAACCTTGCTTGCTGGTGGTAGCCAAGCAGAAATGATTGAAAAAATTGATATTGGTGGGCCGTCGATGTTACGTTCGGCAGCTAAAAACCATGCGGCAGTCACAGTTGTCTGTGACCCGATGGATTATGAAAAAGTAGAAAAAGAGCTTTCAGCAGACGGGGAAACAAGTTTAGAACTTCGTCAGCAACTTGCAGCAAAAGTTTTTCGTCATACTGCAAGTTATGATGCCCTCATTGCGCAATATTTGACAGAAGAATTTCCAGTAGAAGATACAAAACCCGAAAAATTAACCTTGACTTATGACCTTAAACAAGGGATGCGTTATGGTGAAAATCCACAACAAAGTGCTGATTTTTATGAATCAGGATTACCAACAACTTACTCTATTGCGCAAAGTCATCAACTTCATGGTAAAGAATTAAGTTATAACAATGTTCGTGATGCTGATGCAGCTTTGCAAATTGCAAGGGATTTTGATGAGCCAACCGTTGTGGCCCTCAAACATATGAACCCTTGTGGGATTGGAACAGCTAAAAATATTGAACAAGCTTGGGATTATGCTTATGAAGCGGACCCTGTTTCGATTTTTGGTGGGATTATCGTTTTAAATAGAGAAGTCACTGAGGAAACGGCTCAAAAAATGAGCAAGATTTTCCTTGAGATTATTATTGCTCCATCATATAGTAAAGAGGCTTTAGAAATTTTGAGTAAAAAGAAAAATATTCGTCTTTTAACCGTTGATTTTTCTAAAAAAGAGCAATCAGAAAAAGAAGCGCTTGTAACAGGGGTACTTGGTGGACTTCTTGTTCAAAATCAAGATGTCATTGTTGAAAATCCGAAAGAATGGACAGTGGCGACTAAAGTTCAACCAACTGACAGACAAATGGAAGCCATGAAGTTTGCTTGGAAAGCAGTAAAATTTGTCAAATCAAATGGAATCATTGTAACAAATGACCACCAAACGCTTGGCGTTGGCCCTGGGCAAACTAATCGTGTCGGCTCGGTAAAAATTGCCTTGGAAGCGACAGCTGATAAGGACGCCCTTCTTCAAGAAAATGCCGTACTTGGCTCAGATGCCTTTTTCCCATTTGCGGACAATATTGATGAAATTGCCAAAGCGGGAATTAAAGCAATCGTTCAACCGGGTGGCTCTGTTCGTGACCAAGAAGTGATTGAAGCTTGTGATAAATATGGTATTGCGATGGTCTTTACTGGACTCCGCCATTTTAGACATTAATTAAAAATCTGCCTTAGGGTAGATTTTTTGTCATCTACAATCTAAAAAATAATTTTCGATACTTTTTTCTGCTATAATGTAAGGAATGCAAAGAATACATTTAGCAAAGGAAATAGAAATGACTGTACTACTTTTTGATATCGATAACACTCTACTTGATTTTGATAAAGCAGAATATGATGCTTTGGGGAAAATTTTTGCCCATTATCAAATTGAAGATAATCAAGAAAACCGAGCGACTTATTCACGCGAAAATAAAGCCTTGTGGCGCCTACATGAATCGGAAAAGCTTTCTCGAGAAGAATTGTTGA
Source organism: Lactococcus cremoris subsp. cremoris NBRC 100676 (assembly GCF_001591705.1). GTDB lineage: Bacteria > Bacillota > Bacilli > Lactobacillales > Streptococcaceae > Lactococcus > Lactococcus cremoris. The sequence continues at coordinate 10,271 of NZ_BCVK01000018.1, read as the reverse complement.
GCACGCGATTTGACCATGCTTTTCGAGCTTTAAATGTGTCAGTAAACTATAATCCAGTAGCGGTTGATGATGAATACCAACTTTACTTATCACAAGGTCACGAGCTAATCAATCACGCAAATGAGTTACTGACAGAACTGTCAGCAAAAGAAGCAGAAATGTATGTGGTCAGCAATGGAACTTCACGTGTTTCACGCCCACGAATATTTGAATCTGGAATTTCTGACCATTTTCGAGAAATCTTTATCAGCGAAGAAGTTGGTCATCACAAACCTTCTCTTGCCTTCTTTGATTACGTTTTTGACCACATTGAAGCAGCGAACAAAAAGGAATTTACAATTGTTGGTGATTCTCTAGCAACCGACATTTTAGGTGGGAATAGAGCTGGAATTAAAACAATCTGGTACAACCCCAAACAATTGGAAGTGACTGGCGAAGCACAACCAGATGTACAAATTCAAGATTTACTAGAAATTCCATCATTGGTTAAAAATTGGTAATAAAAAAACACTGTTTGTTTAAAAGTGTTTTTTTTATTTATACTTTTACTTTTTTTCTTAAAAAAAGACTTGAGATAAATCCTACGGATACGAAGATAAGAAGAAGCCAGAAAGTATGATGGAAGGCTGTTAAATTAGCTTGTAATGGAGAAAGACTACTTTGATTTTTGATTTGACTACTTAAAAATGCTGTCAGAAAGGCAATTGCAAATGAGTTGACCACTTGCATCATTTCATTGGTTAAAGGTGTCACTCGGCTAATATTTTTCATTGGAACGGCTTGTAGTGCGTGATTGTTGACTTGCATATTGACCAGACCTTGGCTTAAACCAAGTAAAACAATCGCACAAAGCGTAAAAGTCAATGAAGAGTGCGGACTAATTTGCGCGAATAAGATGAGTCTGATTCCGCCAAGTGTAAAGCCAGGAAGAACCGCGGCTTTCGTACCAAATTTATCAAAAACTCGACCACCAATTGTCATTCCTAAAAAGCTTGCAATCGCCTGTGGAACCATCATTAATCCGGTATTAACAGAGGAAAGTCCCACAATATTTTGAAAGTAGAGAGGAACCAGAAGCATGGCTCCAAACACAACAATTTGATTGAGCCACATGAGTGAAATACCTTTTGTAAATTCAGGAATCGTGAAAGCTCACAAATGTAAAAGTGGGTTTTCGACACGTAATTCAACAAGGATAAACAAAAGGAGCATCAGTAAACCAACGGACATAAAAGCGATAGCGCTTGGGTTTGACCAGCCTTTATCTGCACCAATATGCACACCATAAATTAAAATCGGAAAAGCAAAGGGAGAAAGAAGAGCGCCTTTTAAATCAATTTTACTTGCTTTATTTGCTGGAAAATTAGGAAGAAATAAGAGGATGAAAATAAGAGCCAATATTCCTACAGGAAGATTAATCAAAAAAACAGTTGACCAATTAAAATCTTTTACCAAAAAACCAGAAAGTGCTGGACCAATTGTCGGTGCAAGTAGCATGGGTAAGCCCAAAATTCCCATCATAGAGCCTCTTTTTTCCATTGGAATAACTTTAAAGGACATCCCAATTCCTATTGGAGCAACGACGCCACCAGTCAAGCCTTGGGCAATTCGCCAAATAATTAAACTCTGAAGAGAATGCGCATTTGCTGCCAAGAGTGAAGCAATGGTGAAAAAAATGATTGCCAGAGCGAAAATGCGTTTATCTGAAAAGCGGTCCCCCAGAAAACCTGCAAAAGGGATAGCCGTTGCCATAGCCAGAGTATAAGCGGTAATGACCCACTGACTATTAGATAAATTTTGATGAAAAGCAGTTTGGATATGTGGAAGTGTCACATTCATGATGGTGGTATCCATCATAACTAAAAGTATCTCAATCGCAATTGTTAAAACTGCGGGTAAGACTTTTTTTAAATTAAAATCACTTGTATTATTCTTAAGAACCTTCTTTTTTTGTTTTAGAACACTGTTCGGTAAAAATAATACCGTTGTTCTAAAATAAAGTCAAGAAAAAAACTTCCTTTTAGAAGTTTTTTATGAATTAATCAGTTTGAACCATTTTTTCGATGCCCGAAATGATAAGTTCTAGTCCAAATTCAAAACTTTCAGACGAACTTAAGCTGGTAAGACTTTCTGTCTGCCAATATTTATCGAGAAAAGGAGCAAGTTGAATAAGAGGAATTTTGACAGTCGAAAGAGGTTTTTCGGGTTGTTCTACTAAGCGATCACTATCTATTTTACTGCTGTAGATAAAATTTAGATAAAGGTTAACGGTATAAAATTTACGGTCATCAGTGAGATTAAGATCATCTACAATCATCAAAAGTTTGTCAAAAAGTCGTAGATAATTTTCGGATTCTGGTGGATAATCCATCATCAATTGAGCAAGATTTGGATAAGATTCTAAAACAGCATAAATATTTTTTCCATAAACAAAAAGGCGATTTTGCCAAGTTTTTTCGTTTGCTGGAAAAATGATTTCAAGGGTGGCTTTATCAATCAGTTCAGCAAAAAGTGCCTCTTTACTTGAAAAATGATAGTAAAGAGAAGAGACGGTCATTCCTAGCCGACTAGCTAATTTGCGCATTGAAAATTCTGTGAGTGGAAGCTCTTGTAGAAGTTCCCAGCTACTGCTAATAATTTTGTCTTTTGTTGGTTGGGTCGCCATGATATTCTACTTTCTATTTCTACTTAAATTTATTTTACATGTTTTTAAAGAAAAATGCGATAGGAAGAAAAAATAAATAAAAGGTAATCTATAAATTTTAAAAAAACGAGAATTGAAATCCAAGTAAATTCCGAACAATCTAGCCTATTATTTTATGAAATTTTTGCTCAGGCTTTTTCTTTTCTAGTAATTCTTTTAAGATAGAAATATAAGATTTATGACTGAACAAAACGAGGACGATAACTCTTCGTTAAAAAAAGGGTCTCAACTTGCTGCTTTAACAATTTAGAAAGAGCAAATAGAGAAGTGAAAAAACAATAAAATATTTAAATGAATTGCTGTATTAACTGCAATCACAAGAATTTGGAAGAATCGAAAATATCGGAGAAATGATGAAAATTTTGGTAATTGGCTCAGGTGGCCGTGAACATGCTCTGGCAAAAAAATTTATGGAAAGCCCTCAAGTTGAAAAAGTATTTGTTGCTCCAGGCAACTCAGGAATGAAAAAAGATGGAATTCAAATAGTTGGTATTTCCGAACTTTCAAATGATGAATTGGTTGAATTTGCTCAAAAAGAGAACATTGACTTAAGTTTTGTCGGACCAGAAACAGCGCTTATGAATGGTGTAGTCGATGCTTTTGAAGAGAAAAATCTAATTATCTTTGGACCAAGAAAAAAAGCTGCCGAACTTGAAGGCTCTAAAGATTTTGCAAAGTCAATCATGAAAAAATATGGTGTTCCTACGGCAGATTATGCAACTTTTGATTCTTTAGAACCAGCGCTCTCACATCTTAAACAACATGGGGTTCCCATTGTGATTAAAGCAGATGGATTAGCGGCCGGAAAAGGAGTAACAGTTGCTTTTGATATTGCAAGTGCGAGAGCGGCATTAGCAGATATATTTTCTGGAAGCCAAGGGAAAGTTGTGATTGAAGAGTTTCTTGATGGGGAGGAGTTTTCTTTATTTAGTTTTGTTCATCAAGGAAAGATTTATCCAATGCCTATTGCTCAAGACCATAAACGTGCTTTTGATGGTGATAAAGGACCAAATACAGGTGGTATGGGGGCCTACTCCCCAGTCCCTCACCTTCCTAAAGAAGTGATAAATGAAGCTTTAGAAAAAGTTGTGAAACCCACGGTTGCGGGATTGATTAACGAGGGAAATTCGTTTACTGGTGTTCTTTATGCTGGATTGATTTTGACAGCAGATGGGGTCAAGACAATCGAATTTAATGCAAGGTTTGGTGATCCTGAAACCCAAGTTGTTCTGCCTAGGCTTAAAAGTGATTTGGCACAGGCAATCATTGATATTTTAGCTGGAGATGTGCCAACATTAGAATGGCTTGAAACAGGCGTAACTTTGGGAGTAGTTGTTGCCTCAGAGGGTTATCCAGCTCAAGCAAAAACAGGAAGCATTCTTCCTGATATTCCTAAAGAGCTGAATGTCTATTATGCAGGTGTAACAGAGAATGAAGCCAATCAACTTGTAAGTAGTGGTGGACGTGTATATCTTCTTTCTGAAAGTGGAAAAGATATCGCAAGTACGCAGAAATCACTCTATGATAAACTTGATAAATTAGATAATCAAGGGCTCTTTTATCGGCATGACATTGGTTCAAAAGCCGTTAAATAACTTAATCAAAGTTTTGAAAGATTGCTGATAGAATTTTTACTCTTGAAAAGTAGTTTAGAAATGGAGCTGACATGATTTTTGTTTTTGACCTTGATGGTACAATATCTTTTGACGGCAAAAGCATTTCCTTAGAACTTTTAGAATCTCTGACAGAACTATCATTAAAAAATCAACTGATTTTTGCTTCGGCTAGACCCATTCGAGATATGTTACCACTTTTATCAGCCTTTCCAAAAGAGCTGTTGATAGGTGGAAATGGCTCAATTGCCAGAAATAAGCAGCAACAAATTGAGATTGTACAACCTATTTCAGCGCATGATTTTTTGTTAATAAAAAAAATAATTACTGACCAAGATTTGGACTATCTAGTTGATTCTGATTGGAACTATGCGCTCTTAAATAGGGATGAAGAAAGAGCGCAAATTAATGACAAGATTGACCAGTGTCACTTAGCCAAAAATGTTTCTCTATCAGAAATTGACAGAGCAATCAAATGCAACCTACTCAACCCTCAATCAGAAATAATCTTGCATGAATTGAAAAAACTAAATCTTGAAATTGTTAGGCTGAAGAAGCGAAAAGTATTGATTTAACCGCTAAAGGAGTAAATAAATACACCACATTGCGTCAGTATTTTCCTAAAGAAGAATATATTTCTTTTGGAAATGATGATAATAATATCCAATTACTTCGCCATGCAGAGCTCTCAATTGCAGTTGGAAGTAATCAAGCATTAGATTTTGCAGATATTCATTTAAATGAAAAAGAAATTTTAAGATATTTGGAGAAAATAAAATGACAGAAGTTGCAATTATCATGGGTTCAAGTTCAGACTGGGCCACAATGAAAGAAACAGCGAAGATTTTAGATGATTTTGGGTTAGCTTATGAGAAAAAAGTTGTCTCAGCTCATCGGACACCGGCTTTAATGGCTGAATTTTCCAATCAGGCCCATGAACAAGGCTGTAAGGTTATCATTGCTGGCGCTGGTGGAGCTGCACACTTACCAGGAATGGTTGCTGCTCAGACGCTTGTTCCAGTGATTGGTGTGCCAATCAAATCACGGGCTTTATCCGGTCTTGACTCTCTTTATTCAATTGTTCAAATGCCAGCAGGCGTTCCTGTAGCGACAATGGCAATTGGAGAGGCTGGGGCAAAAAATGCGGCATTATTTGCCTTGCAACTTTTGGCAAATAATGATGATGATTTATACAATAAATTAGTGAACTATCGGGCAGCCGCTCAAGAAATGGTTGAGCAATCAAACAATGAATTGAAATGATTTAATAAAAATACAAAAGCGGTTAGATTTCTAAAAATGAAGGGTAGGAAAACTTGTGATAAAGAATACAAAGCAAACGATTGGAATCATTGGTGGAGGTCAGCTTGGACAGATGATGGCAATTGCCGCTCAATATATGGGGCATAAGGTGATTACTCTGGACCCTAATCCAAATTGCTCAGCGGCAAAAGTATCTGATGAACTCATTGTTGCTCCTTATGATGATGTAGAAAATTTATTGCGACTTGCCTATGCTTGCGATGTTATTACTTATGAGTTTGAAAATGTTTCAGCAGAAGCACTACATGAGATTGAAGCTTGCGTCAAGATTCCTCAAGGAATTCGTTTGCTAGAGATTACACAAAACCGACGCTTTGAAAAAGAATTTTTGACAAATGAAGCAAAAGTCAAAGTTGCTCCATGGCAATTGATTGATTCAAAAGAAAAACTTCCGCAAGTCGTCACTAAAAAACAAGTTTTGAAGACGACGACGGGAGGTTATGATGGACATGGACAAGTAGTTTTAAAGACGGACAAAGACTTGTCAGCTGCTCAATCACTGACAGAAATTTCCGAATGTGTTTTAGAAGATTTTATTTCCTTTGACCGTGAAATTTCAGTCATTATTAGTGGAAATGGTCATGAGTATGTTACTTTTCCTTTGGCCGAAAATGAGCACCGCGAAAATATTTTACATCAGACGATTTCACCAGCTCGTGTGACTGACAAAATCACTGACGAAGCTAATAAAATTGCGAAATCAATTGCAGAGAAATTGAAACTTTCTGGAACGCTTTGTGTTGAGATGTTTTTAACAGCTGACGGTCAAATCTATGTCAATGAACTTGCGCCAAGACCGCATAATAGTGGTCATTTTACCATTGAAGCCTGTGATTTCAATCAATTTGACTTGCATATCAAAGGAATTTTAGGAGAAGATTTACCGGAACCCAAACTCTTAAATGCTGCTATTATGTTAAATGTTTTAGGACAACATGTGGAAGCCATTAAGGTGCTCAATCATAATCATGCGGATTGGCATCAACATGATTACGGAAAGCCTGATGCTAAACATAACCGAAAGATGGGACATGTGACTATCTTAACGAATGATTTTGACAAAACAATTAATGAAATTAAAGCCACAAAAATTTGGGATTAAAAAATACTTGATTAATATCAAGTATTTTTTTATTTACTTTGGATAGGGTAAAATGACAACATTTCCCCTAAAAAAAAGAACAAATAAGTAAGATAAACTCTTTGGAAAGCGGTATCATTAACAAGTGAAAACATTGAGCTAAAATTAATTGTTTTTCAAAATTGTTTTTCGAGATAGTATTGCAAAATATCAAGAGAACCCCTATCAGAATAAAAAACTTGATTATCAATTTTATCTTGATTGAAAGTCATATAGTTCAGATTGGGGAAGAGAACATTGTTTTTCCGAAAATCTTTTGGCAAAACGCCATAGGATTTGACAAAAGCAGTATTGAGCGTTCGGATATCCGAAAAGCCACACATATAAGCGATGTTTAGTAAATTATCTTTGAAAGAAGAAAGGAGTGTTCTTGCTTTTTCTGAACGGATTTTATTTAAATATTCGTTAAAATTTATCCCAAAATTACTTTTAAAGAAATGAGAAAAATAAGTTCGGGACAATCCTTCATGTGAGGCAATCATTTCCAGAGAAATTTTGTGGTCGTAGTTCTCATGAATGTAGGAAGAAATCCGCTCCATTCGCTCTTGCAGGTCCATCAATTTATTTTGTTCAGAGCTGCTTAAAATACTGTACTCAGAAATACTTAACAAACGGTCTAGTAAAAGTGAAGTATAGCCGTGAGTTCGTAAAGAATTATTCTTATCATCTGCAAAATAACTTAAGGCTGCTTGCAAGAGTAATTTCAAGGTTTCAGGTTGATTTTCTAGATTGAAAGGGTGACTTTCAAAATAAATTTTATCAAGTTGAGGGAAGATAATTTTAAAAATTTCTGATGAAAATTGCAGAATTAACAGTTTCATAGAGTCACTTGATGAAAGCTCATGAACCTGACAACTATTAAAAATAATAGCTTGTCCAGCAGTGATTTCAAAGAAATTTTCTTGAGTGGTTACAGTACCGAGCCCTTCTAAGACAAATGCTAATTCAATGTCAAAATGAAGATGAGGTTTACGGTAAGTAATATCAACAAGTAAAAAATTAAAATTATTTATTTTTGAGTGATAAATATTCTCTAATTCATTTTTCATGTTCATTCTCTCCTAATCACTATTATTATGACATACATTACAACAAATGTATAGTAGTAATTTCGAGTTTGAAAATAATATTAATATCATAAAGAGGAGGAGCTATAAAAATGGCTTACTTTAACGACATCGCACCTATCAAATATGAAGGTACAAAAACTAAAAACATGTTTGCCTTCCGCCATTATAACCCAGAAGAAGTGGTTGCTGGGAAAACAATGGAAGAACAGCTTCATTTCGCCCTTGCTTTTTGGCATACAATTACGATGGACGGGGCTGACCCATTTGGTAGTGCCACAATGGAACGTCCTTGGGACTTGGAAGGTGGCTCTGAACTTGACCGTGCTCATCGTCGAGTAGATGCTTTCTTTGAAATTGCCGAAAAATTGGGTGTTAAATATTATTGTTTCCATGATATTGACATCGCGCCTAAAGGAAATTCTTTGAAAGAATTTTATGCAAACTTAGATGAAATTACTGACCATCTTCTTGAAAAACAAAAAGAAACAGAAACAGGCATTAAACTCCTCTGGAATACGGCAAATATGTTCTCAAACCCACGTTATATGAATGGGGTTTCGACATCAAATCGTGCTGAAGTTTTTGCTTATGGTGCTGCTCAAGTCAAAAAAGGACTTGAACTTTCTAAAAAACTTGGTGGTGAAAACTACGTATTCTGGGGTGGTCGTGAAGGTTACGAATCACTTTTGAACACAGACATGGGTCTTGAAATGGATCACATGGCAAAATTCTTCCATTTGGCGATTGATTATGCAAAATCAATTAACCATTTGCCAATCTTCTTGATTGAACCAAAACCAAAAGAACCAATGACTCACCAATACGACTTTGATGCAGCGACAGCTCTTGCTTTCTTGCAAAAATATGATTTGGACAAATATTTCAAACTCAATCTTGAAACAAACCATGCTTGGTTGGCTGGTCATACTTTTGAACACGAATTAAATACTGCACGTACTTTTGGTGCCTTAGGTTCAATCGATGCCAATCAAGGAAATTATTTGCTCGGCTGGGATACTGATGAATTTCCAACACTTGTCATTGATATCACGCTTGCTATGCACCAAATTCTTTTGAACGGTGGACTTGGTAAAGGTGGAATTAACTTTGATGCCAAAGTTCGTCGTACAAGCTTCAAAGCCGAAGATTTGATTTTGGCTCATATTGCAGGGATGGATACTTATGCACGTGCGCTTAAAGGTGCAGCAGCCATCATTGAAGACAAATTCTTGTCTGATATCGTTGAAGAACGTTATAGTTCATACAAGAAGACAGAAGTTGGTCAATCTATCGAAAATGGAACAGCAACTTTTGAAAGTCTTGCTGCTTATGCTCTTGAGCATGGGGATGACATCGAACTTGATTCTAACCACTTAGAATATATCAAATCAGTATTGAATGACTATCTTGTTTAAACTTTGATAAAGTTATCTCGTGAGGTTTTATCAAACTTGCGAGATAACTTATTTTTTTGTTGTTATGAAATAGCTTTACAAAATCCGTAAAGTTTGAGGAAAAACAATGAGAAGAGGAACTAAAAAACTCACTCTAATAAGTCTAATCATCTTTGCTCTATTAGGCTTGCAAGCTTGTAAAAATAAAAAATTACTAGATAAAAATGAAAAAAATCCAACGGTGCAAACTTTTCAAGCACAAAGTAACGGTCCGCAAACATTAGGCAAAAGCCCCTATGACTATACTTTATGGTATCAAGGAGGGGTGAAACATACGCTTTCTTGGTATGGGGCATCACAAAGAGGTGGTGCAGCTTTTAAGGCGACTTGGTCAGATTCGGATGATTTTTTAGCACGTGTTGGCTATAGTTGGACGAATGCTGGAGAAGACATTAAAAATATTGGAAATATTTCTTGTCAGTTTAGTTATAAAAAATCAGGAGAAGGAACAGCAGGAAATTATAACTATATAGGAATTTACGGCTGGATTCGTAATGAAACTGCGACTGACCCTAATGAAAAGCTTGTCGAGTATTATATTGTTGATGATTGGTTTGGTAATGGTGAACAATCTGAAAAAACTCCGATTACAACCGCTACAACGCAAGGTAATGTGCTTGGGACATATCAACTTGACGGAGCGACTTATCAAGTCATCAAAAATGTTAGAGAAGACCAGCCCTCTATTGACGGAAATCAAACTTTTACTCAATATTTTGCGATTAGACAAAGTCCAAGACAAAAAGGAACCATTTCTATTTCAGAGCATTTTGCTCAGTGGCAAAAAATGGGTCTAGCAATTGGAAAGGTTACAGAAAGTAGTTTTCTAGTTGAACGCAGTGGTGAATCTGGTTGGTTGGATTGTACTTATCTAAAATTTACGAAAAATTAAAAATGACAGGTAACTCTAAAATTTTATTATAGAAGTTCACCATTGATTAAAAAATATAAGAAATAACCCGAATT
>NZ_BCVK01000017.1 GCF_001591705.1 Lactococcus cremoris subsp. cremoris NBRC 100676 | reverse complement strand
TCAGAGGATAAGACTTCTAAAGCAGATATGGTTATCTCAGACTACAACAAAGCCATCAGAAAAATTGTGATGGATGTGAATAATGAAGAATTGTTACTTTATACCAAGTTACCCAAAGAACACCAAGCTCAAAAAATGTTGAAAGAGGTGGTTTCAGAAATAAAAGAAGAAGTCTCAAATGCTTATCCTGAATATTTGATTTCAGGTTTTGAGCGACATGGAAACTCACTATGGTTGAAAGGCACAAGAAAATAAAAATCAGGAGAGATTTTGTGCCAAAGGCAAACAAAGAATCTCTCCTGAGCTTATTTAAAAAGGACAAAAAATCAATGAATAATACAGTTAAACAAATGAATGAATCAGCGGGTATTTCTAACAGCCCGCTAGAGGGTCAAAAATTAAACCTTAGAACTCAGCTCTCAGAGAAATATGGCTTTGTGTCTATCAAGATTGACCGCTTAACCATTATGGGAAATATTGAACTTGGAGGAAATCAAGTCTTTCAAAATCTTTGCCAGTTTTGGGATGTGATCGAACTTCAATCCAACGGAGAATACGCTGGATTTTACGGACAATTATTTCGTGATAGTACAGAAAATTTTTATGTGAGCTATATGCCCATTAAAGCTAAGAGAATGAAAACAAAGAACTTCTACTTAGAGTTCAATCCTGCTAAATCTGGTCAAGACAATCTGAACTATGTCTTTGACTATTTAGTTCCATTATTAGAAGAAGTCAGTATTTCAAGGATTGATATTGCACTAGACTTTGAGCGTGATTTATCTTCGTTTATTTTAGGCGGTCGCTCCAAAAAGAAAATTTTCTTTGGTACAGATGGCAAAATAGAAACACGATACGCAGGAAGTGGCGATGAATTTATTATTCGCTTGTATGATAAGAAAAAAGAGCGGACAGAAAAAGGAGATAAAATTGCACAAGAAGAAGTTCAGAAATTCGATCAGCTTTGGCGCTTAGAATTTGAATTACACGGCTCAGGTTTCATTGAAAATCAACTGAAAAAAGAATTTCGATTTCTCTCAGATACTCCCATTGTTCAACTTGATTTTGAAGATAGAAATTATATTGAACTTTCGCCACAGGAAAAAATTATATTTCTTTCAAAAGATGAACATCCAGAACTCTTTGCGGAGTTGTCCAAAGCCACAAAAGCGAAATACAATGCGTTACGCAAAAAGGCAAGTATCATTGATTTGGCTGATATGACGCGTTTACCTTTTGAATTAACAGAAATCTGTTGGGATTATCCGCAAGAGATTGATTTGATTCAGTTTCTCAATGAAATTTTGAAAGTGTGATGTTTATGGAAAAATTATATGGAAATAAAGAAGAAATTTGTGATATTTTTGGTGTGGCAAAAGGGACACTCTCAAATGACTTAACTAGAATGCGAAGAAATCCTGAGTTTTCAAAGTATATCTTGCAACCCAGTCATGGACGTGTGAATATCTCTATTGAGGGGTATGAAAAATTTTTAAAATTCCGCTCCGAAGCACGTAAAAAAATATTGTAATTTGTGATAAAATAGAGAGTATCTGGTTACTCTCTATTTTATATAAAGATAGGAGTGAAATGTATAAAAAGCAACAACCCAATGGTAAATGGAAGTTCTTTGAAAAATATCAAGATAAGCAAGACAAATGGAAACAAGTTTCTGTAACCAAAAATTCAGGTGGTCGTGAGGCTCAAAGTCAAGCACGAACTGAACTTGAACTGAAAATAGCAGAAAAACTTTCAGAAGAAAAAGAAGCTGAAGAAGCACCAAAAACCATAAACGAGTGTTATGCGGAATCAAGAAAAATTCGTCAAGCTGAATTGGCTGAATCCACATATCTCTCAGAAACGTATGGTTTAAAAGATTTTATAAAAAAATTTGGACAGCGTGAAATAATTAGCATTGAGCCAAAAGAAATGCAAGAATATTTATTTTCTAATAAGTATTCTAATACGACACGGCACACCATAGCTTTGCGCATAGGACATATTTTTCAATATGCTTATTCAATGGGATTTACACATGAGAATATCATGAACTGTATCATACTTCCTAAACAAAAAAAATCGGCTGAAAGTCTTGCCAAGTGGAAAGAAAAATTTTTCACTATGGATGAAATGCGAAAATTTTTGAAGAGTTGGCGAAGTCATGCAGTAGAAAAAGATGATTTTAAACGTGCAGACTTTGTAGAATTTTTGTTTCTAACAGGTTTGAGAATTGGCGAAGCCTCTGGTCTTCAATGGTCACATGTAGATATTTTGAAACGAGTGATTTATATTCAATTGAGTTGGAACTGTAATCTTAAAAAGCTAGGACCAACTAAAAATCCTCAATCAGTTCGTTATGTCACTCTAAATGACCGTTGTCTTGAGATTCTTGAAAATTTTCGTAAAGATAAATATGGTTCAAAATTTGTATTTGTGAAATCAAATGGGGTTCAAATTCGTAATGCGGATATTAACACTTATTTGAAAATTGAGGGCGCTCGTGCCAATCTGTTTGGTAAGAATTATAAACAGTTTTCAGCGCATATGTTGCGACATTCTCATATTACAGTGTTAGCTTTTCTAGGAGCACCTCAAAAGGCTGTTATGGAGCGTGTGGGGCATATGGATGCTCGAATTACAAACGGAGTTTACACGCATGTTCTTCCTGAAAATCGACAAGATTTGCAGTTGAAGCTAGAGAATTTGAATTTATAATAAGCACCATGAAGTACCATAGAAAATCTAAGCAAGCACCATATAAGCACCAAAAGAAAATTAATTTGGGGAAATATGAGGAAATGGACTACTCTTATCAATACTCAATAAATTAGTATTGGTAAGGATAGGTAACTTTGAGGAAAAATAAGGAAACGAGGGAGATGATATGGCGCAATTATATTTCAAATATGGTACGATGAATTCAGGAAAGTCAATTGAGATTTTGAAAGTGGCTCATAATTATGAGGAACAGGGCAAGCCAGTTCTCTTGATGACATCAAGCCTAGATACCCGTGCTGGTGTTGGAACAGTTGCGAGTCGGATTGGTATGAAAGCAGAAGCTATCGCAATTGATGATAAAATGTCTGTTTTTGATTATGTGAATAGCCTGTCTGCTAAACCTTTTTGTGTCTTAATTGATGAGGCACAATTTTTAAATAAAAAACATGTCTATGATTTTGCGCGAGTAGTCGACGAATTGAATGTTCCAGTCATGGCCTTTGGTTTGAAAAATGATTTTCGTAATGAACTTTTTGAAGGGTCTAAATACCTGCTTTTACTTGCTGATAAAATTGAAGAAATTAAAACAATTTGCTGGTATTGTAGTAAAAAAGCGACGATGGTTATTCGAACAATTGACGGTAAACCAGTCTATGAAGGTGAACAGTTACAGATTGGTGGAAATGAAACTTATATTCCGGTTTGCCGGAAGCATTATTTTAAACCAGAAATCTAGGAGGAAATAGATGTTTTATCATTTTAAAGGAACAATCACAGGGGAAGATTATCAAAGAATTCTCGGACAAATGACTAAGCGAATGATGCTGGTTTTTTCAGGAATCATGCTGGTTTTTTTAGTTGTTAATTTGTTGATGAGTAAAGGACAATGGATTTGGCCAGTCGTTTCTGCACTGCTTGTGCTTGTTTTAGGGAATCTTTTTTTACATTGGCAACTGAAAAGCCGTTTTTTGAAAAATTTTAAGCCACAAGAGCTTGACATGTATGTGACAGAGGAACAAATTAAAGCTCAAATGAATGTACGAAATGTTGAGATTTTTTCAGAACGTGTTCACTTTTTTCAAGGAAGAAATCAAGTGATGATTTTTAAAAAGGACATGCTACAAGATGTGACACAATGGGATTCTTTTGTAAATATGGCAAAAAATTTACCATTAAAAACTAAAAAATAATTAAAGGAAATAAAGAAATGTTTGATCAGTTAGAGTCAATAGTTGGAAGATATGAAGAATTGGGTGAGTTATTATCTGACCCAGAAGTAGTTTCGGATACAAAGCGTTTTATGGAATTATCACGTGAAGAAGCAGATTTACGGGATAAAGTGGCGACTTATAATGAATACAAGAAAGTCCTTGAAACAATTTCTGATAGCGAAGAAATGCTTGGTGAGGGTGGACTTGATGATGAAATGAAAGAAATGCTCAAAGAAGAACTTTCATCAGCAAAATCACAAAAAGAAGTTCTTGAAGAAGAAATCAAAATTTTACTTTTGCCTAAAGATCCAAACGATGGTAAAAATATTATTTTAGAAATTCGTGGAGCTGCTGGTGGGGATGAAGCGGCGCTTTTTGCGGGTGATTTATTAAATATGTATCAACATTTTTCTGAATCTCAAGGTTGGAAGTTTGAAATTATGGAAGCGAATATCACTGGTATTGGGGGTTATAAAGAGGTTTCAGCTTTGATTTCGGGTCCATCTGTTTATTCAAAATTGAAATATGAATCTGGTGCTCACCGAGTACAACGTGTCCCTGTAACAGAAACACAAGGGCGCGTGCATACTTCGACAGCGACAGTGCTTGTGATGCCTGAAGTTGAAGAATTCGAAATGACAATTGAGCAAAAAGATTTGCGCGTGGATATTTATCATGCGTCTGGTGCCGGTGGTCAGAATGTCAATAAGGTTGCCACAGCCGTGCGGATGGTTCACTTGCCAACAGGGATTAAAGTTGAGATGCAAGAAGAACGGACACAGCAAAAAAATCGCGATAAAGCCATTAAGTTGTTGAATACGAAAGTTTTTGATTACTATCAACAAATTGAATTGGACAAACAAAATGCAGAGCGTAAATCAACTGTCGGAACAGGTGACCGTTCTGAGCGGATTAGAACTTACAATTTCCCACAAAATCGTGTAACTGACCACCGAATTGGTTTGACTTTACAAAAATTGGATAGTATTTTATCTGGTAAAATGGATGAAGTGATTGATGCTCTGATTGTTTATGACCAAACGAAGAAATTAGAAGAATTAAATAAATAATGAATTTTGAATTTGAAGATTTTGTCATTCGAGAAGTTGGTCATGAACAACGGACGATGCAAACCTCAAAAAAAGTGAATAATGTCTTAACAGATGTGACGATTTTTCAGGTCAAAGGGCTAAATGAGTCTTTTGATTTGCTTTATTGTGTGGGAAAAAATGGGGATAGCTGGGTAGTTGCAGAAAAGATAGAGTCTCTTTCGCATCATTTGCACCGAGCACAAAGGACACGGATGTCCATTGAAAAATTTAAGGGAAATAATTACTGCCGCCTTTGGCAAGAAGTTAAAAAAGGTAAAGATTGGAGCCAAACTAAGAAAAGTTTACCTTTATCAGAGTTTGGTAAATACAGTAAAAACCCAATACGTAAGACTTTTTCAGAACTTGGAGCAAAGATTGGAACTTTGGCGGAGCTGGTCGATGAAACAAATCAAAATCGAAAACAGTATGCCTTGCTTTTTTCACCTCAGGAAATAAAGGTTCCCCTATGTGCTTATCTTCTGACGAGAATTTCACCATTGATTTAGAAATAAAAGTAGTCAAAATAGAAGTTAGTTCTAAAATGAAACCTGTCAGTAGGGAGGAATTTAATTTTGATGAATGAGAATAAAATTATGAATCAAACAATTGAAAAAATGTTAGTTCACGCGTCAGTTCGTGATTTTAAAGCTGAACCTTTGCCGGCTCAAACAAAAGATTTACTGCTAAAAGCAGCACAATCCGGTGCTTCGTCAAATTTTATACAGGCCTATTCAATTATTGAGGTAGCGGATGTTAATTTACGATGTGAAATTGCTAAAATTTCTGGTTCGGACGCTTATGTGAATCAAACGGGTGTATTTTATGTTTTTGTGGCTGATTGGTATCGGCAAGCTCAGATTTTAAGGGCGGAGAATAAAGATGTGAAAGCTCTTCGTAATATGGAAGCTTTGACAGTTGCCATTGTTGATACTACAATTGCTGCTCAGAATATGACAGTAGCAGCTGAATCTATGGGGCTTGGCATTTGTTATATTGGTGGAATTCGTAATGACACGTCTAAAGTGACAGAGTTGTTAAATTTACCAGAATTGACACTTCCACTTTTTGGACTGACAATTGGTCTACCAAATAGCCGAAACGAAGTAAAACCACGTTTGCCAAAAGCAAATATTTTGTCAATCAATGGTTATAATCATGAATCATTGACTGATTTAAGTACTTATAACGAGCAAACGGCAGAATATTATGCCAATCGCAGTCATCATCAAAAGTCGACAAATTGGTCACAGGAGATGAGTGATTTTCTTACGAATCCTCGTCGTGAGGACCTGGCAGATTTTTTGAAAAAACAAGGATTTACATTGGACTGATAAGTTGATAAAGCCTGATTTTATTGGGCTTTTTTGCTATACTTGAAAGAGTAATTTAAAAGAGATTAGAAAAAATAAAAAGTCTTAGAAAGTGGAAAAGTATAATGCTTTGGATTGAAGCTGTGCGAACTTTATCAGCAGATTTAGAAGAACCTTTTGAGTTAGAGTTTGTCTGGCGAAATTTACATGAACTTAATAAGTTATCTTGGTTGAATTTAATGCGTGAAAAAATTACTGACCAAGAGTTAAATTTACTGACAGAGCTATCAGAACGTTTGATTAAAAACGAACCCCCACAATATATTGTGGGCTGGGCAGAATTTTATGAATTAAAATTTAAGGTTGATGAGCGAGTGCTCATTCCACGTCCAGAAACTGAAGAATTAGTTGAAATGATTTTAACTGAAAATAACAATGATTCGCTGAAAATTTTAGATATTGGAACGGGCTCCGGAGCAATTGCAATTTCTTTAGCTAAAGCTCGGCAAAATTGGTCAGTAAAAGCTTCTGACATTTCACAAAATGCGCTAGAATTGGCGGCTGAAAATGCGAAAATGAATCATGTCAATTTGGAATTTATTCAATCAGATGTGATGGATGAACTTACTGACAGGTTTGATATCATAGTTTCCAATCCCCCCTATATTGCTTTTGATGAAACGTATGAAATGGATGATTCTGTCATTAAATATGAGCCTGATTTGGCCCTTTTTGCCCAAAATCAAGGTTTAGCAATTTACCAAAAAATTGCTGACCAAGCGGTCAACCATCTGACAGATGATGGAAAAATTTATTTGGAAATTGGCTATAAGCAAGGAAAAGCTGTTCAAGCTATTTTTCAAGAAAAATTTACTGACAGGCTTGTTAGTATTCACCAGGATATATTTGGAAAAGATAGAATGATTAGTGTCAAACGATAAAAGCTACTGTTGGTATATTTAAGGAGAAAAATGAATTCTTTAATTTTTGAACAAGTATTTCAGCAAAAAAAAGATTTTTTACAAATATTATTATTAGCTGATGATGGTCCGCATTTAGAAAATTATCTGGAAAATGGTGATTTATTTACTCTGTCATTAAAAAATGGTAAGACCGTTGCTTGTGCTGTAGTCATAAAAAAACAAAAAAATACTTTTGAAATTGAGAATTTCGCTGTAGAAACTAGTTTTCAAGGACAGGGATTTGGTCAGCAAATGATGAAGCAACTTATCACTTATTTGAAAGAAAATTTAGCAGCTGATGAGCTTATTCTTGGAACAGATGATATTTCAGGGAATGTTGAATTTTATGAAAAATGTGGTTTTGAAATTACTCATATAATAAGCAATTATTTTGTTGAAAATTATGACCAACCCATTTTTGAAGGGAAACAGCAATTAAAAGATAAAATATATTTAAGAAAGAAGTTAAAATGAAAGTTGAAAATGATTTGCGTACGATGTCCTCTTTTTTGCAAGTGCAATTAAAAGATGTCAAAACTTTGATTGAATCCAACAAGATAGACCAAGCTAAAGAAACTTTGAACTTTGTTCAAGGCGGACTCAATAATTTTGCTAATGAACTTGAAAAAGTTGAAGGTGGATTTTATGGTATTATTGGCTTTCTTTTTCGCCGTCCTTATAAAGTACCAGATGATTTGAAAGATATCAGAGAAAATTTTTTTATTGAAGCAAATAAACTGCAAAAAGATTTAGATAAACAATCAGAAAAAGAAAATAATAGTAAAAATCGAATGACAGCGAGAGCAGTAAAAGCGCTAAAAAATGGACAATTAGTGGTTTTACCAACTGAAACAGTTTATGGTTTATTTGCAGATGCCATGAATGAGCAAGCGGTCCAAAAACTTTATTCGGTTAAAGGACGTCCAACCGAAAAAGCTTTAAATATGAATGTTTCAAGTTTTGAAGATATTCTAAAATATTCCATCAACCCACCAGATTATTTAGGTAAAATTGTTGATGCATTTCTTCCTGGTCCTCTAACTATCATTTTAGAAGCTTCTAGCGAAGTTCCTGAATGGATTCATATTGGCAAAAGCACTGTTGGTTTTAGAATGCCCAACATAGCAGTGACCCAAAAAATAATTAAAGAAGTCGGTGTTTTGGTTGGACCTTCCGCTAATTTAACCGGTTCTAAAAGTCCAAGTTTCTTTGCCGATCTAAGTCAAGAAATTTTGGAAAATGCTGCAGTCGCTGTTCAAGATGATAACATCTATGGATTAGATACGACCATCATTGATTTGACGCAAGAAAAACCAAAATTATTACGTCAAGGGGCAGTAACTAAGGCAGAACTACTTAAAAAAGTTCCTGAACTTGGACAAATTGAATAAAATATGCTGAGAAAAAGTAATCTAAAAATTTCCGAACAATCTTTGGCAAGCTGAAGATTTCTAAGCCAACATATTTCAAAAAATGTGCTTTAGCCGATATAATAGTTTTAGAGTTAAAAGTTTGCTTGCGAAAGTAAATCATAATTTAACTGATTAAGTTTATAGCGTTTAAGACTATAAAATTCTACTTATATTTTTAAAAATATCCCCAATAGACATACAAGGAGAACGAATGATTTTTGATAAAGAAGATTTTGAAAGCTTTGACCCAGAATTGTGGGCGGCCATTCATGCTGAGGAAATTCGCCAGCAACAAAATATTGAATTAATTGCTTCTGAAAATATTGTTTCAAAGGCAGTGATGGCAGCACAAGGTTCTGTTTTGACGAATAAATATGCCGAAGGATACCCAGGGAAACGTTACTATGGTGGTACAGAAGCGGTTGATGTTGTGGAAAATTTGGCAATTGACCGTGCAAAAGAACTTTTCGGTGCAAAATTTGTCAATGTTCAACCTCACTCAGGTTCTCAAGCCAATGCTGCAGCCTATATGGCATTAATTCAATCAGGAGATACAGTTCTAGGAATGGATTTAAACGCTGGTGGTCATTTGACGCACGGAGCTTCAGTCAATTTTTCAGGAAAAACTTATCATTTTGTCCCTTATGGGGTAAATCCTCAAACAGAGCTTTTAGATTATGAAGAAATTCTTAAAATTGCTAAAGAAGTTCAACCTAAACTGATTGTGGCAGGGGCTTCTGCCTATTCACGTTTGATTGATTTTGCTAAATTCCGTCAGATTGCTGATAGCGTTGGTGCGAAATTAATGGTTGATATGGCTCATATTGCTGGTTTAGTGGCTACTGGTGCTCACCCCAATCCACTTCCTTATGCTGATGTTGTCACAACAACAACTCATAAAACTTTAAGAGGCCCACGCGGTGGAATGATTTTAACCAATGATGAAGTCTTGGCTAAAAAAATCAATTCTGCAATTTTCCCTGGAACGCAAGGTGGACCTTTAGAACACGTGATTGCTGCTAAAGCAGTCGCTTTTAAAGAAGCACTTGACCCAGAATTTGCTACATATATTGAACAAGTCATTAAAAATACTCAAGCAATGGCTGATGAGTTTGCTAAGGTTGAAGGACTACGTTTGATTGCAGGAGGCTCAGATAATCACTTACTTAATTTGAAGGTCTTAGATCTTGGAATTAATGGGAAAGAAGCACAGGACTTATTAGATAGCGTTCATATCACGCTTAATAAAGAGGCCATACCAGACGAAACTTTATCTCCATTTAAAACCTCAGGAGTGCGAATTGGTGCGGCAGCAATCACATCAAGAGGATTTAAGGAAGCTGAAGCTCGAAAAGTTGCTCAATTAGTTTCTAATGCCTTGGTTAATCATGACAACCAAGAAAAACTCGAAGAAGTTAGAAAAGCTGCTTTAGAGTTAACACATCAATTCCCATTATAATATAAAAAAATTAGACAATAATTTTTGTCTAATTTTTTTATATTAAGTTAAATTTAAACGAGAAGTGTTATAATAGAACTTATATAAAAATGACCGCATAAAAATATTGAAATGTACTAGTGAAAAAATTAATTGAAGAGAATTAATTAAAAGTCGGTCAGAAAAATTTAGGTAAGTGATATGTTTAAAAAATTAATTGGATTAATAATGCTGATACTTCTTGTATTCGGTGGTTTTTACGTTTACCGTATGCATGAAAATGTGAAACATGTAATGTCTTATGAAGCAGAGGTTGAGAAAACCCTGAAAGCACAAGGTTTAAGCGGGGATACAAAGTTAGCGCTTGCGATTATTTATACTGAAACTAAAGGAAAACAAGTTGATATCATGCAGTCCAGCGAAAGCTTGAATGGAAAAACAAATACCTTTTCCACAGAGGAAGAAAGTATCAAACAGGGGATTGCTAATCTTTCAAAGGTATTAGAATACGCATCAGAAAAGAAAGTTGATGCTTGGACGGGAGTTCAGGCCTATAACTATGGAAGAGCTTATGTTGATTATATTGCGGCCCATGGAGCCAAGAATACGATTGCTCTTTCAAAAGCATATTCCAAAGATGTCGTTGCCCCAAGTTTAGGAAATACGACTGGTGAGACTTATTATCATTTGACTTTTGATTCTTTATTTTACAACCAAGGAAAG
The DNA here is from genome assembly GCF_001591705.1 of Lactococcus cremoris subsp. cremoris NBRC 100676. Taxonomy (GTDB): domain Bacteria; phylum Bacillota; class Bacilli; order Lactobacillales; family Streptococcaceae; genus Lactococcus; species Lactococcus cremoris. Next base: position 28,194 of record NZ_BCVK01000017.1, on the reverse strand, counting down.
CTCTATTCTAATGGTGGAAATATTTTTTACGCCAAAGAAGTTGAATGGAACATGTTATTACTTGATTTATTAAATTGGTAAAATGCTGTTTAGACAGAAGTTCACATCATTGATGTGATTTTTGTCGAACAGTATTTTTTTATATTTGAATTATCAGAAAATTATATTATAATAGTGATTAATAAATAATTTGAGGAAGTGAAATCGATGATTTATAATTTTGGTGCAGGACCTAGTGTACTTCCAAAGGAAGTTTTAAAAAAAGTTCAAGAAGAACTGTTAGACTTTGAAAAAAGCGGTATGTCAGTGATGGAAATTTCACATCGATCCAAATCTTTTCAAGAAGTCATTGATGAGGCGCAAAGTAATTTGCGTGACTTGATGTCCATTCCTCAAAACTATAAAATATTATTTTTACAAGGCGGGGCTTCGACTCAATTCTCAATGATTCCAATGAATTTGGCTCTTGGGAAAAAAGCTTATTATGCAATCTCAGGGGCTTTTGGAAAAAAGGCTTATGATGAGGCAGTAAAATTGAGTCAGACCTTAGATTTTGAAGCAATCAGTTTGGGCTCAACTCAATCAGAACATTATAATCATCTTTTGAAAATTGATAAGTCCAAAGTTGATGAGAAAATGGCAGCTTATTTGCATATAACAACAAATAATACCATTGAAGGAACGACTATTTTTCCAGAAAATCTACCAGAAGTTAATTCTGTTCCTTTAATTGCTGATATGAGTTCAAATATTTTGGCATTTGATTATGATGTGAGTAAATTTGGTTTAATTTATGCTGGAGCTCAAAAAAATCTAGGGATTGCCGGTTTGACAATTGTCATTATTCGTGAAGATTTATTGAATCAAAAAGAAAGTCTTTCATCAATGATGGACTACCGTATTTTGGCTCAGAATGGCTCTATGTATAATACACCGCCAACCTTTGCTATTTATTTGGCTGGTTTAGTTTTCAAATGGGTCAAAGAACAAGGCGGAGTTAAAAAACTTGAAGCAATAAATCGTCAAAAAGCTCGGATGTTTTATGATTTAATTGACCAGTCGGATTTTTATCAGAGCCCAGTTCTAAATGAAGCAGAGCGGTCGATATGTAATGTTGTCTTTACCAGTCCAAGTAAGGAACTGGATGCTTTATTTGTGCAAAAAGCCGAAGAAAAAGGTTTTAAATCAATCAAAGGTCATCGGTCGGTTGGGGGAATGCGAGCAAGTATCTACAACGCTTTTCCAATAGAAGGTGTGCTTGAATTGGTTAAATTTATGAAGGAATTTGAAGAGGAAAATAAATGACTTATCAGATTAAAACAATAGGAAATAATATTGACCAAGTTGCTCTGGATGAAGTTGGCGAACAATTTGCTGTCAATCAAGTACCAGAAAACAAAGCGGACGCTTTTATTTGTCGTGCCCAACCTTTTCATGATTATGAATTTTCAAAAGAACTGTTGGCCATTGGACGTGCGGGGGCTGGATTTAATAATATCCCGATTGAAAAATGCGCAAGCAAAGGAATTGTTGTATTTAATGCCCCTGGTGGGAATGCTAATGCGGTCAAAGAGTTGGTCTTGTCAATGATGATTTTTGGGACCCGTAATTTGAAACCTGCCAATAAATGGCTGACAGGACAAAAAGGAAATGATAAGGCCATTGACGTTGCAGTTGAAAACGGGAAAAAAGCATTTTCTGGTTCAGAAATTTCTGGAAAAACTTTAGGTGTGATTGGTCTTGGAAATATTGGCTCAAAAGTTGCTAATGATGCACAGCGTTTAGGGATGAAAGTGATTGGTTATGACCCATATCTCTCAATTGAGCATGCTTGGAATTTGTCACATCATGTCAAACGGGTCAATGATTTGTCAGAAATTTTTGAGAAAGCAGATTATATTACGGTTCACACGCCAGCGACTGATGAAACAAAGGGAATGCTTAATTGGAAAAATTTATCAAAATGTAAAAATGGAGTGATTTTGCTGAATTATGCTCGAGATGAGATTTCTGATAAAGAAGCCATTCTTAAGGCGATTGATGAAGGGATTGTTCGTTTCTTTGGCACCGATTTTGGTTCTGAAAAATTTTATCATCACCCTCAAGTTTTTTTGACTCCTCATTTAGGGGGCTCAACAGCAGAAGCCAGCTTAAATTGTACTCGGATGGCTCTTGATTCTGTTCAAACCTATTTGAAAACGGGTGAGATTATTAATTCAGTCAACTTTCCGCGTGTTTTGCAAGAGTTAAATACGCCTTATCGTGTGACCTTAATCAATAAAAATGTGCCAAACGTTGTGGCGCAAATTTCTATAGCAGTTGCCGAAGAAAATATTAATATCGCTAACATTGTCAATCGTGGTCAAGGGGATTTTGCTTATACATTACTTGATTTAGATGAAAAAGACGAAAGAAAATTGGCCGCTTTGGTTTCGCGTTTTGAAGCTTCTGAAAATATTGTGCGTGTACGTTTAATTGAGAATCCAAATTTATTTTAAATTTGATCATAAATATTTTTGAAAGACAAGTAGGATAGAGGAAAAATGACAGTAAAAGGATTACTTGTGATGGATGTCGATAGCACCTTGATTGAGGAGGAAGTCATTGACCTCTTGGGAGAAAAAGCAGGCTTAGGTGAAAAAATCTCTGAAATTACGGAGGCTGCTATGTCAGGCGAGTTGGACTTTAAAGAAGCTTTGAAAGAAAGAGTAGCCTTACTATCAGGGCTACGAACGACGATTTTTGATGAAATTTATAAAGAAATTCATTTGACAAATGGAGCGACTGGGCTGATTGAAACTTTACATGGCAGAGGTTGGAAAGTTGGTGTCGTTTCGGGTGGTTTTCATGAAATTGTGGATAAATTGGCTGTAGATTTAAAACTAGATTATGTTTTTGCCAATCGGTTGGCTGTGCAAGAGGGTTATTTGACTGGCGAAACTTATGGAACGATTGTCGATAAAAGTTTCAAATTGGAAAGATTGAAGCAGTGGGCCAAGGAAAATAAGTTGGATTTGTCTGAGGTAGTCGCTGTTGGGGATGGGGCAAATGATATTCCGATGTTAAATGCTGCTGGTCTTGGAATTGCTTTTTGTGCAAAACCAGCGGTTAAAGCTGCTGTGGCTTATCATATTGATAAAAGAAATTTATTGATGGTTTTAGAACTTCTGGAAAAATATACTGACAAGCAATCGCTTATAAATTGATAAAAAAATACTGACGGAAAATCTGTCAGTATTTTTTTAATATTTGATATTAAAATCGGTAAAATCAGGGAAACTTGTAGGAGTCGACTCGACATAAGTTACTTTCGCAAAGGGAGAAAGACGACCTTTGGAAGATTTTTCGCCACGAATAAGGGCCGTAAATTCTTCTAATTTTTGGGAGTCATCAGTTTGGGCAAGGATACCAACGGTACCATCATCATTATTCCAAATACGACCTAAAATTCCTAATTCACGGGCACTTATAATAACAAAATAGCGAAAGCCGACTCCTTGAACTCGTCCAGAAACAATCATTTTTACTTTGAACATTTTAGCTCCTTTCATTCGTTAAATTATTAAGTGACTTGTTTATTTAAAACGTTTTCTTTTATTATAGCATAAGCACAAGCAAGATTGGCAAAAATCTGATAAAATAAGAGAATGGAAATCATCAGTTCAAAAGATAATAAAAAAGTTAAAGAAGCAAGAAAATTGCTGACAAAAAAATACCGCAAAAATTCATATCTCATCGAAGGATTTCATCTGTTGGAGGAAGCACTGAAAGCAGGTCATTCAATAAAGCAAATTTTTGTTGAAGAAAATAAGCTGGCTAAACTGACAGCAATGATTGGGTCTGAAAAATCACTGACAGACTTATCTGTAAATCTGGTCAGTAAAGATGTACTAAAATCTTTAGCTGACAGCGAAAGTCCACAAGGACTGATTGCTGAAGTGGCAAAAATTGAAGAAGTTATTGATTTTTCAGCATCAAAATTTTTACTTTTAGAAAATGTGCAAGATCCAGGAAATGTCGGAACCATGATTAGAACGGCTGATGCAGCCGGCTTTTCAGCTGTTATTTTACTTGGTGAAACGGCAGACCTTTATAGTCCGAAGGTTATGCGTTCAATGCAAGGATCAAATTTTCATTTAGCGATTGCCCGCATGAATGAAGAAGAATGTTTTGCTGCGCTCAAACAAGCAAAAATTTCAATTTTGACAACAACGCTATCAGCAAATTCTGTATCTTATAAAACTGTTGAGGAATCATCTTTTGCTTTGGTCATGGGCAATGAAGGAGCTGGAGTATCAGACTTTGCCGTGGAATCTGCTGACAAGCTTGTTCATATTGACATGCCAGGACAAGCGGAATCTTTAAATGTGGCTGTAGCAGCTGGGATTTTGATGTTTTCATTGTAAATTACTGATGAAAACCCTAGCATATTCGTAAGCGCTCAAGCGCTAACGACTATCCTATGACAGAAATTGATTTTGGCTCGTAAATACTAAAGAAACACCTATATTTGCTGATAGGGCTGTCCTTGCTGACGGACTGAATCTTCCCCAGTAAAAAATAAAGCTGTCAATTCATTTTGACAGCTTTTGTGTCCTATTCTATTCTTTACAATTTTTACTTTGCATTTATCAGTGCTTTTTTAAAATCAATATCGCTGACGGAATCAGTAAAAGTGACCAATTCATCCCCGTTGCTTTTGTAAGTAATTAATAAACAAGAATTTTCTTCCGAAATAGCACCATGCCAATGATTGATATTCTCTTTAATAGTAATCACTGTGTTAGAGAGTAAAAGACGGGGAACGCTGCCTTCTTCTTGATAAATCATCGCTCCTTTAGTCACCAAAATGGTTTGTCCACAGGGATTTTTGTGCCAATTTGTTCGTGAACCAATAGGGAAAGTCAACTGTTCAACCATTGCAAAAATATTGTCGTCTAAAATATTCAAATAAAAAGGTAAACCTGAATAAGCAGGTTTTTCGACTTTGTTTCCTTTATTAAACATTATTGACCTCCAAACTTTTTAAAAACTCGATTCACCAGAGGTGGAATTAAACGAGATAAAATGAGCAATAAAAGATAAACAATTGCCCAGGAGCGCAACCACAGTAACCATGGGAAATTTGTAAATCCAAGTTTGAGAATATTGAGATTGATATAAAATAAAGAAAACGAGATAATCATTGTTGTAAGAACAAAACTAATCTGTTTTTGTAAAAATGTGTGTGACATAAAAACTCCTTTGTTTTGTGATATACTCAGTATAAACTTTCAAGTGAACTTGAAGGCAAGTAAAAAAGATTGGATAGCATGTATAAAATATCAGAAATCGCAAAGCAAACAGGATTAACGACTGCAACCTTGCGTTATTATGAACAAATTGGACTTTTACAGACGAAAAGAAAAACCAATCATTACCGAGAATTTGATGATTCTGACCTTGACTGGCTGAGATTTATCGAAAATATGAAAAAAACGGGCATGAAACTTTCTGAAATCAAATATTTTTCTGATCTCAAACAATTAGGTGCAAAAAGTCGTCAGAAAAGATTAGAGTTATTAGAAGAGCAGAAAGTAGAATTAATCGAAAGAATAAAAGAAATTGAACAAAGTTTGAATTTTTTAGAAGAAGCTAAAGCACTGACAAAAAACTGTTGATAGGAGAAAATTGATGACAAACTACATTGCAAAAATTGACCGACCAATTGGAACAATTCATCATGGGACAGTTTATCCAATAAACTATGGATACATCGAGGGACTTATCGCAGGAGACGGCGAAGAACAAGATGTCTATATTTTGTCCAATTTACCTGAGAATCAAAAAGCTCTCAAAACATTCACTGGAAAACGCATTGCTATTATTCACAGAAAAGATGATGTTGAAGATAAATGTGTATTGACCAGTCCAGCTGAAAATTTCACAAAATCAGAAATCGAAAAGGCAGACCATTTTCAAGAGCAATATTTTGACAGTGAAATTGAAATGGTAGAATAAAAAATTACTGACAGATCAATACGACCCAGCCACAAACTCACATCATAGATATGAGTTCAGCTTGTCCAAGAAGTCTCTCTATGGCAGAGTGAGCATTGAATCGTAGATAAAAAAGCTGACAGAATTTCTGTCAGCTTTTTTTTTCATACTTGTCAGTAATTTTTATGTTTTAACATTAGTTAAAGTGAGCCGCTAAAGTTTCTGCAAAAGCTTCAAGATGGGCTTCGTCTTCATCTTCAGGTGACAAATCGACACGAACGAGCTCTGCTCCTTTAGTTGCCCCTGTTTTTTCAAATTGCGCTTCAAACATATCGACGCAGATACAGAAATCATCATAGAAAGTATCGCCTGAACCGAAACAACCGTAAATTTTACCAGATAAATCAACCTCAGCTAATTCTTCGTAAAAGTCAACAATTTCGTCAGGTAACTCACCGTCACCGTAAGTGTATGTTCCAACGATACAAAGATCAGCATCAGCCATATCATCTGCATCAACAGAAGTACATTCATCAAGTTCTACTTCAAAACCTAATTCTTCAAGTTTATCAGCGACAATATCGGCACAAGCTTCAGTATTTCCTGTCATACTTGCATATACAATTTTTGCTAAAGGCATTTTTCACTCTCCTATAAGATACAAGGAACGTATAGATTTTACGTACCAAGCTCAGTTAATTGATTAATATTTGTCTATCTATCATTGTGATGATTCAATTCAATTATAACAAAATTCAAGTGAAATCAAAGCTAAAAACTATGAATATTATTTCACGCTCTTCTTTTGTGAGAGGAATATTGCTGGAAGAGCAATGATAATCAAAACAATTGAAGAGACAAGAAAACCAAGTTGATAACCATTAAGAGTCACTGCTTTTTCAACAGAAGTTTTTGCAGTCGCAATAACCGTGGGAGTTAAAGTGGTATGTAGAGCTTGCTAATTGATGCAGTTTAGTCGTCATCTGTCCAGCAATTTCTGATGTTACAACAGCAGTAACTACCGCAGAAATAACGGCTGAACCAAAAGATGAACCGACATTTTGAATGATTCTTTGACCTACTGATGCACCAGGAATATCTTGTTTATCTAAACCAATGAAGATATCAGTCATCATTGGCATTTGCAGGCCACCAATTCCCATTCCGCGAATAAATAAAACCAGTCCTAACCAAATTAAATTAGTATTTTCTTGAACGAAAATGAAAGGAACCGTTCCTAGAAGGGAAATAGCAATTGAAACCAGAACAACTGGTCTTGCTCCAAGTCGGTCAATCATTTTTCCAATCAAGGGGCGAGTTGCCATCATTCCAAGACCTTGGGGAATTAACATCAAACCTGCTTCTATGGCTGTAAATCCTTTGGTATTTTGGAAAAAGAGAGGAAGAAGAAGCATAGGACCATTAGAAGCAATTCCGGCTAGAAAAATTCCTATATTTGCTGCAGTAAAATGTTTAGATTTGAAAAATCTTAAAGGAAGAACGGTATTATTTTTCCGAATTTGATTATAAATTCCATAAATAATAAATAAAGATAAACCAATGAGGACAAAAGTAATCATTTGACTATTGAAAAAATTTTTAGCATTCGTTGAACCTTTCATCATGCCATATATTAATCCAACAGAGCCCCCAGCAAGAAGAAGGGTACCAAACCAGTCCAATTTTGCTTTTGGATTAAAAGGTTTGAAAGAACTTAGATAAAAATGATTAAGTAAAACAGCAATAATAACAACTGGAATATTGACATAGAATATCCAATGCCAATTGGCTCCAGAAACAATAGCACCACCAAGAACAGGACCGATGATTGGGCAAAGAATAATCGGTGTAGAAACAACGGCCATTAACTGACCAAGTTTATTAGGAGGTGTAATTTGCATCAGCAAGGTGGTCATCAGTAAAGTAATGAAACCTGCAGAAAATCCTTGAACGGCTCGGAAAATGATAAAACTATCAATATTCCAAGCAATTCCTGATAAAAAACTAAAAAGTCCAAAACTAAGGAGGGACCATTGCATGACTTTTTTTCCGTCAATATGATTGACCACATAACCACAAACAGGTACGGCTACAGCAAGGGCAAGTACATAACCTGTGATTGCCCATTGAATCATGTCAAGAGAGGTATGTAAATCACTTTGTAATTTGTTAATTGCAATATTGACCATGGTGGAGTCAAGCATGGGAGCAATTGCACCAACAACTAGTATCCAAGCATTTCGAGTCAACTCTTTTGGTAATTTTTTTTTTTTGATTTTGCCATAATGGCTTCCTTTCTTTTCGCTTAAGCGAAAACTAAGCCTTGATAAACTTAGAAAAATCTAAAAATTCAATTCAGATACATTTTGTATCTTATTTACAAAAGATATTATAAAACTTAAAGTTTTATTTGTCAACAATAAGATTCTTTTTGTATCTAATTTTGGTTTTTGGTATTAGATAAGAATGATGATATAATAGAAATAAGAAACAAGAGGTCTCTTATGCTTGAAGAAAAAGTAAAAAAAACGCCAATTCAATCTCGAAGAAGAGGAAGCGAACTTAAAGAAGCAATTTATAAAGCGGCAATTAATATTTTAGAAAATGAAGGTTATGAAAAAGTAACCTTTCAAAATGTTGCAAAAGAAGCAAAAACGACCCGAAGTGTGCTTTATCGGTATTGGAATGATGTTTTTGACTTGATTTTTGAAGCCGTACGTTTTAATATTTCACAAAATCCTAAATGGCGTGGGAATGTCATTGATCAAGAAATCAATAAAGGAAGCTTACGGCAAGATTTGATTGAACTTTTAACTTTTATGAGAGAAAATTTTTTACTCTATCCTAAAGGTTTTTTAGCTTTCGTCTCATTTATGCAATCTCAAGGAAAAAATGTTCTTGAATCGACTGTTGGTAATGTCCTTCCAAGCAATCTGATTATCATGGAACGTTTACTAGCCAGAGCTCAGGAAAGAGGAGAAGCGCGTGAAAAAATTGGACAATCAGCCAAAGTTCTTCCCTTTCAAATGACTCGATATCATATGTTGCTTGAGGGCCAATCAATGAATGATGAACAAATCAAAGAATTGGTCGATGAAGTTTTACTTCCGATTTATATAAAAAACACCAAGTAATGGTGAATTTTATGGTAAAATAGAGTGTATTTATACTAAGCAAACTCGGATTGATTAGAAATAATTAATTGAATTGCTCAGCATTTCAAATCATTTTGAAAAGGCTCATGATTGTCGAAGAAAATTCTTATAGATACAGGCATAAATACTATCTCATAAGAATTCAGTAACCCCAGTAAATAGCTATTTATTTTTCGATGAAGTATGAGTCACTTCAAAATATTAATTTAAATAAAAAGAAATGAGTCTATTCTCAGAACTTTAGAAGGAAAGAATAAATTGATTACATTAAAATCTCAACGTGAAATCGAACAAATGGAACGCAGTAGTAAAATTTTGGCAGATATCCATATTGGTCTTCGTGATTTGATTAAACCAGGTATCGACATGTGGGAAATTGAAGAATATGTCCGCAAAGTTTGTAAAGAAAAAAATGTTTTACCTTTACAAATTGGTGTAGATGAAGGAAATTATAATCCCTTCCCTTATGCCACTTGTTGCTGCTTGAATGATGAAGTTGCTCATGCTTTTCCACGTCATCAAATTCTTAAAGAGGGTGATTTGATTAAAGTCGACATGGTACTTGGCTTAGTTGAAGACGGCTCTGTTGATGTTTCAAAACTTGACTTTGATGATGCTGAGTCAATGGTTAAATATCAAGAAGAATTTCGTGGTGGAGTGGCCGATTCTTGTTGGGCTTATGCTGTAGGTGAAGTTTCTGAGGAAGTAAAAAACTTGATGGACGTTACTCGTGAATGCCTCTATCTTGGTATTGAACAGGCTAAAGTTGGAAATCGCATTGGAGATATTGGGGCAGCGATTCAAGAATATGCTGAAAGTCGTGGCTATGGTGTCGTTCGTGACCTTGTAGGACATGGTGTTGGCCCAACAATGCATGAAGAACCAATGGTTCCACATTATGGACGTGCGGGTCGTGGTCTTCGTCTTCGTGAAGGAATGGTTTTAACCATTGAACCAATGATTAATACAGGTGATTGGGAAATCGATCATGATGGTGAACGAGGTTATGTGACTTTTGATGGAAGCTTATCTTGTCAATATGAACATCAATTTGTCATTACCAAAGATGGTCCAGTAATTTTAACTTCTCAAGGGGAAGAGCGGACTTATTAAGAAGTAAAAAAGGAAAAAGCAGATGAGAGGAAAGATGAAAAAAGGTCTACAAAAAATTGGTGAATTAACGACAACTTTTATGACTTTTTTCAAGAGCTCTGAAATGAGTCTGTCCTCAATTGCCGTTGCTTATTATCTCCTGCTCGCAATCTTTCCTTTGGGCTTGATTATTGGAAATATTTTACCATTCTTACATATTGATACTTCAGGTTTATTGAGCTTTTTATCTGAGCAGCTTCCTAGTGATGTTTATCGAGGAATTGAACCAGTCATTAATAATCTCTTAAATCAAAGAAATACCGGATTACTTTCACTTTCTGTTTTGGCAGGTTTTTGGACCTTTTCAAGGGCTTTATCTGCTTTACAGATGTCGATGAATAAAGCTTATGAAGTTTTTAATCATCGAGATTTTATTGTCAGTCGAGTAATTGGTTTAGCTGCAGGATTTGCGATTTTACTCTTTCTCTATTTCTCAATTGTCCTTTCAACTTTTGGACAATTAATTTTAGAGCAAGTACATCGTATTTTCGCTTTTGATGATCATTTGTATCGCACTTTGCATAATATGACCCTGCCAGCGATTGCTGTAGCGACTTTTTTGTCTTTGATGATGCTTTATTTTATTCTACCGAATGTCAAAATAAGAAAATTAAGATATACGATGCCTGGAACAATTTTTTCAACCTTTGTTTTAGTTTTTCTGACAAACTGGATTGCTAAGTATGTTAGTTTTGCTTTGCAACGATTGGATGACTTGAAGTTAATTGGGTCATTGGTTGTTTTTGCTCTGATGATTTGGTTTATTTTCATTGCCCGAGTTCTAATCATTGGTGCCATACTAAATGCTGTCTACCAAAAAACAAAAGTTGGTAAGATTGAAACACGTCGCGGTGAAATCGTTGAATTCATCAAGGAAATTAGAAAATAAAAAAAACACTGACAGAAAATCTGTCAGTGTTTTTTGTTCGCCGATTCAATGCTCACTCTGATCGCATTGAACTGTCAGTAGTTTTTTTAAAAAATAATTTTCTTAATCATTAATCTTTTTATCTTCTTTAAAGACAAAGAATTTTGAATAGAGATAGTTAATGACAATAATTAGAACCTGAACGACTAGATTGAGGCTAGCCACCATATTGTTTTTAGAAAGTCCAAAAAGGTTCATCAAAATATCTGGATGTTGGTCAATAAACCACCAGTTAATAAAAATAGAAACGAGCAAGAGAACAATCCGGCCAGAAGTAAAATTGATGAAATCACGTAATAAATTGGTTGATTGATGTTTAAATACAAAAAGTTTATTCGTGAAAAAAGCGAAAATAATACTTGAAGCTTGGGCAGCAGTTTCTGAGCCCCAGCCAGAATGCCATGCTTGCCAAGTTAACCATTTGACAAGAGCATAGACAGCAGTTGCCAAAACACCAAAAATAAGATATCTTACCGTTTCGGATTTTAAAACATTCATGAGTTTTTTCATGTCGTAATTATATCATACTCTTTTCTTAGACTCCACTAAAAATAGAATTTTCATAGCATGAATAGATATTTCAAATAATGTAGGGAATAGGGTATAATAACAAAATAAATAAAGTAATATAAATACAAAGAAATGAGAATGGTTTTTGAATCAAATGATGAAAAAAATAATTGTTTTATTGCTCATCAGTGGTTTATTTTTGGTCACGCCTCATGCTTTTGCAACAGCAGGAGGATACCGAGGGGGAGGAAATAGAAGCACAAGAACTGGCGGTAATTTTGGAGGTGGAAACACTAACAGCCATTATCATAATACTGGTTCCAATAATTATAGCTCTAATTCTGGAACATCTAGAATGGGAAGAAGATATAGTAGGGGAAGGATTTGGGAGTGGCTGATTGTGCTTGTTGGTCTCGGACTTTATTTTGTAAGAAATAAAGTTAAACTTCCTTTTAAAAAAAGAGATTATCATCAAGAAAAGACAATAAATGATCCGGCTTTAGCACAAGAAATAGAAGAAATTTTTCTTAATGTTCAAGAAGCTTGGGATAAACAAGATTTACAAAGCTTATCACCATTTTATGGCGATCAATTGTATGAAAAGCATCAAAAAGTTCTTGAAAAAATGAGAAATAAAGGTCAGATTAATCATACGCGCAGTGCTATTTTAGATGGTATCACGCGTTATAAGGAAATAAAAGATAATCAATTTGAAGTTGACCTATATTTTGTAGCTATTGACTATCTTGTTTCTATTGATTCTGGTCAAATTATTTCGGGCAATAATCAATATCGAAGAGAATTTAAACAACGCTAGACTTTTAGTGGTCAAAAAGGAGCCCTTCGAGTTGAAAAAATGAGAGAATTTAAAATCTAACGATTATTTAAATTAGAAGAGAAAGAAGAAAATGATTGTTTATCTATTAGCTTTATTAGCAGTTTGGAATCTTATTGTCTTTGTGTTTTATGCGGTCGATAAGTACAAGGCACAGCATCACTTATGGCGAATTCCAGAGAAAGTTTTACTTGCCCAAGCACTTTTAGGTAAGGGGATTGGAGCACTTCTAGCTGGTCATCTCTGTCATCACAAAACAAGAAAATGGTACTTTAATCTTTCTTGGTATTTGGGCCTACTTGTAGATGCTGTCCTCCTCTTTTTAATCATCAAATTTTTTGTTAATTAATGATGAAATTTCATTTTTTTAGAAAATAAAATGTGATTTTTGTCAGTCATTAATTAAGACAATCCATTGACATTTCTGACTTAAAAATGGCATAATAGAGGCATGCCTAAACAACGATTTTACTCATTTATGATTGGAACGGTTATTGAAGCTTGGATTTTCAGCTGGGCCTTCCTTTCTGCTTCGTGGTTTTTAGCCACATTTTTCGGCTTTTTTTTGGTGCGCCGAATCTTCCTTGCTTATCGCTTGGATAAATTTATACGTGAGATGAAAATGTGATTTTTTATCACAATTTTTATTATAAAAGTACTGACAAAATTTGTGGAGACTTGTAAGTAAAAAAACATGACATTATTCTCTAGCAACTCTGTCAGTTATTCTTAATTTATGAAAAAATAAGGGAGAATTAAAATGGCGGTTTCAGTTCAAGACTTACTTGATAAAATTCACTTTCATGTGATTTATTCAACAGAAACAGCATTACAAAAAGAAATTACAACTTCCGAAATTATGCGGCCAGGTTTAGAAATGGCTGGTTATTTTGATTACTTCACTCCTGAGCGAATTCAGCTTTTTGGGATGAAAGAGTGGTCTTACATGATGACTGTAGTCGGAGATAATCGTTATGACCTTTTAAAAAAGGTCATGGCCAAAGAAACACCAGTTGTGATTGTTGCGCGTAATTTAGAAATTCCAAGTGAAATGGTTGCAGCAGCTAAAAAAGCAGATATTGTCTTGCTTCAATCACGGGAAGCAACCAGTCGTTTAAACTCGGTTTTGACTTCATTCCTTGATGAACGATTAGCAGAAAGAACCACAGTTCATGGTGTTCTGATGGATATTTTTGGTGTTGGTGTGCTGATTCAAGGTGCGAGTGGGATTGGTAAATCTGAAACAGGTCTTGAATTAGTTAAACGAGGTCACCGATTAGTTGCTGATGACCGTGTAGACGTTTTTCAACGAGATGCTTTTACGCTTTCTGGAGAACCTGCAGAAATTTTACGCAACATGATAGAAATTCGTGGCGTTGGGATTATTGACGTGATGAGCCTTTTTGGTGCAGGTGCTGTCAAAGATTCAACGGATATTGATATGGCTATTTATTTAGAATATTACGATAAAGAAAAAGCTTTTGATCGTTTGGGAAATGCGCCGACAATCGTCGAATTTTCTGATGTTGAAGTGCCTCAAACGCGTATTCCTGTAAAAACAGGGCGTAATGTGTCAGTGATTGTTGAAGCGGCAGTCATGAATTTCAGAGCTAAACAAATGGGCTTTGATGCAACCAAAACTTTTGAAGATCGTCTAACAGACTTGATCAGTCACAACAAAGAATCACAATAAAACTTAGAGTTAACTGACAGACAGAAATACTGTCAGTTAAAATAGAAAACTGATAAAAACTATGAATAATTTATTTCCTTTTTTAGCTCTGGATAAAATTGCTCTCCAATTAGGCCCTCTTGCTATTCATTGGTATGCCATTTTTATCGTGGGTGGTGCGGCATTAGCGGTTTGGTTAGCGTGTAAAGAAGCACCAAAACGAAACATAAAGGTCGACGATATTATTGATTTTGTACTTTTTGCTTTTCCCTTAGGAATTGTTGGAGCAAGATTATATTATGTAATCTTCCAATGGTCTTATTATAGTCAGCATCCGTCGCAAATTATTGCAATGTGGGATGGTGGAGGAGCCATTTATGGGAGTTTAATTGCTGGAGCGATTGTTCTTTTTGTCTTTAGCTACTACCGCATGATCCATCCTTTAGATTTGCTAGATATTACTATACCTGGTGTTTTCCTTGCTCAAGCAATGGGCCGCTGGGGAAATTTCGTAAACCAAGAGGCTTACGGTAAAATTGTTTCAAATTTAGATTGGCTTCCACCATTTATTAGAAATCAAATGTTTATCGAGGGTCATTATCGAATGCCCACTTTCTTATTTGAAAGTATTGGAACCCTAAGTGGATTTATTCTGGTTATGGTCTTTAGACATCGTATCAAAGGTTTGAAACGAGGAGATATTTTTAGTTTTTATCTCGTTTGGTATGGGGCAGTACGCTTTATTGTTGAAGGGATGCGTACTGATAGCTTAATGTTGGGCCCAGCACGGGTGTCACAATGGTTGTCAGTTTTATTAGTGATATTAGGAATTATCCTATTTGTTTATCGTAGAATTAAAAAAAATTAAGAAGGCTATCCTAAGGGATTGCCTTTTTGTCATAAAAAAATGTAAGTAATATTAGAAAATGGCGCAACAATTTGTTATAATAAGATAAAATAGAATCGCTTTCATCCAAATGAAAGAAGATTAAAAAATGGACATAGAGTTTTAAGTCCGAATAAGAGGAGGAAACGTGGGAAATATTGCATTATTGATTATCGCGATAGCATTTGCTGTATTGGTAGTCTTCTTGGTTATTGTATTACATAAGGTTTCGAAAGTTGTAGAAGAAGCGAACCGTACTGTTAAATTAGTATCGAGTGATGTGGACGTACTGCTTCATCAAGCCGATGGAATCATGACTAAGGCTAACACTTTGCTTGATGATGTTAATGGGAAAGTCGCCACGATTGACCCCTTGTTTACAGCAGTTGCTGATTTATCTGAAAGCGTTTCAGATATTAATGCCTCAAGCCGTAAGCTTGTAACACGCCTTAATCGAGGTTCAACAAAACGAAAAACAACTTCAGCTTCGGCTGTTGTACTTGCCAAAACAGCGAAAAAATTCTTTGTCAAAAAAGATAAATCTGAAGCTGGTGTAAAAGTAAATTAAATTACTTACATAAAGAAAGGACTTAATCGATGTCAAAAAAAACAGGATTTCTAGTTGGTGCTTTAGTTGGAGCCGCAGCCGCTTTATTTTTAGCTCCTAAAAAAGGAAGCGAACTCCGTGAGGAAGCGGGGAAAATTTATGATGATTTAAAAGAAAATCCCCAAGAAACATTGACAGGGATGAGAGATACTGCTCTTGATTTTTCAGCTGAAAAATTTAATGAAATTAAAGAAAAGTTTGATTCAGGAGAGATTTCAGCAGATAAAGCTAAAGATTTCTTGCTTTCAAAACGTGATTTAATTATGGAAAAAGTGGATTCAGGAGAACTTTCTAAAGAAACTGTTATTGACTTTTTCAATGATACAAAAGATGCTGTCGTTGAAAAGATTAATTCAATGAAAGAAAGTGGTGAAGAACTCTTTGATGAGGATGAATCTGACCTGTCTGATGAAGCTGCAGAAGTAGTGGCTAAATTCAGTGATGCAAAAGATGAAGTAAAAGAAGATATTGACACTCAATCTCTTGCAGAAGAAGCAAAGAAAATTGCTGATGAAGCCAAAGAATTAACAAATTTTCCTGACGAAAAATAATAAAATTCAATCTGTCTTTTAGGCAGATTTTTTGCTATGTAAAACATTTACACACCTAACTATGGTAATTGGAAATAAATTGCGTTATACTATATAATATATAAAATAAAAGAAATACTCTGGAGGATTTCAAATGGCACAAGCAAACTTTGGTGTTGTCGGAATGGCTGTAATGGGTAAAAACCTTGCACTCAATGTTGAGTCACGTGGTTATACCGTTGCTATCTACAACCGTACGACTTCAAAAACTGAAGAAGTTTATAAAGAACATCAAGATAAAAATCTTGTTTTCACAAAAACACTTGAAGAATTTGTCGGAAGTCTTGAAAAACCACGTCGTATCATGCTCATGGTTCAAGCGGGAGCTGCTACTGATGCAACCATCAAATCACTCTTGCCACTTTTGGACAAAGGCGACATCTTGATTGATGGTGGGAATACTCATTTCCCAGATACAATGCGTCGTAATGCTGAACTTGCTGACTCAGGAATCAACTTCATTGGTACTGGTGTTTCAGGTGGAGAAAAAGGAGCGCTCTTGGGTCCTTCTATGATGCCTGGTGGACAAAAAGAAGCTTATGATTTAGTAGCTCCAATTTTTGAACAAATCGCAGCTAAAGCTCCTCAAGACGGTAAACCATGTGTTGCTTATATGGGAGCCAATGGTGCGGGACATTACGTTAAAATGGTTCATAACGGAATTGAGTATGGCGACATGCAATTGATTGCTGAATCTTATGACCTTTTGAAACGTGTTCTTGGACTTAGCAACGCAGAAATTCAAGCCATTTTTGAAGAATGGAATGAAGGCGAACTTGATAGCTACCTCATCGAAATCACAAAAGAAGTATTGAAACGTAAAGATGATGAAGGCGAAGGCTATATCGTTGATAAAATTCTTGATAAAGCAGGAAATAAAGGAACTGGTAAATGGACTTCAGAATCTGCCCTTGACCTTGGTGTACCACTTCCATTGATTACAGAATCAGTATTTGCTCGTTATATTTCAACTTATAAAGATGAACGTGTTAAAGCAAGCAAAGTTTTGTCTGGCCCAGCTCTTGATTTCTCAGGCGATAAAAAAGAAGTAATCGAAAAAATCCGCAAAGCACTTTATTTCTCAAAAATTATGAGTTATGCTCAAGGATTTGCTCAACTTCGCAAAGCTTCTGAAGAATTTGATTGGGACTTGCCATATGGTACAATTGCTCAAATTTGGCGTGCTGGATGTATCATCCGTGCAGAATTCCTCCAAAACATTACTGATGCTTTCAACAAAGATAGCGAACTTGAAAATCTCTTGCTTGATGACTACTTTGTAGACATCACAAAACGTTATCAAGAAGCTGTTCGTGATGTGGTTTCACTTGCTGTTCAAGCAGGAATTCCAATTCCAACATTCACCTCAGCAATTAGCTACTACGATAGCTATCGCTCTGAAAATCTTCCTGCAAACTTGATTCAAGCTCAACGTGACTATTTCGGTGCTCACACTTATGAACGAACTGATAAAGCAGGAATCTTCCATTACGACTGGTATACAGAAGATTAATTTAAAAATATTCAATCAAAAGCTAGAGTTTTCTAGCTTTTTTTCTTTTAAAGATTAGTAGTATTCTTTGGAACATTTTTTAACAAAAAATGGATAAAATGTTATATTATTAGATAATCAAAATGTGCTTAGCTTATTTTAAAAAAAATGATTGCAACTAGAGAAAGTTGAGGGAGCTAAAATGGGTTATCAACATAATCGCTCATTTAATAAGGCGACAGGCGCAGGTTTCATTATCGCAATGGGAATTGTCTACGGTGATATTGGGACAAGTCCTCTTTACACAATGGAATCCATTGTCCAAGGTCAAGGAGGGCTTGAACGAATTTCGGAGACCTCAATTATCGGGGCTTTGTCATTGATTATTTGGACCTTGACTTTGATTACAACGGTCAAATATGTTTGGATTGCTTTAAAAGCGGATAACAATCATGAAGGTGGGATTTTTTCCCTATTTACTCTTGTTCGTAAATATGCAAAATGGTTAATTATCCCAGCGATGATTGGTGGAGCTGCCTTGCTTTCTGATGGTGCTTTAACACCAGCTGTTACAGTTACTTCGGCAATTGAGGGATTGAGGTCTATTCCAGCTTTTCATGAAGCTTTTGGTCAGCAACAATTACCAATTGTCATTATAACTTTGGCGATTTTGGCAATTCTGTTTTTGATTCAACGTTTTGGAACTTCGATCGTTGGTAAAGTTTTCGGACCAGTGATGTTTATTTGGTTTAGTTTTTTTGGGATTACAGGCTTGATTAATCTCTTTGGCGATTTTTCAGTCCTTCAAGCAATCAATCCTTACTGGGCCATTCATTTACTCTTAAGTCCAGAAAATAAAGCAGGGATTTTTGTCCTTGGTTCAGTCTTTTTAGCGACGACCGGGGCAGAAGCTCTATATTCTGACTTGGGTCACGTGGGCCGAGGAAATATTCATGTTAGCTGGCCATTTGTTAAAGTTTGTATTATCTTATCATATTGTGGACAAGCGGCTTGGCTTTTACAAAATCGCGGAAAATCATTAGGTGATATTAATCCATTTTTTGCAGTTTTACCTCAAAGCCTGATTATTTTTTCTGTGATTCTAGCGACTTTGGCAGCAATTATTGCTTCCCAAGCTTTAATCTCTGGTTCATTTACATTGGTTTCTGAAGCCATTCGCCTTAAACTACTCCCAAGATTGAGAATCAATTATCCGGGGGAAACCTTTGGCCAATTGTATATTCCAGCGGTAAATCTGGGCTTATGGCTCGCGGCAAGTTTTATTGTTGTCTACTTCCAAAGTTCTGCCCACATGGAGGCCGCTTATGGCTTAGCGATTACGGTCACCATGTTAATGACAACAATTTTATTAACGGTTTATTTAGCACAACATCAAAAAGTCAAAAAGGTATTCGTTGTCCTCTTTTTCGGTGCTTTTATCTTCATAGAAGGATTATTTTTTGCAGCCTCTGCTGTAAAGTTCTTGCACGGTGGTTATGTGGTTGTGATTTTAGCTGCCCTCATATTATTCGTTATGGCAATTTGGCACAAATCTGACCAACTTTTCTATAAATACCTCAAATCTTCTAATCTTAATGATTACAAAGAACAAATGAATAAGCTGCGAAAAGACGAATCCTATGATCTTTATCATACAAATGTTGTTTATTTGACGGCCAAAATGGCTAAAGAATGGATTGACCGTTCAATCTTGTATTCAATTTTAGATAAACGACCTAAGAAAGCTGAAGTATACTGGTTTGTGAAGGTTAATGTCACAGATGAGCCTTATACTTCTAAGTATGAAGTGGATATGTTAGGGACTGATTTTATCGTTTGTGTCAATCTCTATCTCGGTTTTCACATGCGTCAAGAAATTCCACGTTATTTGCGCACAATCGTGACTAATTTGATGGAATCAGGACGTTTACCACAACAGCATCAACCTTACAGTATCATTCCCGGACGGAAGGTTGGCGATTTCCGGTTCATTCTCTTAGAAGAAAAGTTGATTAATGCGAGACAAATGCCCGCTTTTGAAAGGTTCGTCCTTCAAACAAAGGAGCAAATAAAGAAAATTACGGCTTCGCCGGCGCGTTGGTTTGGACTCCATTTCTCAGAAGTTACAGTTGAAACGGTTCCTTTAGTCCTTTCAGACGTCAGAAATTTGGAAATTCTCGAGCGAATTTCTAAGGAAAATGAAGTGGAAAATCTGTCAAAATAAATATGCAAAAAGCTTGGATTTGATTGATATAGTAGTGTTTTAGAAGAATAACGTATTTTATATAAAGCTGCGAGAAATAAATAAATGTAATTTCTCACAGTTTTTTTTGAATAAACTGGGGATAATCTGCTATAATATAGCTATTAAAAAACGAGCTAAGCTTCGTTTTATTTATTTGACTATTTTCGCTGAAGAAAGTTGAGGAGTTATAAAAGTGGGTCAAGTACACTTACATAATTGGTCGTTTAACAAAGCGACCTCTGCGGGATTCCTGATTGCATTAGGAATTGTTTATGGTGATATTGGAACAAGTCCTCTTTATGCCATGCAGGCTATTGTTCGAGGACAGGGAGGATTAGCAAATCTTTCTGAAAGTTTTATTTTAGGGGCTGTTTCTCTTGTCATTTGGACTTTAACGCTAATCACAACAGTTAAGTATGTTTTGATTGCATTGAAGGCTGATAATCATCATGAAGGCGGTATTTTTTCACTGTTTACGCTTGTTAGACGAATGAGAAAATGGCTGATTGTGCCAGCAATGATTGGTGGAGCGACATTACTAGCAGATGGGGCATTGACCCCTGCTGTAACGGTCACTTCAGCAATTGAGGGATTAAGAGGGGTAACTCATGTTTACTCCAATCAAACAACGGTCATGGTGACCACTTTGATAATCCTTGCCTTTCTCTTTTTAATTCAGAGGTTTGGAGCAAGTTTGGTTGGTCGTTTGTTTGGACCAATTATGTTTATCTGGTTTGGCTTTTTGGGCGTGAGTGGGCTAATCAACTCATTTCTTGACTTATCAATTCTTAAGGCGATTAATCCTTATTATGCGATTCATTTATTATTTAGTCCGGAAAATAAGGCTGGTTTCTTTATCTTGGGTTCAATTTTCTTGGTAACAACTGGGGCAGAAGCACTCTATTCTGACTTAGGACATGTAGGTCGCGGAAATATTTATGTCAGCTGGCCATTTGTTAAGATTTGTATTATCTTATCTTATTGTGGACAAGGGGCTTGGCTTTTAGCTCACCGTGGTGAACATATTGAAAAGCTTAATCCTTTCTTTGCCGTTTTACCTGATAATATGGTCATTTATGTTGTTATCTTGTCAACGCTAGCCGCGATTATCGCCTCTCAAGCACTGATTTCAGGTTCCTTTACTTTGGTCTCTGAAGCGATTCGTTTGAAACTTTTACCTTTGTTTAAAATTTATTATCCAGGGCAAACTTTGGGACAACTTTATATCCCAGCAGTTAACTTTGCACTTTGGGTAACGACTTCCTTCTTTGTTTTGTATTTTAAAACTTCAGAACATATGGAAGCCGCTTATAGTTTGGCGATTACAATCACTATGTTAATGACAACGACCCTTTTGACTTATTTCTTAATTCAAAAAGGGATGCCCAAAATTGCGATTGCTTTTATTTCCATTGGTCTCTTTTGTATTGAAGGCTCGTTCTTTGCGGCTTCCTTGGTACAATTTATCAATGGAGCATATATTGTTGTACTGATTGCTTTGGCAATTATCTTTGTGATGTTTATCTGGAATAAGTCACATAAGATTGTTATGAAATACATTAAATCTTTGAATATTAATGAATATAAGAATCAATTGAATGCTTTGCGTCATGATGAATCTTATGACTTATATCAAACGAATGTGGTTTATCTGACGAGTAAAATGGATCATGAATGGATTGACCGTTCTATCTTGTATTCCATCTTAGACAAACGGCCAAAACGTGCGGAATGCTATTGGTTTGTTAATGTGAAAGTTACTGACGAACCTTATACTTCTGAGTACAAAGTTGATATGATGGATACTGATTTTATTGTTCGAGTGAATCTTTATCTTGGATTCCGTATGCGTCAAGAAGTTCCGCGCTATCTACGAACTATTGTGACGGATTTGATGGAATCAGGTCGCTTGCCTCGACAACATCAACACTACAGTATCACTCCAGGACGTAAAGTTGGTGATTTCCGCTTTGTCGTTGTTGAAGAAAAATTAATGAATGCACGACAAATGCCAGGCTTTGAACGTTTTGTTCTTCAAACGAAAGCACAAATTAAGAGAATTACTGCTTCACCAATTCGTTGGTTTGGACTTCAATTCTCGGAAGTAACAGTTGAAACGGTTCCCTTGGTTCTTTCAGATGTACGTAATTTGGAAATTCATGAGCGTTTAGAGCAAGTAGATGAAACAGAAGCTCCTGCAACAAATTAAAAAACTTACTGACGATTCTGTCAGTAAGTTTTTATTTTTGTCAGTAAAAATTTTAGCGTGCAAGTCGTTTTCGAGCGGATTCTTTTCGTTTTTGAGCGATGAATTCAGCCTTGTCAGCTGAGGGAAGATATCCTTTTTTCTTGGCAATCAAGAGGGCAGTTCCAGCGACAAGAATTTCGACTGATTTTCCAATGAGGTAACCTTGGATAAATTTATTTTTCACTTGCGGTGCTCCTTTAGTTTTTATTTAAAAATCATTATATTATCATTATAAATCAAAAAATGTGAAAACGCTATCGAATCACTTCTAAAAATGAAAGATTTTTTAATCTTAACCGGTTAAGGTTAAGATTAGACACATGTGATATATTAGTATCAGTTGTAATAAATAAATGAAAAAGAAAGAAGGTAAGAAATATGACAATTATAGGTGTAAAAATTGATCAGAAGTTTATGAGGGACTTACTCATCCTGATTATAGGTGTCGGCCTTTATGTATTATCTGTTCAATTATTCGTCATCCCCAACCGTTTAGCAAGTAATGGTGTCGCTGGTTTCTCTGTACTTATGGATTTTGTTTTCGGCATCAACCCAGCCTTGACTTTCTTTTTGGTAAATGTACCCCTCTTTATTTTCGGGGGACGTCTGCTTCCACGTAGAATTTTACTTTTAAGTATTCCCGGAGCTCTTGCGATGAGTCTTTGGTTAATGATTTATGAAGCATTGGGTGTTACTGGTTTTCAATTCTCACATGTTATTTTTGCCGGAATTTTTGATGGAATTTTATCAGGCATCGGTGCCGGTCTAGTCATCATTTCGGAAGGGACTTTTGGCGGCTCTATCCTACTTAGTCGAATTTTAGAAGAACAATGGGATTTTAAAATCGATAAAGTATTATTCTTAGTTGACGTAGTTGTTCTGAGCGTTTCCTTATTGACTTTCTTGTCTCTTCCTAACTTTGCCGTTACTCTCCTATCATGCTACATTTTTAGTAAAATGACACTGATTGTTGGGCGGGAAGATTATCGAAAATCTTTGATGTCACGTGGAAAGAAAATTTACCAAAAAGTGTTTGCGGCTTAAGAGACTGTAAAATATATTATAAAGTTACTGACAGAATGGTCAGTAACTTTTTTTCTGGTCAAAGCTTGAATTTGCTGATTATTTCTGAAATAATAGAGATTGGAAATCGTGAGGGTGAGTTAAAGATATAAATGAAAAATAATAAAGTTTTGGTTGTTGTTGGACCAACTGCGGTGGGTAAAACGGCACTAGGCATTGATTTAGCTATAAAAATGAATGGTGAAATTATTTCTGGTGATTCACAACAAGTGTATCAGGGATTAGATATTGGGACAGCGAAAGTAACAAAAGCTGAACAAGCCTTAGCAGTTCATCATTTGATTGATGTTCGAAAATGGACAGAGAATTTTTCGGTTCATGATTTTGTGATGGAAGCCAATCGATTGATTAAGGAGATTATTGAACGTGGGAATGTCCCGATTATTGTTGGTGGGACAGGACTCTATATTCAGTCACTGATAGAAGGTTACCATCTGGGAGGTCAAAAAAATCATCAAGCAATGATGGAACTTCGAGAAACATTGTCGGCTTTAACTGACGAAGAGCTCTTTGAAAAAGTTCTTAAATTAAATCCAAATTTTCCTGAATTGAATCGCAGACGAGCGATTCGCTTTTTGGAGTTGCAAACTTTTGGTTCAACTGACGAAAATAGTGGTTCTGATTATAATTTTTTATTAATTGGCTTGAATGCAGAGCGAAAAGTGCTCTATGAAAGAATCAATCAGCGGGTAGAGCAAATGATGAGCGAAGGGCTTTTGGCTGAGGCAAGAACTCTATTTGAAAAGGCACCCGATGCTCAAGCAGCAAAAGGGATTGGTTATAAAGAATTTTTCCCTTACTTTTCTGGCGAGATTAGTTTAGAAGATGCAGTCGAATTAGTCAAACGTAATTCCAGACGTTACGCTAAAAGGCAATTGACTTGGTTCAGAAATCGAATGGAAGTCGAATTTGAGGATGTCTTTTCAGAAACATACCCTGATTCAGTTTTTGAGAAAGTGACTCAATTTTTGAACTGACTCTTTTTCGTAAAAATGTTATAATGAAAATGATTGAAAAAGGACATTATATCTGACTGACAGACTTTAAATCAGTCAACTTATTTTGCTGACAAAAAGATTAGAAGCTTGTCAGTAATATTTTTAGCAAAAAAGGAGAGAGAAGATGAATGATAAAAAATGGATAGATTTGGGAATGAAATATGGTGGATTCATGGCTCAAGATCAAATTTTTTTAGAAAATAGATTAGCCACTTTAACTGATGTCGCCGATAAACGACTTTTGGTTACTCCGCCAGCATCGGTATTGAATGCTTATTTTGCTGAACTTTATCAAAAACGCTCGCCTAAGGATGCGACAGACTATTTCTTTGAGCTTTCTAAGGCCTTTGATATTTTTGAAGAAAACCCAGATTTTCAACTTGAAGGAAAAGTGGGTTCTGAACATTTCCGTTTTATTCGACTCAACCTTTCAGGCAAATCATTTGGTTTTTCTTATAAAAATGAAGCGGAAGAAGCGCTTATCTTTAGTGAGTTTCCAGTAAAAATTACAGCTGAATTGATGTTTGAAATTGCGCAAATTTTTCCACACTATCTATTGATTGAAGAAGATGGAAAATTGCAGATGAAACCTGCTCAATTCCAAAGTGAATTTGAGAAAGTTAAAGACGTGACCGCCTTGACCGAGCAAGCGGAAAATGAAGAATATATCCGTTTATCAGGTTATAATATTGAGGATTTATTGGAGCAAGCACAGGAAATTGGCTTTTTAAGTCCTTTGTGCTATGGACGAGATGGACGAAAACATTTGGTTTATATTACAAAAGGCTTTTAATCATTGATGAATTAGCTGCCTAAAAAATTGCAATTCTCTCCAATAAGTGATAGACTATTTGAAAACGGTTACTGACAAAGACATTTTCATTAAAAAAACTAATTATTTAATTTTACTGACAGATTGATCAGTGACTGATGAGAGGCTACAAGGAGGAACTTTTCATGGATATTATTATTTTTCCACTCGTTATTTTGGCAATTGTTTTACTAATTCTTATCTTTAGTTTAAGTACAATTGTCTTCGTCGTGAAGCAACAAACGGTTGCTATTGTTGAGCGTTTTGGTAAATATCAATTTACTGCAAGCCCAGGTTTTCATTTAAAACTACCATGGGGAATTGACCGAATTGCTGCGCGAATTCAATTACGCCTGTTGCAAACAGAGATGACTGTTGAAACAAAAACTGCAGATAACGTCTTTGTTACGATGAATATTGCTACACAATATCGAGTAAACGAACAATCAATTAAAGATGCTTACTACAAATTGATGAACCCAGGTGAACAAATCAAAGCCTATATCGAAGATGCCCTTCGGTCAGCTGTGCCAAAGTTGACTTTGGATGATGTCTTTGAGAAAAAAGATGAAATCGCTCTTGAAGTTCAAAAAACGGTTGCTGAAGAAATGCAAACTTACGGATACATTATTGTTAAAACTTTGATTACTAAAGTTGAACCAGATGCTGAAGTTAAGCAATCTATGAACGAAATCAATGCGGCTCAACGTAAGCAAGATGCTAGTCAAATGTTGGCTAATGCTAATAAAATACAAGTTGTGACGGCAGCCGAAGCTGAAGCTGAGAAAGATCGCTTGCATGGTGTTGGGATTGCCGAACAACGTAAAGCAATCGTTGATGGTTTAGCTCAACAAATTACTGAAATCAAAAAACTTGGTGTGGCACTTGATGAAGAACAAATTATGGCGATTTTGCTGACCAACCAATATTTGGATACTTTGAACCAATTTGCTGCGGGTGGAAACTCAACCATCTTCCTTCCTAGTGGAGCTGAAGGAGCAGAAAGCTTGCGAACCCAGATTTTATCAGCAATAAAAGCAGGAAAATAAAAAGAAAAAAGAAAGTTATCAAGAGATAGCTTTTTTTATTTTGCTGAGTTTCTTCTTGCAATTTTTTTTGAAATTAGGTAGAATAAAGGGGTTATAGCGTCCGTAGTGTAATGGATATCACGCGAGATTCCGATTCTTGCAATGGGGGTTCGATTCCCTCCGGACGCATTTAATCATACAAATAAACCGCTCTGTTGAGCGGTTTTCTTGTTTTTGTGCCAAATGACTTGAAATAGTATAAATTTGGATTATTTTTCTGTTAATGAGTGACGACGACCAGAAGAAATAGCTTGACTTTCAGTCATGGTAAAAATCTCAGATTGATTAACTGGATGACCGTGTTTATTACCATAATCAATTAGGGCAGTAAGACTATATCAATAGACTTTCGAATCTTTACCAGCTACATAAACAGTTCTTCCTACAGGAGGAGTTACAGTACTTCCACCAGCTTGAACTTTCCAAGCTACTGCTCCAAATTTCCATCCTCCATTAAGTAAACTGTTTTGTTCAAATGAATTAGTTGTATAGTTGTGTGAACCAGAACCTGCATTTGGATTATAGGCAACATAGAGATTGACATTTCCACCAGAGTAGAATGCGGCATTTCCGCCATTATCGCAACGCCATCCGCTCTTGACTAAACTTTGAGCTTCATATTTACTCATAGTATAGTAGTGATCTCCGCCCACTGAATTTGGATTGTAAACTCGATAAACTGGAGTTCCTGATGTTGCAGCTATCCAACCAGTTCCTTCATCGTTCCAGCCAGAATTTTTCAGGCTATTTTTTCAAAAGCACTTTTAGTATAAAAATGCTCTCCAGTATTTTTATTATAGAGTCGATAAACAGGTACAGTAGATGCTGCAGAAGCGCTAGTTTCGGAAATTATTCCGCTTACGCTTAATGACAAAAGCACTCCGAGGGCAATTGAAATTTTTTTCATAAATTTTCTCCTACCTAGCTTTTAACGAGTATCAAGGTTTGCTCGTAGGGGTTCTTTTATGTTGCTTCTAATAATTTCATAAATTCTTTTACTTTCGTATCATAAAAATAAAGGCCTAAATGGTGAGAAGATAAAATTGATAAATATTTACACTATCAATTACACTAATATAATTAAGAATAGAGTCATGCATCATAGATTACTGAGGTTAGAGTTTATTTCATCTTGTTTATAAATGGTATAAGCTAATTCAAAAGGAGCTTACGTTGCATTCATAAAGAGCTTCAAATATTTGTAGTTTCCTTTATTCTTTCAAATATTTGCCGAAGAGAGAAATGACTGCTTTGAAGATGATTTAATTCATGAGAAAGTCTAAAAGGGGATGCTGAAAGTAGTTTAAAACCCTTCCTGCTATAGTTTATTTCCTTACTTATCTTCCAAACGTTTTCCGAGAATAAGCTTCATAGCTATCTTTACATCGTCACTTAGAGGTTTTCCTTCGAATAATACCCATTTATCCCAATCCACTTTGCTGTCATCAACTAATTGTGCTAGATCAATTGGTTCGTTTATAATTTCTAATCCTTCACGTCCTAATAAAAAATCAACAGTAACATGAAAATAATCAGCTACTTTTGCCAAGTCATCAGCTTTAGGTTTTGTTTTCTTCCATCCATAAATTGCGTTTTCACTTAATCCAATATCAAGAGCAACTGTTTTTATATTTTTTCCTTGCTTATCAGCAAGGCCTTTTATTCTATCGAATAGAGTCATGGTGAGCTTTCTAAAAATAATTTCAACTTAAGTATTATGTTTAATACTTAACCCGCAATAAAAAGTATGAATTCTTGTTAAATGTTACTTTTTATGTTAAGTCAAAAAGAGTTAATGTAAATGATTTGAAAATAGGTATCCTTTTATTAAAAGGTTTATTCTGTACTAATTAGATTACTTTAATTGTACGAAATCTAATATTTTTTGTCAATGCTATTGATGAAATAGTAGTTA
>NZ_BCVK01000016.1 GCF_001591705.1 Lactococcus cremoris subsp. cremoris NBRC 100676 | reverse complement strand
ATCTGGACTAAAAAACATTTTTACAAAGATTATGCTCTTAAAGATGGAAATATAATAACTGGTCAAAATCCATTTTCAGTACGAACTGTTGCTAAAATACTTATAAAGGAGCTGATATAATGCAAACAATTTTAGGAAGTAACGGCCAAATTGGCCATGAGCTCGCAAAAGAATTATATAAAAACTATACAAAAGAAATTCGATTAGTTAGTCGAAAACCTCAGAAAATACATGATAGTGATGAATTAGTTTCGGCTGATTTATTAGATTTTAATGAAACGAATAATGCAATTTCTGGAAGTGATATAGTTTATTTTACCGTAGGATTACCTATGGATTCGGAAATGTGGATGAAGCAATTTTCAAAGATTTTAGATAATGTTATTGAGGCTTGTAAAATTCACCGAAGTAAGCTAGTTTTTTTTGATAATACTTATATGTATCCTAAAACTTCAGCTATTCAATTTGAAAATACAATTTTTAGTCCAAGTGGTAAAAAATCACTTGTAAGAGCTCAGTTAGCTGACAAGATTATTAAAGAGATGGAAGCCAATGAATTGAAGGCAGTTGTCTGTCGAGCACCTGAATTCTACGGACCAGAAAAAACCCAAAGTATTACCAATACAATGATTTTCAGCAATATCAAAGCTAAGCAAAAATTAAAAATTCCTATTAGTGATAGCACTCTCAGAACCTTAATTTGGACTCCTGATGCAAGCCGTGCAATGGCACTTATTGGTAATACTGATGATGCATACGGACAAACCTGGCATTTGCCTTGTGATAGGAGCCTTACCTACAAAGAAATGATTAATATTGCTGACAAAATAGAAAACGAAAAATTATCTTACTCCATAATTAAATTATGGAAATTTAAGGTAGGCAGCTTATTCAACAAAAATGCCAAAGAATTGTTGGAGTTACTTCCACGGTATGAAGTTGATAATCTCTTTAATTCTGATAAATTTAAAAAGCGATTTCCAAGTTTTCCTGTAACATCTTTTGAATCAAGAATAAAGCAGATATTAGTTAAATAAAAACTAAAACTGTGATTACTATTAAGCATAACGGGAGCAAATTATCATTTCAGAGATGATTTACAAATTTCAAAATTAGTCTTTAAAAAAAATAATAAAATAAAATCCTGTATTTGTGTATTTTTTTGAAATAAGATGTATAATATGTTTATCATCTACAGATGTAAACTTTAAGAAAATAGGAGATATCAAATGACTTATCAAACAAGTACTGAAAACAAGGCTATTGAAATTGTAAACATCAAATCACTTGAAGGTAAAGTGAAAGAAAGCATGGAATCTGCTGGGAATAAAGGAGCATTTGGTTATATACGAGGTGGTGCAGAAGATGAATGGACAATGGATGAAAATACATCAGCATTTAATAAAAAACAAATAATGCCTCGAGTTTTAAAATGAGAACCGAGAAATTATTATTACAATGGCTGCTATTGTAATTCTTTTGAGTCTCATTGTACCGACACTCATTCTTCCAAAATTATTACCCGCACTTGGTGTAGAAAGTTCTGACGATATCAACCAAGTCCGTAATGAGATGGTTGATTATGCAATTTTACATATGGCGCATGAGATTGAAGATAGTAAAGTGCGTAGTAGCCTCACTAAACAGTTGCAATCACAAAAAGGATTACAAATTCCTGATCATAACAAGAGTAGTAAGCTAATGGATGACATTATAACTTGGCAAGAAACACTTCTTGATACACCGACTATAAAAACACAATTTTCACCCACAATTGTTGATTATTTTAGGATTTATCTGGAAAATATTAGTAAGCACTCAACTAGCAAGAGAATAAGACGATTATTTTCAAAAAGAGGACGGGGTAGAAGAACAGATTCAGTCGAGATGGAAGAATTTACTCTATTAAGAAATGACTTAAGTAGGCTAGAAGATATTCTTTACCAGGAAACAATGGAAAGACTGAGTGAATTAGAAAAAGAACGCTTAGAAAATAAAACTATTGATTTTAGTGATATTGAGGAAGTTAAACACATTTTAGAAAACAGACACTATCGTATCCGTAATGACATTCAAGAAGATACAATTATTCCAAATGAATTACTCATTGAGGCATTTCAACTTGAATACCAATTTGTACTAAATCAAGCAAAATCTGATATGATTTCTAAAGAAACTAGTAATAAACTTTTTAAAGAAATTAATAATGCTCAAGTTTTGCAACTACAGAAACAATAAAAAGCCCATTGGGGGCTTTTTCATTTGTCTAAACTGCTCATTTGGTAAAAATGTGGCACTAAAAGGAGCGGAGAAAGCAATTAAAATAAACACCAATAAAGTTGACTCACCATGGTTTAGACCAATGATTAGTGATTATGCTTATCAAAAAGTCGTAGTTTTATTAGCTTCTTATTATAATTTGCTTGATTACTGGTAATTATCATTTCTATTTGCTAGAATATGCTTGTGTTGAACAAGAGCTTAGGATACGGACTGACTTTGTTATCTTTCTATACTTTTTAACGATAGGCTGCAGCAAGACATGCAAACCTAGTGAATTTAAAAAAATTTAAGAGATTGTTATTACAGAAAATGATGCATGGAGGCAATGAGATATGAAACTAATACTATCATCAATTTTGTTAGGATTCGGCGGATTTGATCCAATGGGAGCAATCCTTATAATGGCTGAATTGGCAAAGGGAACAAAGAAAAAACAAATATATTTATTTGCTTTAATGGCCCTACTTTCTACGGTCATTTTTGGATTAATATTTTCATACGGTGCCAGTATTGGCTTGGATTACTTTACAAATATAATGAATCATATTCCAGACATGGCTTACGTATTCACAGGTTTTTTGATATCCATTGTATGTGTGGCTTGGTTTATAAGAACGACTTTTCTGAAAGGAAATAAAGAAAGAGAAGACGACAAGAAAGAATCAAAATTTATGCAATTTGCCAAAAGAAGTATGCCACTTGCAGGTTTTATTTTTGGATTTTGGGCTATGTCAGATCCGACTTTTTGGGCGGTGGTTGCACTAAGCGCAAAAGAAGGGAATATATTATTAACAATATTGTGTTTGACAATTTGGATGTTATTAGGTCAGATTCCTTTATATACTTTAGTAGTATCATTAATATTTAATGTCTATGAAAAATTGATTAAAGTAGTAAGTAGGTATTTAGATAAAAATAACCGAAGAAAAAAATTAAGCAATATCACTAGAATAATAATCTCACTATTCGTATTAGGTATTGGTATTTATTTTTTTATCGATTCATTAGTATATTTACTAAAAGGGATTTGGATATATTAGTTTATAGATTATCATATAATTACTATTGATTAAAATAAAGCAAGAAATTAAGATACATTTTCAGGGAATTCCTCAACATATGGGTGCTTAAATAAGTTTTAAAATTCACAAACTATCTGAAATTTATTTACCAAGCAATTTTTGATATAATCAAATAACGTATTCAAATGACAGAGGGGAATCAGTAAACCATTCAAGTATTCCCATATTAATGGAACTGACAAATATAATCGTTACCGGAAGGAACCCGGATCATCTACAAACCATTAGACTATGTAAAGGCGATGGAAGACGGTCATTGACAGCAAATGGAGCCACAAAGGATATAAATCGAAATCTTTGATGTCGGACCTCATGTGATGAATTTTTATGTTGGGAGATCGGAATCTCTCTTTTTTAATTAACTGTTTCGTTTATATGTAAAAAAACTTTCTTGAAAAATTTTTCCGAAAAGATAATTAAAAGGAAAAGCAGGAGAGCAATGTGTTATAAAACCTTATAAGAAAAAGGATAACACAGCACTCCTATAAGTTTTAATTAACATCTTTCCGAAAAACTGTAATTTTCTTGACAATTGGATATCTCTTCTGGTATACTTAATCTATGAAACGTGAACAATTAATACAAAATATTGAAAAACTAAAGCATGTTATGCCTCCTTATGTTCTTGAATATTATCAATCTAAACTTACTATTCCTTATAGTTTAAATACACTTTATGAATATTTAAAAGAATATGAACGCTTTTTTAGCTGGTTGGTGGACTCGGGGGTTGCTGATGTTGATAAAATAACTGACGTTTCACTCTCTGTTCTGGAAAACTTAACTAAGCGAGATTTGGAGTCATTTATTCTCTATCTTAGGGAAAGGCCACGCTTAAATACCCATTCTACTCGCTATGGGGTTAGCCAAACGACAATTAATCGTACTTTATCAGCTCTTTCTAGTCTTTATAAATACCTTACTGAGGAGGTTGAAAATGAAGATGGTGAGCCTTACTTCTATCGTAATGTTATGAAAAAAGTACAAACAAAGAAAAAATCTGAAACTTTAGCTTCTCGTGCTGAAAATATCAAAGGAAAATTATTTTTAGGAGATGAAACTCAGGGTTTCCTTGATTATATTGATAGTGAATATGAGAAAACATTATCAAATCGAGCCCACTCTAGTTTTTTCAAAAATAAAGAACGGGATTTAGCAATTATTGCCCTTATTTTAGCTTCTGGTATTCGTTTATCTGAGGCAGTTAATGTTGATTTAAGAGATTTAAATCTTAACACTATGATTGTTGAAGTTACTCGTAAGGGAGGTAAAAGGGATGCTGTTCCTTTTGCTCCTTTTGCCAAAACTTATTTTGAGCGCTATTTAGAGGTGCGCAGTCAACGTTATAAAACAACTGCCAAAGATACTGCATTTTTTGTCACTCTTTATCGTGATATAGCCAGTCGAATCGATCCGTCTAGTGTTGAAAAGTTAGTCGCTAAATATTCACAAGCTTTTAAAGTTAGGGTAACACCTCACAAACTAAGACATACTCTTGCAACTCGGCTTTACGCTCAGACAAATTCGCAGGTGTTGGTGAGTAATCAGCTAGGTCATGCTTCAACTCAGGTAACCGACCTCTATACGCATATCATTAATGAAGAGCAAAAAAATGCCTTAGATAGTCTTTAAAGTAATATATAAAAAAGCGCTTGATAAGCTTCAAGCGTTTTTTTATATATTATGCTAAATTTTCTTTTGAGATGATATCTGTTAAAGTATTTAACGAACGTTCAGCAACTTTTGTATAGCGTTCTTTCTTATCACGAATCCGTGGGCCATCTAACTCCTCAACAATTCCAAAAGTGACATTCATCGGTTGGAAATGTTTGCTATCAGTATGGGTAATATAGTAAGGGAGGCTTCCAATTGCAGTTGTTTTAGGGAAAATCACCACTTCTTCATCATTAAAAAGTTTAGCCGCATTGATCCCAGCAACTAAGCCAGAGGCAGCCGATTCAACATATCCTTCTACTCCTGTCATTTGCCCAGCAAAAAAGAGATTTTCTTGTTTACGTGATTGAAATGTTTGTTTAAGAAGATTAGGGGAATCCATATAAGAATTTCGATGCATTACACCGTAGCGAACGAATTCAGCATTTTCGAGTCCTGGAATCATTTGAAAAACTCGTTTTTGTTCTCCCCACTTTAAGTGAGTTTGAAATCCGACAATATTATATAAGGAGGCGGAGGCATTATCTTGGCGAAGTTGAACAACTGCATAAGGTGTTCTAAATTCGCCATCTCTAGGACCTTTGTATTCATCTGGGTATTCCAGTCCAACAGGTTTCATGGGACCAAACAGCATTGTTTTATAGCCACGTTTAGCCATTTCTTCAATGGGCATACAGCCTTCAAAGACTTTTAAATCCTCAAAAGAATTGAGAGGAGCTTCTTCTGCAGAAATCAAGGCTTCTTGAAAATCTTGAAATTCTTCTTTAGTCATTGGACAGTTAATATAATCGGCTTCACCCTTGTCATAACGTGATTTTTTATAAACTTTATCAAAGTTTATCGAATTAGCATCAATGATTGGAGCTGCCGCATCATAAAAGTAAAAACCATCAGCGCCATTAAATTCACGGATTTTATTTGCTAAGCTGTCAGAAGTTAAGGGACCGGTTGCAATAATCGTCAATTCATCTTGAGGAATGTCAGTGATTTCTTCACGAATAACCTCAACTAATGGGTGATTAGATACTTCTCTAGTAACAAAATCAGAAAAACCTTCTCTGTCCACGGCTAGAGCTCCACCAGCAGGAACTTGAGTGTATTCAGCAGCTTTAATAATTACTGAGTCGAGTCTTCTCATTTCTTCTTTGAGGAGCCCAACTGCGTTGGTTATTGCGGCTCCACGAAGAGAATTTGAACAAACAAGTTCAGCAAATTTGTCTGTTTTATGTTGAGGGGTCTGTTTAAGACCGCGCATTTCGTAAATTTTTACTGGGATACCGCGTTTAGCAATTTGATAAGCGGCTTCAGAGCCGGCAAGGCCTGCTCCGATAACATTAATATGTGTTTTTCTCATAGTCCCAATTATATCTAATTTTATTGAATTTTACCATTGATTAATATAATAAAAAAGCGCTATTGCGCCTTTTATTTTTGTTTTTCTTCTTGATAGTCACACTCGTCATTTGAACACACGACTTGTTTACCACCACCACGAACTTTCTTTTCAACGAGAAAATGACCAGATTTAGGACAATCACGTCCAATTGGTTTGTCCCAGCTTGTAAATTCACATTCAGGATAGCGGTCACAACCATAGAAAATTCTATTTTTCTTAGTTTTACGTTCAATGATGTTTCCTTCATGACAAAGTGGACATTTTACGCCAATTTCTTTCACGATAGCCTTGGTATTTCGGCAATCTGGGAAGTTACTACAAGCATAAAACTTACCGAAACGTCCTAATTTAATGACCATTGGACTTCCACACACATCACAATCAAAACCAGCGGGTTCATCCTTGATTTGAATCTTCTCCATACCTTCTTCAGCATTTTCAAGTTCTTTAGCAAAAGGTTTGTAGAATTGGTCAACAACCTCAATCCATTGGCGTTTTCCTTCTTCAACCTGATCAAGATCTTTTTCCATTTCGGCAGTGAATTCGGTATTAACAATGTTAGGGAAAAATTCAACAATCAACTTGTTAACGATTTCTCCAAGTTCCGTAGGTTCAAATCGTTTTGCTGATAATCTTACATAATAGCGTTTTTGAATTGTTTCTAAGGTTGGAGCATAGGTTGAGGGACGGCCTACACCGTTTTCTTCTAATGTTTTAATGAGTGTTGCTTCAGAATATCGAGCCGGTGGTTGTGTGAAGTGTTGTTCTGGTTTAACATTTGCTTTTTTCACTGTCTCGTTTTCTTCCATTTCTGGAAGCATATTTGATTTATCGGAGTCGTTGTAGATTCTAAGATAACCGTCGAATTTGACCTGTGAACCATTGGCGATAAAAATGACACCATTTTGTGAAAGGTTCACTTTCACAGTATCAAAAATGGCTGCAACCATTTGGCTAGCAACAAAACGATTCCAAATAAGTGTATAGAGTTTTAATTGGTCTTTGTCCAAATATTTAGCAATGGACTCAGGTGTATTAAAGACATTTGAAGGTCGAATGGCTTCGTGGGCATCTTGAGCACCAGAGGCATTCTTAACTTTTGAACCGTGCTTGCTGTACTTTTCGCCAAATTGTTCCGCAATATAGCTATGAGCTGCACTTTGTGCGACAGGAGAAATACGTGTTGAGTCGGTACGCATATAGGTAATCAGACCTTGATGTCCTTGACTTCCGAGTGTCAATCCTTCATAAAGCTGTTGGGCAACCATCATTGTTTTACGGGTACGAAAGTTAAGCTTATTTGCTGCATCTTGTTGCATTGAACTTGTTGTATAAGGGAGTGGTGAATTTCTACGACGTTCTTTCTTTTCAACTTTATCGACATTGAAATCAGGACCGTCTAAACGCTCCATCACTTTAATAACATCTTCGTTATTTTTTAATGGATGTTTTTTTCCATCAATTCCCCAAAATGAAGCTTTAAATTTCTTGGTTCCTTTTTTGAATTCCCCATCAATTGACCAGTATTCTTCTGGGATAAAGGCATTAATTTCATTTTCGCGGTCAACGATTAATTTTAAAGCAATCGATTGAACTCGACCTGCAGAAAGTCCTTTTTTGACCTTTTTCCAAAGAATTGGACTGATTGAATATCCAACTAGGCGGTCAAGAACGCGACGTGCTTGTTGGGCATCAACCAAATCTACATCAATTTGACGTGGTTCCTTAAAGGCGTTTTTTACGGCGTCTTTAGTAATTTCGTTGAAGACCACACGGTTTTTTTCTTCGAGTGGAAGATTCAAGATGTGAGCTAAGTGCCATGAAATTGCTTCTCCTTCACGGTCCGGGTCACTCGCGAGATAGACAGCTTTGGCAGCTTTGGCTTCTTTTTTGAGTGAGTTGATTAGAGGTGCCTTACCTCGAATATTGATATATTGTGGTTCATAATCATTCTCGATATCAACAGACATCGTTGATTTTTTTAAATCACGAATATGACCGACAGAAGCAACAACTTTATAGTTTCGTCCAAGATATTTTTCAATTGTTTTGGCTTTAGCAGGCGATTCGACAATTACGAGATTTTTCCCAGGAGTCACTTTCTTTCGTGTTGTTTTTTTCTTTGTACTAGTTTTAGTTTTAGTTGAAGTTGGCATAATTAATATTCCTATTTATCTATTTTTAAATATCCACTATCTATAAAATGTTATACAGTTCATAGAGGATTTAGTGATTAGAAAGTGGAAATTGAACTAATGTTTGGTCTAAATTACTGACTTCCTACAATAAATTCACTCTCCCATAATAAATGCTTTTCTTCAATATGTCAAGCTATTTAGTTTTCTTATAGTAAAACTTGTTATTAATTGAGATAATAAAACACCGCTAAGAGCTTTATATTTAAGGGCTTATAGCTATTTTTTAATTGTACAAATATTCTTCTAAAATATCTTGAGCTTGATAGACAAGTTTTGCTCCTTGTTGAATAAGATGATTACAGCCATCAGATGTTCCATCTGCAATATTTCCAGGGATGGCAAAGATATCTCTTCCTTCTTCCAGTGCCCTTTCACAGGTGATTAAACTGCCACTTCTTAATTTTGCTTCCACGACAACAACTCCCCGTGAAAGACCAGCAATAATTCGATTGCGCTCTGGAAAGTGGTATTTAAGTGGTTTTTCGCCTAATGAATATTCACTTAAAACTAATTGATTTTTTGCTAGATATTCCTGTATTTTACTATTTTCTAGTGGATAGAAAATATCCAATCCTGTACCAATAACAGCAATTGTTGGTGTTTTAGTTTTAATTGCTGACAGATGGCTGGCTGTGTCAATCCCTTTAGCAAGCCCGCTTACTATTGTAAAGGATTGATTCAATTCTGTGATAATTTTTTGGACAGCTTTTATCCCTGATTGACCTGCTAGGCGGCTTCCAACAAAGGCAAGTTTAGGATTTTTTAATAAATCAATATTTCCCTGATAAAAAATTAAAACGGGTGGGTTGTAGATTTCTCTTAGACGCTCGGGATAAAGGTCATCAAGAATGGAAAAGGAGGAAAATTTTTTATAGTCTATCCTGAGTTTCTTTACGTCCTGATTTTTATATTGTTCGATAAAGTTAGGGATTGATTTGACTTGAGCCACTTGTCCCATTTGTCGTAAGCTTATTTTTATATCATATTTGCGGAAAAATTTTAAGAGCTTATTTACACCAAGATTGGTCATTCCTGCTTTTTTCCAACGAAATAAATCAAAATTTGTAATCATATCTACCTCTAATATTACTGACAGGATGAGTCAGTCACTTTTAAATTTGCTTATATCTTTCTATACGATAAAAATATATAATTGTAACTAAAAAAAATTACTGACAGCTTTTTTGTCAGTAATTTTTATAGTTAATATGCTATTACGTTAGGACTTAATCTCAGCAATAAATTCGATTTCAATGAGAACTTCTTTGGGCAATCCAGCAACTCCTACAGCGGAGCGAGCTGGAAAGTTTTTATTAAAGAATTTTGAATATATCGCGTTAAACTTGGAAAAATCTTCGATGTTCTTTAAAAAACAAGTTGTTTTAATAACGGAATCAAAATTTGAATGAGCCTCTTTCAAAATTGCGGCAATGTTTTTCATCACTTGTTCAGTTTGAAGTTCGATTGTATCACCGACGATTTCTCCATCAAGAGGATTCAAAGGAATTTGTCCAGAGGCATAAAGTAAGCCATTTACTATTTTCCCTTGAACGTAAGGGCCAATCGCTGCGGGAGCATTGCGTGTTGCAATAATGTTCATTAAATTTCTCCTTTGTAGCTAAAGAAATTTAAGCAATTATCATTCAGCTACGTCAATATCTTTTTTCAAAGCCTCGATGTCAAGGTCGGCAAATAAAAATTTGCGATCTTGAACAGGGAATGATTGATTCAATTGGTCAATTGCTCCAATTTCAACAGTCCCATTATCAATAATAAAATCAAGAATATGTCCACCAAAAGTGAAATCTTCACTAATAAAATGAAGATGATAACCAGCAACGCTGACACCATGGAACATTTCAGGAGTCCAAATTCCGACAATTGTTCCTTTGACATTTTCTTCGGTATATTCTGGTTGGTTTTGTGAAACTTCTACAAATTTTGTTCCTGATTTAGCACGCGGAATCATTCGTACATGCATTTTTGGAAATTCACCAGTAATTTTGATTGAGCGGAATAAGTTTTGACCATCAAAATAGCTTTCAATTCGGTCTTCTAATTCTTTATCGCTTACTGTAAATTTTTGTTTGAAAACAACTTCTGCCTGATGAGGAACAACTGCAGCGTAAGGAACTTTGATATCGTCAGTTAATTCGACGATCGTTTTATCTCCCTTAGCTTGATAAGCTTTACCATCTAAAACAATCAATTCGCCATCAATTGAATCTAAAGTTCCAATTCCTAAGTCACCATGTTTCAAGAGCTCACCAATCGTCATTGTCCCCTCATAAAGTCCGGCCATTAATGCCCCAAGGGTATTATATTGAAAAAGTTGTGTGATTTCTGACATGATATTCTCTTTTCTATCTCATTAAATTTAAATAATTTATTAATTAAATTATATCAAATTTCTAGTGATTTAAAAGAAACGTAGACTAGAAAATATTAATGGGAAAATAAAAGCAATTTAGTATGAACTATATCTTAAACTAATAATTCATATAAACTTTCATTTCCATGTAAATTTACATAACGGCTATCAAATTGTTCAATTCGCTTAATCAAAGCGTCGTAGTCATTGGGATTTTCGAGTAAAATACCAACAAGACAAGGCCCTTTACCTTTGTCCACCCTTTTTATATATTCAAATCTTGTAATGTCATCATTGGGTCCTAAAATATTACTGACAAAAGTCCGAAGAGCTCCCGATCTTTGGGGGAAATTAATGACGAAATAATGTTTTAAGCCCTCATAAACCAAAGCTTTTTCTTCAATTTCTTGCATTCGACTGATGTCGTTATTTCCACCACTAATAATACAGACGATATTTTTGCCTTTTATCTCATCTTTGACGAGTTCAAGTGCGGCAACAGAGGTTGCACCAGCGGGCTCTGCGACAATTCCTAACTTAGAATATAAATCCAAAATGGTCTGTGAAATCAATCCTTCGTCAACAGCAATTAATTGCTTGACTTTGTCATTAATGATTTGATAAGTTTTTTGGCCAACAGTTGCCACAGCAATTCCGTCAGCAAATTTATCAATATGTTCTAAAGTGACTGGATGACCCGCCAAGTAAGCTGCTCTCATACTTGTTGCACCTTTTGCTTCAACTCCCACGATTT
Source organism: Lactococcus cremoris subsp. cremoris NBRC 100676 (assembly GCF_001591705.1). Lineage (GTDB taxonomy): Bacteria > Bacillota > Bacilli > Lactobacillales > Streptococcaceae > Lactococcus > Lactococcus cremoris. Next base: position 27,334 of record NZ_BCVK01000016.1, on the reverse strand, counting down.
CAGTGTCAGGATAGTGTTCGTGACTGTAGGCAGTGATTCCAGCAATTAAGCCCCCTCCGCCAATCTGGACGAGTATTTTATCAAAGTTAACCCCAAGTTTTTGACCTTGAGCAAATATTTCCAAAGCTACTGTCCCTTGTCCAGCGATTACCTTTTCATCATCAAAAGGATCTATGAATGGTTTTCCGTTATCTTTCGAAAATTCTTTGGCTGCTTTTGCTGACTCATCAAAAGTGTCGCCAATCAGCCGAATCATGACATGATGACCACCAAAAAACTTAACTTGTGAAACTTTTTGATTAGGGGTGGTGACAGGCATGAAAATTGTGGCAGAAATATTCAATTGATTGGCTGCAAAGGCTACTCCTTGTGCATGATTACCCGCAGAGGCACAAACCACACCTTTAGAGCGTTGGTCAGCACTTAATTTACTGATAGAATAATAGGCGCCTCGCAACTTAAAGGAACGAACCTTTTGTAAGTTTTCTTCTTTTAAATAAATATTTGCTTGATATTTGTTGGAAAGATAAGGGTCTAGTTGTAAAGGGGTTTTGGTGACAACTGGCTTTAACAAATCATAGGCTTCTTCGACCTCTTTGGCATTTATCATTTATCTTATTCCTCCATAAAGTAGTTTTATGTTTTCTTTATTATGTTAAAAAGATAAATTATTGATAAATTTTAAAGGCGTCGTAATCACCAGATTGTGTAAATGGCATTGCTTTACGTAGTTCTGCACCGATTTTTTCAATTTCCAGATTTTTAGCTGCTTCACGATAAGCAGTTAATTTTGGACGTCCAGCTTTGAAATCATCAACGAAATCTTGCGCAAATTTTCCTGATTGAATGTCAGCCAACACGAGTTTCATATTCTTTTTAACTTCGTCAGTAATAATGCGTGGTCCAGTCACATAATCGCCAAATTCGGCAGTATTTGAGATTGACTGACGCATTTTAGTGAAACCACCTTCGTACATAAGGTCAACAATCAATTTCATTTCATGCAGCACTTCAAAGTAAGCCAATTCACCAGCATATCCAGCTTCTGTCAGTGTTTCAAAACCAGCTTCAACAAGTGCTGTCAAAGCACCACAAAGCACAGCTTGTTCGCCAAACAAATCTTCTTCTGTTTCTTCTTTGAAAGTTGTTTCGATAATTCCCACACGGGCACAACCAATGCCTTTCGCCCAGTCCATAGCGATTTCACGCGCATGACCAGTGGCATTTTGATGCGAAACGAACAAAGCTGGCGTTCCGAAACCTTCGGTAAAAGTCCGCCGAACGAGATGTCCCGGCGCTTTTGGCGCAACCATGAAGACATCAACATCTTCTGGAACTTCAATATAGCCAAAATGAATATTGAAACCATGGGCAAAACCAAGTGCTGAACCTGATTTCAAATTTGGTTTTATGTCCTCTTCATAAATAGATTGTTGAAGTTCATCAGGTGCCAGAACCATAATGACATCAGCTTTAGCTACTGCTTCTCCTACTTCAAATGTTTCAAAGCCATCTTCTTTTGCTCTATCAAAAGATTTCCCCTGACGAACGCCAATAATCACATCATGACCAGAATCACGCAAGTTTTGTGCATGAGCGTGTCCTTGTGAGCCATATCCAATCACTGCGATTTTCTTACCCGCGAGTGCGGCTACTTCTACATCTTCTTCATAATACATTGTAACTGCCATTTTTGTTTCCTCTATTTTCTATTTATTTGTTAACTTTTTTTAAATTTATCCCCGCTCAAAACCTGCGCTACCTGTCCGAGCCATGTTGAGAATACCATAAGGACTGACCACATCAATGAGTGCTTCAATCTTTGCTGAGTCACCAGTGAGTTGAATGGTGACATTCTCACGATTGACATCAACGACATTTACCCTAAAAGGTTCAATCATTGTAAAAATTTCTGCACGTATCGTTGGTGGAGCTGATACTTTGATTAAAACCACTTCACGAGCTACATGAGGCAAATCAGTAATGTCAGCAACCTCAATCACATCGATTAAGCGATTTAACTGTTTGATAATTTGTTCCACCTCATTAAGATAGTCTACTTCAATGACAAAAGTGGTATGAGTTAAATCCTGACTTTCCGTCACGCCAGCGGTAATTGAGATGATATTTACCTGCCTACGGTTGAGAACGGCCGTGAAGCGATTCATAATTCCTGTGACATTATGAAGCTTTGCAATAATCATTCTACGCATTGTCCACCTCCCTATCGTCAGTAAAAGTCAGACCAATCATCTCGTCATTATGTAATCCTGCTGGTATCATTGGCAAAACATGTTCAGATTTTGAAATGACAATTTCGATAAGCATTGGTTCATCTTTTGTAATGATTTTCAAATCTTCAGCCAAAGTCTTGGGATTTTCTAGCTTCAAGTGTTTGATTCCGTAAGCCTCAGCCAATAATTGAAATTTGGGTTCGGCATCAAAAACGGATTGTGAGCGGCGCTCCTCATAGAAAGATTCTTGCCACTGACGAACCATTCCTAGCGAATGATTATTAATCAACACCACTTTGATTGCAATGCCATAGCCATTAAGTAAAGCCAGTTCTTGATTGGTCATTTGAAAACCACCATCTCCGACAAAAACGATGACATTTTTATCAGGATTGGCAAGCTTGGCACCAATTGCCGCTGGGATGCCAAAGCCCATGCTTCCCATTCCACCAGACGTAATCAGCTGACGAGCGTTTTTGTAAGGATAATATTGCGCTGCCCACATCTGGTGCTGTCCAATGTCAGTAACAATGATTGAATTTCCGTCAGTATATTTTCCAATTAATTCGATAGATTCTTGTGGACGAATTTCATCTTGTGGCGTTTCGTAAGCAAATGGTACTTTTTTCTTATTTTCTGTGACCAATTGAACCCAGTCAGTAAAATCTGTATCAACTTTAGGAAAATCCAGAAGTTTCGTCAGTGCATCTTTCAAATCTGAATGAATGGGAATATCTGTTTTTACGATTTTTCCAAGTTCGGCAGCGTCAATATCAATATGAGCAACGACTGCATTCTCAGCGAATTTTAAGGGATTGGAAACAACTCGATCATCAAAACGGGAGCCAAAGTTGATAATATAATCAGCTTTGACCAGAGCCATATTGGCTGCATAAGAACCATGCATTCCTGCCATACCCAATTGTAATTCGTGATCAATCGGTAAAGTTCCTAAACCTAGTAAAGTCGAAACCACAGGAATTCGATATTTTTCAACAAATTCACGAAATTCACTGACAGAATCTGAATAATTAATGCCACCACCCGCAATAATGACTGGACGTTTACTGACAGAAAGTTTCGTCAGTAATTTTTCTAACTGATGATTGCTTGCAGTTTCAGTAGGACTGTAATGGGGCAAATTCAAAGTTGGGTCATTGATTTCAGTGACTTCAAGGGTGGAAACGTCCTTAGGCAAATCAATTTCTACCGGTCCGGGACGACCCGTCTGAGCCAAATAATAAGCTTCAGTCACGATTCTTGGGATATCGGCCGTATCTCTGATTTGATAATTATATTTTGTGATGGGTGCGGTAATGCCGACAGTATCAGCTTCTTGAAAAGCGTCCTTACCGATAGACTGACGTCCCACCTGTCCAGTAAAAATGAGCAATGGAACGGAATCAAGATAAGCATCAGCAATTCCCGTTACTGCATTTGTCGCGCCCGGTCCAGAGGTAACCACGACAACACCAACCTTACCAGAAGATTTGGCGTAACCTTCAGCCTCATGAGTCGCCCCTTGCTCATGACGAGCTAAGATGTGTTTAATTCCTTCAAAACTATGAATCGCGTCATATAAAGGGAGCATAGCTCCACCGGGGTAGCCAAATATAATCTCTACTCCAAGATTTTTTAGAGTTTCAAGGACGAGCTGAGAGCCAGAAGTTGGTTTTTCTAACTTTATTTTTTTCATGCAATCCTTTCTATAAATCAGTCACACAGCCTTCACTGGCTGGGCGCGTGAGTTTAGCAAATTTAGCAAGAACCCCACGCGTTGCTTTAGGAGCAGGTTTTTGATAATTGGCACGTCGTCTAGCAATCTCATCGTCAGCAGCTTTCAAACTAATGCTGTTATTGACCGCATCAATCTCGATAATATCATCATCTTCGACCAAGCCAATCAATCCACCCTCAACCGCTTCGGGGACAATGTGGCCAACCACAAAGCCATGTGTGCCACCAGAGAAACGTCCGTCAGTAATCAAAGCACAAGATTTTCCAAGACCTGCTCCAATCAAGGCTGAGGTCGGTTTTAACATTTCTGGCATTCCTGGGCCTCCGACTGGACCGATATTACGAATGACAGCGACATCTCCTGCGTGCAAACGACCTGACTCAATTCCGTCAATAAAATGTTGTTCGCCATCAAAGACACGAGCTGTTCCTTTGAAAAATTCCCCTTCTTTTCCAGAAATTTTTGCCACAGAACCACCTTCAGCAAGATTGCCATAGAGAATTTGCAAATGACCTGTTGCTTTGATAGGATTTTCAAGTGGTCGAATAATGTCTTGGCTGTCAAAGTCCAAATCCAGTGCTGTTTCAACATTTTCAGCTAGAGTTTTACCAGTAACTGTCAAACAGTCGCCATGAAGCTTGCCCTCTTTGAGCAAATATTTCAAAACAGCAGGCACGCCACCAATTTTGTGCAAATCTTCCATCATGTACTTGCCACTTGGCTTGAAGTCGCCAAGCACAGGCGTGACATCGGAAATACGTTGAAAATCATCTTGCGTAATTTCGACACCGATGGCATTAGCCATGGCAATGATATGAAGCACAGCATTAGTTGAACCACCGAGAACCATGACGATCGTTATGGCATTTTCAAAAGCTTCCTTGGTCATGATATCGCTTGGTTTGATGTCTTTTTCTAGCAAATTTTTGATTGCCAGACCAATTTCATCACATTCGTCTTCTTTTTCTTGACTGACCGCTGGATTTGAAGCCGAATAAGGCAAACTCATTCCCAAAGTTTCAATTGCCGAAGCCAGTGTATTTGCTGTATACATGCCCCCACAAGCACCCTGTCCCGGAATGGCATTACAAATGACGCCGTGATAATCTTCCTCGGAAATATTTCCAGTGATTTTTTGTCCAAGCGCTTCAAAAGCCGAAACAATATTTAACTTTTCGCCTTTGTATTCGCCATGTTCAATCGTTCCACCATAAACCATAATTGACGGACGATTGAGCCGAGCCATGCCAATGATTGAGCCTGGCATATTTTTGTCACAACCGGGAACAGCGACAATTGCATCGTAATATTCGGCGCCAGCGTTGGTTTCAATACTGTCAGCAATAACTTCACGACTGACCAAGGAATATCTCATGCCAAGCTTTCCGTTGGCAATTCCGTCAGAAACCCCAATCGTGTGAAATTGAAGCCCAATCAGTCCGTCAGTTTGATTGACAGAATTTTTGATTTTACTACCGAGTGTGCCCAAGTGCATGTTACAGGGATTTCCGTCCCAATCCATGCTGACGATTCCGACCTGAGCTTTTTTGAAGTCCTCATCTTTAAAACCAATGCCATAGTGCATGGCTTTGGTCGCTGGCTGTGTTGGGTCTTGTGTCAATGTTTTTGAATACTTATTGAGCTCTATTGATTCAACTTTTCCGTTATATTTGAATTCCATATGTTATCTTTTTGACCTCCCCGTAAATTTTTATAGAGTTATTTTATCATTAAAAAATTGAAAATACAATAATTTGTCAGAATATTCAATAAAGTCTATAAAATACTTTTGCTTTCTTTTTAAAAATTCATCGGAATAATGAAATACTTATGCTTAATTCGTTGAATTTCAATATTTTCTTGATAAAAATCTGTCAGTATTTTTTCATTTAATAAGTCATCTTTTTTGCCTGCTTGAACGACTTCTCCTGCTCTTAAAAGTAAAAGGTGCGTAAAAGTATCAGAAATTTCATCAGGATGATGAGTAATATAAATGATTGTTGGCCCATTTTCTAATTTATTAATTTGTTCAAGTTGCTTTAATAAATTTTCTTTTGCAAATAAATCTAAACCATTGGTTGCTTCATCTAAGATTAATAGTTCAGGCTTTAAAATTAGACTTCTAGCAATAAGTAAAACTTGTTTTTCTCCCTGTGAGAGGCTCCCGTAAGTTCGACCAATAAGTGCTTCGGCTCCAATTTTCATCAAAAGATTACGGGCTTCGTCGAGTTCTTGGTCTCTATAAGGTTTATAGAGCATACTTGAATTAAATTTACCTGTATAGACTAGATTTTCGGCTTTGATATTTGAATGGAATCGTTCGGCGATAAATGAGCCAACCACACTGATTCGTTTTCTAAGTTTTGGAATTTCTCCTTTACCAAATTCAGTCCCTAATACTCTTAATTGGCCTGAGCTTTTCCATTCTTCGGCCAAAATTAATTTCAACAAACTTGATTTTCCAGAACCGTTTAAACCCAGAATCACCCAATTTTCCCCTTGATTAACCTGCCAAGTGATATTTTTGAGAATTTCTGTTTTATTTCGAGTAAGATTCACATTTTTTAAGCTAATAATTGTCATCTTTTTCTCTCTTTTATTGATGTTTTTGCTCATAGGCAGTAATAGCTTGTTCATATTGCAAAGTAATCCCAATATCATCTAAACCATTAATCAGTTTATCTTTCCAAATGGGGTCAATCTCAATATAAAAGTTTTCTGTGCTCGTTTGAATTAACTGATGAGGCAAATCAATTGTGATTTCTTCTTGGCTTGAAAGTTGGGCTAGACTTTTTAGCGCCTCTTTGGGTTGGACAATGGGTAAAAGTCCATTTTTCAAGCTGTTATTATAAAAAATGTCTGAGTAAGAACCTGCAATAATGGCTCGAAAACCATAATCTGCTAATGCCCAAGCCGCATGTTCTCTGGAAGATCCTGAGCCAAAATTATCGCCAGAAATTAACAAGCTGGCCTTGCGATATTGCGGCTTATTTAACACAAAATCGGGATTTTCCTCATAATCTTTGCTATAGCGCCATTCATAAAATAAGTTTTTCCCAAAACCTTTTTTATCAATCGCTTTTAAAAATTGTTTAGGAATAATTTGGTCAGTGTCAATATTGTCGTTCATCAATGGAACGCTTGTTCCTTTGTAAATTGTGAATTTTTCCATTTTTATCTTTCTATTATTTTTTATTTTTAAATAATTGTAAATTCATGCTTTTGTTTTTAGATTATTTTCAATTTCTTTTGGAAAATGCTTACGCGCCTTGTTATAGGCGAGATAGCGTTGCACCAATAAAGAAAAGCCAATGTCAAAGAGCAAAAAGAGATTGCCTGGCGCTTTTGTGAAATGATCTAGTCCCAAGTGCAAAGCCATATAAATAATCCAAAAAAGAGCAGTCAAAAGATTTCCTTTGCGCATGACCTGCTGGTCATCATTGACCAAGTAAGTATAGGTCAAGACCCTCAACCAGCCAAAGATAGGTGGCAAAACCAGACTGTAAATCAGAAGATTGCCCAGAAAACCAATCGTCAATCCTGACTTTTCAACATACTGGAAAATCTCGATAGCCCCAAATGCCATGAGTATGAGATAGATTGTCATGCGCGCAGTCACGACGCGTGCGCGAAGCTGACGACTAATGACCCAGAAGATGATGAGAATCCCCAATATCGCTGGTGCAAAGTTTTGAATGAAAGCTTGAATGTCTGTGTTCATCGCTTGATTAAATTGGTTCGTATTCATTAGACAATTTCTCTAACATCAACAAATATACCGGCGATTGCAGCCGCAGCCGCCATTGCAGGAGAGCATAAATGCGTTCTGGCATTATGTCCTTGACGTCCCTCAAAGTTTCGATTACTTGTAGATGCGCAATGGACATAAGCTGGGATTTGGTCAGGATTCATGCCCAGACAAGCCGAACATCTGGGTTCACGCCATTCAAAACCTGCGTTCTTGAAGATTTTATCAAGACCCAGTTCTTCGTCAGCGATTTTGACAGGGCGACTGCCGGGTACAACAATTCCTGTCAGTCCGTCAGCAATATGATTGCCTTTGATAATTTTTGCTGCTTCTTCTAAATCGCCAAGCCGTGCATTGGTACAAGAACCGATGAAAATATAACCCAAGTCAATATCAGAAGCGGTTTGTCCCGGTTTCAAATCCATGTACTGATAAGCACGTTCGTAGTTTAAGTCATCATTAATTTTAGGAAATTCTTCACCAAATTCTAAGCCCATGCCCGGATTGGTTCCCCAAGTCACCATGGGTTTTAATTGACTAACATCAAGGGTTAAGACCTTGTCATAAACCGCGTCAGAATCACTGACAAGTTTTTCCCATTTACTGACAGCTTCGTCAAAGTTTTCAGGAGCATATTCGCGTCCTTTGACATAATCATAAGTTTTTTCGTCAGGATTCATCAGGCCCATTTTTGCCCCAAATTCAATGGACATGTTACAAATTGTCATCCGTTCTTCCATGCTTAAATCACTAATGGCATTCCCAGTATACTCAACCGCATAACCTACACCTGCATCAACCCCATATTTGGCAATGAGAGCGAGAATAAAATCTTTACTATAAACTCCTTTTTGGGGATGACCTTGAAATTCGATTTTCATACGTTTAGGTTTGACTTGCCAGATGGTTTGAGTCGCAAGGACATGCTCTACTTCACTAGTTCCAATTCCGAACGCAATAGCGCCAAAAGCCCCATTTGTCGCAGTATGACTATCACCACAGACAATTGTTTTACCGGGTTGCGTACGCCCAGATTCAGGGGCGACCATGTGAACAATTCCTTGTCCTTTGCCGCCATGCGCTTCTGCCGGTATACCAAATTCCTTGACATTTTTAGTAAAGGTATCAATTTGCTTTTTAGAAATCAAATCTTGAATATTAAAAATATCTTTTGTTGGAACATTATGATCAAGTGTTCCATAAGTTAAATCCCTGCGTCGAACGCTCCGCCCTGCATCACGCAGACCTTGAAATGCCTGTGGACTCGTTACTTCATGTATAACATGGAGGTCAATATAGAGAAGCTGTGGCTCCCCCTCATTTCCTGCGACCACATGGCGGTCCCAGAGTTTGTCAAAAATTGTTTTTGCTGTCATTTTTTGTTCTTCTTTCTTATTTTTTTATTTATGTCAAATTTGACGCGATTTATTTTTCACTTTCTCTTAACTTTACTACTATCAATCTTTGTAATTCTGCGGTAAGCAAGACTAAAGCAGAAAATTGGCAGAAGTAAGATTAGAAATGCAATGCCGTCAAGCGATAATGCTAAGCTAAAAATTATTGCTCCCGACAGGCTAATGACCGCCGTCAAAATCCCAATAACCAAAAGTACTCGCCCCCAGATTTTTGCTTTTGTTGTTCCTAAATTTGACACCGTCATGATACAAATCGCTGTGCAAAGCCACAATAAAATGATATAGCTAAGGATTGGCAGAGGGAGGAAAATGAGTCCCATCAAAAATGAACCAATAAAATAATCCCCAAAATTAAATCCTGGCGTATAGTCCATTTGAGAAATGGCGACAAATAGCGCAAGAGCGACTGGAAATAGCCAATAAGCAAGCAAGCCTAGAAAAATCAAATTTTTTGTTTTTATATCTATCATCCCAAATCCTCTTACAAGGTCAAATTTGGCCTAATTCTTTTTCTATCTATCCCTGCTCACAAAGTGTCGTAAATTTTTTGACAAATCTGTCAAAAGCTCTGTCAAATTTGACAGCTCAGAAACCTCAACCCAGCGCTTTTCCACATTGTCATTATCCGCCGTCAAAACGGGTGTGTCCGAAATGTCCAGACTATCCTCAACCACATAAATAAACTCAACCACATGCGTCCGATAGCCATGCCAATGCCTAAAATTTTCGATGATGCTCGTCAAATGAACGTCCGAAATAGCAACCGTCAGCTCCTCCTGGAACTCTCGTTTCAAGGCATTTTCCGTCGTCTCGCCAATTTTGACGTGTCCACCGGGCAACCAATATTCGCCCGTGTCAAGGACATGGTCAAGTAAAATTTTATTGCCTCGCCGTACAATCCCTGACGCACGCAGCGCAGCTAAGTCATTGCCTGCTTCAATATTCCAATCTTCTGTCATTTTACAACCGCTCCAAAATCGCCTTTGTCATCTCATCCGTCGTCGCACTTCCACCCAAATCTTGCGTGAAAATACCGTCAGCAAGCGTTTTTTCGACCGCACGCTCAATCAGCACCGCACCATTTTCCAACTCAAAACTCTCGCGCAACATCATGGCGACCGACAAAATCATGCTGACAGGGTTGGCAATGCCTTTGCCTGCGATGTCAGGCGCAGAGCCGTGGATAGGCTCGTAAAATGCCGTCCCCGCACCATGCGAACTTGACGCGCTACACCCTAGAGTCCCCGCCAAACTTGACGCCTCGTCCGTCAAAATGTCGCCAAAGAGATTTTCCGTTACAATCACGTCAAATTTCTGCGGATTGGTAATCAGGAGCATGGCGCAAGAGTCAACCAACTGATGCTCGTAAGTCACGTCAGGATAGTCTTTCGCGACCTCGTCCACCGTCTTGCGCCAAAGTTTTGAGGTGGCAAGGACATTTTGTTTATCCACGCTCGTAACCTGCTTACGTGGGCGTTTTTGCGCCGTTTCAAAAGCAAATCGAACCACACGCTCAATCTCGATACGTGTGTAATCGTTGATGTCCCGCGCTTTGTCAGCTTCAAGCGTATGCTCGCCGAAATACACCCCGCCTGTCAGCTCACGAATGGTCACAAAATCCACATTTTCGACATTTTTAATGGGCGACAAATGTTTCAATGGTTCATAAATTTTCAAAGGACGGACATTGGCAAACAAGCCTAACTCCTTACGAATTTTGAGTAATCCCTGCTCAGGGCGAATTTCCGCGCCGTCAAATTTCGGGTCGCCAATCGCGGCATGTAAAATCGCATCCGCATTGCGCGCCGCTTCAAGCGTTTCATCAGGTAATGGCACACCAAATTTGTCAATCGCTGCGCCTCCAAAATCTTTCGCGTCCAATTCATAGTCAAAGCCGATTTTCTCAGCTACTGCAGACAGGACTTGCAGTCCCGCATTTATAATCTCAGGGCCGATACCATCGCCTGATAAGGTTACAATTTTTTTAGTCATTTTTCTTCTTTCTATTTTTTATTAAATTTTCGATTTTTCTCAATTTCCTGTGGAAATTCCTTGCCCGCTAAATGCCAGACGTAATAGCGTTGGACAAGGAGAGACAGTCCAACATCAAACCAAGTCCAAAGCTGACCTGTTTATTTTTCATTTTTTTCTTGCAAAATCAGATATTCATTGACCCGCCATAAGCTGTGAATAAAAGATTGAAACAAGTTTCGACCACGTAATTCAACCGCCACAGGCTTCTCGCCTGCCTCGACCGTCAGCCTATTGCTTCCACAATAATCTAACTTGGCTTTGATATTATGATTACCCGCAGCAAGCTTAAATGTTTTGGCTTGATTGACCTTGATTCCACCCACAAAATTACCATCAATAAAAATTTTAAATTTACGAACACTTCCCGAATAAGCCCAGCGCCGTGTTATTGTGATGACGGAGTCACCTGCTACAAGCGGAATAACTTCGTCCAAGTCTTGTGGCTTTGACGGCGTTTGACAAAGAGCAATGAGGACTAAAACTCCTAATCCCGTCACAAGCATAAGCGGTGTGGCCAACCAGATTTGCTGAAATAGCATTGCCAACCACAAGATAAATACTGGTACGATGAGAAACAAAAGCCAGACTTTGCTGAGGCGTGCGTCATTCATCCGCCGAAATATGAGAAATAGGAAAGCTATGAGTATTACAAAATTGGCTATACCCATGATAATGAGCCAAATCATCGGAAAAATACTGAGCGGACTTCCACCATTAATACCCTCGTTGATATTTCCATGTCCGACAAGCGCGAAGTAGCCTAGATATATCCCCCACAGTATCGCTTCCGTGAGCAACAGACCAAGCACGCCCCACCAAAATTCGGCGCGCGTTGCTGTTTTCTCTAAATGTAACGCATCTTTCCAAAACTTTTTATAAGCTGTCCACATGACAGTTACCTCTTTTCTCTTTTTTATCAAATATGAATAGGTAGGACGTATAAACATTCGCTTTGCTTGTATGCAATCATATAAAAATAATCGAAATAAGCTCCTTTATACTCATTTTGTTTATAAATTTTGTAAAGTAAGGAATGACTAAAGTTTGGATAATCTAATTTAGCTAGCTTTAGATCAGTGAGGGCGTCAAGAAAAGTCTGTTTATCTTCTGTTAAAATGTTTGACGAAAAACCAACCAGACTTGAAAAATTAGTCAATCGGAAAATGGCAAGATTTTCGCCATCCCCAGACCAGCCTTCATTCGTATGATAACTTACTAATTTTGATACTTTGGGAAAGTTTACCTGCCAATGATTGTATTTCCAAGTTTCCTTGTATGCCGCCTTAATTTTTGAAATAGAATAGTTCAGATTAGTTTGAGGTTTATTCCAAGACTTCCAAATTCCTAGTCCCAAAAAAATTATTATCAGTACAATCAGAAGATAAATAATTTTCCTCTTCATATTTTTTTATCTGCCATATTTATAAAAATAGTCTTTTAAATCCCATCATGAGCTGAAATTTGTTCAACCTTTCCTTGTGAGTTTTCTTTCTGTACCAGTACATTCGCATTCATATAAGCAATCGCACTACCTTTTAAGACATCATAATCGACCCCTTTAGCATTAAAAATTGTACCGGTAGCGAGATTTTCGACAGAAACAACGGTTGTTGCTTGTGCATCAATTCCATTAGTCACAGCATCAACAGAATAAGAAATTAATTTTAGTTGATGATTAAAGACTTTATCAATGGCTTGGAAAATCGCATCAACTGAACCAGAACCCTCTCCCTGGCTGACATAAATTTCAGCATCTTGGTTTTTGAGTTCGACTAGTGCTTTATGCCCATCAATCTGAACATTATTAAGAATGAAACCAGCCAGATTTTTCACCGTTTCGCCCGTGAATAAAGCATGAATATCAGCGTCAGTAATTTCCTTTTTCTTGTCAGCCAGACGTTTAAAACGTTCAAACAGGTTTGGAAGTTCCTTTGCGTCATATGAAATATTAAGTTCGGTCAGTTTTTCAGTAAATGCATGCCGACCTGACAGTTTCCCGAGTGGTAGTGAATTGTGTTTTATTCCAACAAGTTCTGGACTAATGATTTCATAAGTTTCGGCATTTTTAAGAACACCATCCTGATGAATTCCAGATTCATGAGCGAATGCATTTGCCCCAACAACCGCCTTGTTTTTAGGAATAGCAATTCCTGAAAATTGCGAAATTAATTCTGCTGTTGCCATTGTTTCCGCAAGAACTAAGGGACTTTTCGCCTGATAATAATCCTTACGAATATGCAAAGCAACTGCAATTTCTTCAATCGCAGCATTTCCAGCCCGTTCGCCAATTCCATTGACCGTACCTTCTACTCTACCTGCTCCAGCTTTAATTGCTGCTAATGAATTTGCTACAGCCATCCCTAAATCATCATGACAATGCGGACTAAAAATAATTTCACGGTCAGCTTTAATATTATCAATCAACATTTTAAATATTTTTCCATATTCTTCCAGAGTTGTATAACCAACAGTATCAGGAATATTGATGTAAGTTGCTCCAGCATCTACTGCGGTTTGAACGGCTTTCAAGAGAAATTCCGGTTCAGTACGTGTCGCATCTTCCGGCGAAAATTCAACAACTTCAACCTGCTCATGAGCATGTCTTACGCATTTATCAATCGTTTTTAGAACTTCATCAGGACTTATTTTGAGCTTATATTTCATGTGAATGGGTGAAGTGGCAATAAAAACATGAATTTGTGGATGTTGAGCTTCTCTTACTGCCTCTACTGCTTTATCAATGTCAGTTATAACGCAACGAGCTAATGCTGTTACCGCCGTCTCCTTTAAAGCTTTAGAAATTTGTTTTACAGCTTCAAAACTATCCGGACTCGCTGCAGGAAAGCCAGCTTCAATCACAGATATCCCCCATTTTTCAAGTTGTTTTGCAATAGTTACCTTCTCGGCTATGGAAAAAATCACGCCAGGTGTTTGTTCGCCATCTCTTAGGCTAGTGTCAAAGAATTCAATTTTTCGCATAATATTACCTCTATTTTTTATTAAGAAACAAAAAAGACGCCCCTGAGGACGTCTCATGGTCCTCGAAATGACTGTTGTCAAATAGGACCTACATATTTTAGCCGAAAAGCTAATGTAGGTCCACCTTGATCAACAACAATGAAAATTGTGTGTATGTCATTTCAAGTTCCTCTTTTTTGTTAATTTACATTATAATACTCGTAATATTTTAAATTGTCAATAAAATAATAATATTTAATGCATTTTTTTGTATTAACAAGAATTTAACAACAAAAAGATTAAAATTTCTTTTAAATATCTTTTATAAAGACCATAGATCAGTTGCTTGTTAATAAATAGACAAGCAATTTTGTTGCTTTTGATAGGACTAAAATGATTAAATTATAATGGATCATGATGTACCAATAGAATAAGGAGAAAAAATGACTCAAGATTATCGAGTTTTATTATATTATCAATATGTCCCAATCGAAGATGGAGAATCTTTCGCTCAAAAGCACCTATCAGACTGTAAGGCCCTAGGTTTAAAAGGACGTATCTTAGTTGCTGACGAAGGAATTAACGGAACTGTTTCAGGAACTGTTGAACAAACGAATGCTTACATGTCACTCATGAAAAATGATTCTCGCTTCACGTCAACAATTTTTAAAATTGATGAAGCCAAACAAAATGCCTTTAAGAAAATGCATGTTCGTTATCGCCCAGAATTGGTTAACTTGAGTTTAGAAGACGATGTTAATCCCTTGGAACTCACAGGTGCTTACCTTGATCCCAAAGAGTTTCGTGAAGCTATGCTTGATGAAAATACAGTTGTCATTGACGCACGAAATGATTATGAGTTTGACCTTGGTCATTTCCGAGGAGCAATTCGCCCTGAAATTAGAAGTTTCCGCGAACTTCCACAGTGGATTCGAGATAACAAAGAACAATTCATGGAAAAACGTGTTTTAACTTATTGTACAGGTGGAATTCGCTGTGAAAAGTTCTCAGGTTGGCTTGTTCGTGAAGGATTTAAAGATGTTGGTCAACTTCATGGCGGAATTGCTACTTACGGTAAAGACCCAGAAGTCCAAGGGGACCTTTGGGATGGACAAATGTATGTCTTTGATAGTCGAATTGCAGTTCCGATTAATCAAAAAGAACACGTCATCGTTGGACGTGATTGGTTTGATGGAAGTCCTTGCGAACGTTATATTAATTGTGGAAATCCAGAATGCAACAGACAAATGTTAGCTTCCAAAGAAAATGAAGCTAAATATCTTGGTGCTTGTTCACATGAATGTCGAGTTCATCCAGATAACCGCTATATCAAAGCTCATCAGCTTTCAAATCAAGAAGTTCAAGAACGCCTTGCTCTACTTGAGAAAGATTTGGCATCATAAAATAAAAAAGTCTATTTGCAAATAGACTTTTTTTATTTTACTTTCATCTTGCTGAAAGTCGCTAATTCTTTAAAACCAGCTTTTTTAATTATTTCTCTTGCATTATCAATTGCCGCCCAATCATGCTTTGCGACATGACTATCCGTTCCTAAAGTAACAAATTCTCCACCTAATTTTTTAAAATTAATCAATAAATCACTGTAAAATTGCTGAGTTTTCGATTCACTAAACAATCTCGTATTCACTTCTAAGGCTTTACCTTTTGAAGCCAAGTTTCTTAAAATTTCTAGCAATATCACTTCAAAATCCACAAAATTTATTGATTTATCAGCGTATGCGCCATATCTGGCAACATAATCCAAGTGTCCAAAAGAATTATATAACTCAAAATTTTGAACAATACCTAAACAAGCTAAAAGATATTCTTTTTGAGCTTCTTCTTTAGATTTATTTAGATAAAAATCCGTTCCATCATAGACTTCTATATCATCAATTTCATGGACAGAAGCAATCACAAAATCAAACGGAGCTGAATTGATAAATTCACTAATTTCTGATTTAAACCGTAAATCTATCCCCATTTCCAGACCAATTTTTATTGTAATTTTATCTTTAAACTCTACTTGTAATCTATTGATTTCTCGAAAATACTTGGCTACATTCAACGAAAAATCAATCTCAGGAAAATAAAAATCACGATGTTCTGTAAAACAGATTTCCTCCAAACCATGCTCAATCGCTTCTAAGACATGATTTCTGGGATTTTCCTCGCTGTCAGCCGAAAAATAAGAATGCAAATGATAATCTAATTTTTTCATTTAATCTGCCGTCCTTGTGTGAAATTTCTTTTTGTTTCCTTCAATCTGATGACGCTCTCGCGCTTTTTGCCGCACTTCTTCAAGAGAAATATCAGTTTGATTTATCAGCACAAATAAATGATAAAGCAAATCATCAATTTCACCCAAGAGTTCAGTCTTATCCGAATTTTTACTAGCGATAATTACCTCACTGGCCTCTTCACCAACTTTCTTTAAAACCTTGTCAATGCCTTGGTCAAGCAAATAATTTGTATATGATTTCTCTACTGGATGTGCTTTTCTGTCAGCGATTTGTTTTTCTAAATCAGCAAAAATATCCGAGTCATCAAAAGGAATGACTTCGTCATAAAAACAAGAATAGGCACCTGTATGACAAGCATTACCTGTCTGCTCAACAAAAACAAGGAAAGTATCCTGGTCACAATCTAAGCGCATCCCTTTTACTTTTTGAAAATGACCCGATTCTTCCCCTTTATGCCAAAGTTTTTGTCTTGAACGTGACCAAAACCAAGTTTCGCCACTTTCAAGCATTTTCTGATAGGCCTCCTCGTTTGTATAAGCCATCATCAAAACTTGCTTCGTTTGATAATCTTGTACAATGACAGGAATAAGCGCCTGCTTTTGAAAGTCTGGTTTCATATAATCTCCTTCTTAATTATTCTTGCTGGAATACGATTTTTTATGAGTTCTTCTTTAACTTTATCCACTGTTGCTTCTCCATAATGAAATAAAGAAGCAACAAGGGACGCATCACTTTTTGTCTTTTCAAAAACTTCAATAATATCCGAAATAGAACCACAACCACCACTTGCAATAACGGGAATATTAACTGCAGAGCAAACGGCATTTAACATTTTTAAATCATAGCCTGTTTTTGTACCATCTTTATCCATTGAGGTCAATAAAATCTCTCCTGCACCTAATTTTTCACATTTTTTGGCCCATTCAACTAAATCAATTCCTGTATTTTCTCGCCCACCTTTGATATAAACTTCAAAGCTAGACCCCGATTCATTCGCCTTGGCATCAATCGCAACCACAACGCATTGAACGCCAAATTCATTAGCCGCTTGATGGATAAGTTCAGGATTTTCTATTGCCGCCGAATTTATGGACACTTTGTCAGCTCCACTAGCAAGAATTCTTCTAAAATCGTTAATAGAACGAATTCCTCCACCAACGGTTAATGGAATTGAAAGCTCACGTGCTGCACGTCCGATTAACTCACCAATAATTTCACGTTCTTCAAAAGAAGCCGTTATATCAAGAAAAACAATTTCATCTGCACATTGTTCTTCATATATTTTTGCTATCTCCACTGGGTCACCAATTTCTTTTAGACCAACAAAATTGATTCCCTTAACGACCTTACCATTTTTAATATCAAGACAAGGGATAATTCTTTTTGTTAGCATGATTGAACTCCTTTTCAAGATTAATTTTTCCTTCATAGTAAGCTTTTCCAACAATGATTCCATAGAAATCAGAATCTGCTGCTCGTTGAATATCCGAACTATCCTTTACCCCACCAGAAACAATGACATCTAAAGAAGTTTCTTTTGAAATCTCATCATAAAGTTCAAAATTCGGTCCAGTTAACGTACCGTCCTTGGAAATATCAGTGACAATGACGGTTTTAACACCTATTTTCTCTAAATCTTTTAAAAATGATAGATAAGGAAGAGTTGTTTTTTCTAACCAACCACTCGTTGAGACAAAACCCTCCCTAATATCCACTCCAACAACAATTCTGCTCAAACCATATTTAACCAACAGTTCTTTAAGAAAATCAGGTTTTTCTGCTGCTGCAGTCCCTAAAATCACACGTTCTACGCCAATCTGTTCAAGATAAAGGCTAACTGTATCTAAATTTCTAATTCCACCACCAATTTCTATTTTTAAATTAGTTTGGTCTTTTATTTTTCGCACAATCTCTAAATTTCTGGTTTGCCCTAGCTTAGCACCATCTAAGTCGACTAAATGTAAATATTTTGCTCCCATTTGTTCAAATTTTTGAGCAATTTCTAGTGGATTTTTAGAATAGACCGTTTTCTTATCATAATCCCCCTTGTAGAGACGTACAGCTTCTCCATTTTGTAAATCAATCGCTGGGATAATTTCCATTAAATTTCCTCCAAAAATGCTCTTAGTATTTTTCCGCCAATTTTTCCACTCTTTTCAGGGTGAAATTGGCAACCGATAATGTTATTTTTCCCCACAATGGCAGGAATCATCGCTTCTCCGTATGTTGTATAGGCAATGAGTTCATCATCAGGACAAGTCGCTTGATAGGAGCGAACAAAATAAACTTCATCACTATCAGCCAAATAAGCAGTTATTGGCTTAGTTTTGACTAGTTTTAATTGATTCCAACCCATGTGTGGAATTTTCTCACTTGATTTTATTGGAATGGCTTCTCCTTTTAAAAGCCCTAACCCTTGGCATTCTTCTATTTCAATTCCTTTTTCAAACAGCACTTGCATTCCTAGACAAATCCCTAATATAGGTATTCCGGCATCAGCTCGCTCCTTTAAAACATCAATTAAATTAAACTTTTTCAGGTTATTCATTGCGGTAGGAAAAGCCCCCACTCCTGGAAGAATAAGTGCATCTGCCCTGCGAATTTCTTCTAAATCTCTCGAAATTACTGTTTCTTGTCCCAATCGTAAAAAGGCTGCTTGGATACTTTGAAGATTTCCAAGGTTGTAGTCGATGATAACAATATTTGCCATACTTCTCCTTTCAATAGTAAATGGAAATAAATTCCTATTTATATTTAAAAATATCCAAAAACCTCACAACAGCCAATTAATTTCAATCGGTCAATATCAATCTTATCCCGACCATAGGCATCAAAGAAGCGATCACGATATTGGTCAGTCCCAATGTTGAAATTGAGCGTCCATGCTCCCCAAAAGAGGTCAATATGTCGGTCACCAACACCTGCACAATCCAAATCGATAAAGCCTTTAAATTGCCAATTATCTAAAATGATATTAGGTAGACAGTAATCTCCATGTAAAAGCGTATCATCCTTTAATAATAGTTTATTGTTTTGTATATAATCATAAGCTTCTTCGGGTGTATGAATATTATAGTTAGTTACAAAATCTAGATTTGATTTCTTTAGTCTTGCATTATTTTCAACTTTTTTCAGATAACGTTCAGAATGGTCTAAAATCGGACAATCTTCAAAATTCTGTTCATGAAGGAATCGTAGATTTTCAGCAAGGCTATCACATAGTTGTTTTGGATTTTTGAGATACTGCTTTGCTAGATAATTGTCTCCTTGTATTTTTTCTTTGAGCAGAAAATCTTGTGACTGGTCTGATAAATAAGAAATATATCCTAAGCCTAAATTTTTCTTTTTAAAATAGTCTGTCATTTCAGCTTCTCGCTCTAATGATTTTTTTGAAGCTATCTTTAAATAATAACCGTCTTTCTTATCAATGAACAACACTTGGGCTTCAGGAGACGAACTGCTATCATAAACTTTTGCATCTTTTAGCGTATTCTGAAGTTTTTCAGGGAATTCCTCGATGTTAATGTATAACTCTTTTAATTCGCTCGCAAAACTCCTTTACTGCTTGGTATTTTTCCAACTTTAGTCTCATCAATACTTATCGCTTGTTTAAGGGCACGTGCCATAGATTTAAAGATTCCTTCAATGATATGATGCGTGTTTTTCCCATAATGTTCATTAATATGTAAAGTAATCCCAGCATTAAAAGCAAGGGCTCGGAAAAATTCTTCAGTCATTTCGGTATCATAGCCACCAAGTTTTTGATTTCCTGATAAATCGGCATTAAATACCAAATAAGGGCGTCCACTAATGTCTAAATCACAGGTAACCAGTGCTTCATCCATTGGAATCGTAAAACTGCCATAGCGACGAATTCCAAGTTTATCTCCTAAAGCTTCATTGATACATTTTCCAAGAGAAATTGCCACATCTTCAATGAGATGATGAGGGTCCATGCCTAAATTTTCATGGTCGCCATGAGCAGTGAGTTTAATATCAAAATCGCTATGAAAAGCAAGGAGTATCAACATGTGGTCTAAAAAACCAATATTGGTATCGATTTCGCTTCTTCCTGAGCCATCTAAATCAAGCGTTAGATAGATTTGGGTTTCTTTTGTCTCACGAGTTATCGTTGCTGTACGCATTTATTTCTCCTTTTTTTCATCATCAAATCTCACAGAAATTGAATTGGCATGAGCACTCATTCCTTCTGATTTAGCAAAAGTTACAACATCTTCTTTGAAATCCGCCAAAATTTCTTTAGGATAATAACTATAAGTTGAATATTTAACAAAATTGTAGACGCCTAAGCCAGAGTAAAACTTGGCCGTTCCGCCAGTAGGTAAGACATGATTACTTCCTGACATATAGTCGCCCAATGGTTCTGGCGTATATTCTCCAAGAAAGATTGAACCAGCATTTTTGATTTTTGGAAGTTGGGCTAAAGGGTCAGTAGTCAAAACTTCTAAATGCTCTGGAGCCAATTGATTAGAAACCTCGAAAGCTTCGTCAATAGATTTGACAACAATGGCACCACCATAATTACTGACAGAACTTTCAATAATTTCACGACGTTCTAAACTTTGAACTTGTTTTTCTAATTCTTCATCTACTTTTTGAACAAGACTTTCAGAAGTTGTCACTAAAATTGCTGACGCAAGTTTATCATGTTCGGCTTGCGCCATTAAATCAGCAGCGATATATTTTGGATTTGCTTTTTCGTCAGCAATGACCAAAACTTCTGACGGTCCTGCAATCATATCAATATCAACCATACCGTAACAAATTTTCTTGGCCGTGGCTACAAAAATATTTCCGGGTCCGACAATCTTATCAACTTTAGGAATAGACTCTGTCCCGTAAGCAACGGCGGCCACAGCTTGAGCGCCACCGACTTTATAGATTGTTTCAATCCCACAAACTTCGGCGGCGGCTAAAATATTTGTATTCACTTGTCCGTCAGCCTTAACTGGTGTAATCATAATAATTTCTTTAACCCCTGCTAAAAGTGCGGGCACTGCGTTCATAATAACTGTTGAAGGATAGGCTGCTGTGCCACCTGGAACGTAAAGGGCGACACGTTCTAAAGGACGTGCAATTTGACCCATGATAACCCCATTTTCTTTATAAATGCTCCATGAATTTCCTAATTGATGCTTGTGGAATTCTTCAATTTGTGATTTGGTACGACGCAGAATTCTAAAGTAATTTTCATCAATTTTTTCTAAGCCCTCTTCTCGTTCCTTGCGCGTGACAAGTAAATTATTTTTGTCAGCATTATATCCATCAAACTTTTTTGCATAGCTAAATATAGCAGAATCACCCTCTTTACGAATAGCTTTGACAATTTCATGAATACTTTTATTTACTTCTTCTGAAACTTCGGCTTTTCGTCCTTGAAATTTATTTGCAACTTCTTCAAGACTTCCTTGATAATCAATTTGTTTGAGCATTTTCTAATCTCTCCACTATTTCTATGATTTTATCTTTTTTGAATTTGAAACTTGCTTTATTAACAATCATTCGGGTTGAAATTTGACTGATTTTTTCAATCACGACTAAGCCATTTGCTGACAGTGTATTTCCAGTTTCGACAATATCAACAATAGCATCTGCTAAACCAACGACTGGACCAAGCTCAACAGACCCTTCTAATTTGATAATCTCAATATCCTCTTGCTTTTGAGCAAAATAATTTTTAGTGATTCTTGGGTATTTAGAAGCAATTCGCTTACGCCTGTGAAATTTTTTATTTAAAAAATCTGGATAGGAAGCAAGGGCAAAGATGCACTGACCAACTTTTAAATCTAATAACTCATAATAATCATCAAAATCATTTTCATCAAGCGTATCTTTACCGACAAATCAAATATCAACAATCCCATGCTCCAAAAAAGTTATGACATCATCGGCTTTTCCAAAAATAATTTCCAAATCATCTGGTATGGTTACCACCAACTCACGCCCCATTTCGCGCACCGCCGTCATATCAAATCCTGCCTGTCCTAGCAAAATCGTGACCTGCTTTTGAATGCGCCCTTTGGTCATTGCTATTCTAATCATATCTGTCTCCTATCTGCCAAAGGGCGAGCAGATAGCTTGCTTACGCAAGCTTCTATCCGCAACCTGGAAGCTCCCTCTTGGTCGCCTTTGACAACCATGCTTACGCAAGCCTTCATCTGCAACCTGAAAGCTCCCTCTTGGTCGCCTTTGACAACCATGCTTACGCAAGCCTTCATCTGCAACCTGAAAGCTCCCCCTTGGTCGCTTCCAGCCATTGCTCATTGCTATTCTAATCATTATTCAATCCTTTCATAACATTGTCCATATGCACGCAAAAGCCAATTGAGCCCGTGGTTTTACCGAACTGTTTCAGCAACTTGTCATAGCGTCCACCAGATATAACCGCTTGCGCCACGCCTTCTACGTAAACCTGAAACATCAGCCCAGTATAGTATCCCATCGCAGGTACCATGGCAAAATCATAGTGAATCTGGCAAATCGCTGTCTTGTCAGGTAAATTCAGCGCTTCAAGCATTTCGAGTGCCTGAGACAATTTTTCATCGCCTGTTGCCAAAACTGGTTCTGTTGCAAAGTTTTCCAAAAAATCTATTTTAGTGTAAAATTGAGAAAAAAGATAGAGAGGACAGAGTAATGAATCATTTTAAAGGCAAACAATTCAAAAAAGACGTCATTATTGTCGCTGTTGGTTACTACCTGCGTTACAATCTAAGCTATCGTGAAGTTCAGGAATTGTTATATGATCGTGGAATAAATGTTTGTCATACTACGATTTATCGTTGGGTGCAAGAGTACAGCAAAGTCCTCTATGATCTTTGGAAGAAGAAAAATAGACAATCCTTCTATTCATGGAAAATGGACGAATCCTATATCAAAATTAAGGGACGTGGGCATTATCTTTATCGTGCAATTGATGCGGACGGCTTAACCTTAGATATCTGGTTACGAAAGAAACGGGATACGCAAGCAGCCTATGCTTTCTTAAAACGACTCCATAAACAGTTTGGTGAGCCGAAAGCAATTGTGACTGATAAAGCACCTTCTCTTGGCTCCGCCTTTAGAAAGTTACAGAGTGTGGGTTTATATACTAAGACAGAGCACCGAACTGTGAAGTATCTTAACAATTTAATAGAACAAGACCATCGACCTATTAAACGACGGAATAAATTTTATCAAAGTCTCCGTACAGCCTCTTCCACGATTAAGGGCATGGAGACCATTCGAGGAATATATAAAAAGAACCGAAGAAATGGAACGCTCTTCGGCTTTTCGGTGTCTACTGAAATCAAGGGATTAATGGGAATACCAGCCTAAGATATTTGGAGTTCAGAGAGAGCGCGTTTGATTTTCAAACTTCGCAACAGAACCCTTAATAATAGCTTATTCTTACTAAAAATATATCAAATTTAAAATGGCAACTGAAATGCTTAAATAAGTTGCAAAAACAATCCAAATAAAATAAGGAATTAAGAAAAAAGAGGATAACCTATTAATTTTTGAAAATTTGATGATACAGAGGTAAACAATGAAATTTAGTAGGAGAATAATAATGACTCCCAACCAAAAATATCCTTTGAAAAAAATAATACTCCAGATGAAGTTTAAAATAAGTTGTATTCCAAAATAAAACAAAGCAATTTGGCTATCACTCTTTTGATTTTTAAGATTATAAAAAATCAAATAAGCGGCAATAGCTATTAAAGCATAGAGTATCGGCCAAACAATTCCAAATAAATAATCTTGCGGAGCCAGCGGCGGAAGTATGAGATTATTATAAATTTCCTTGATATTTCCAGCAAAGAAACCAGATAGGCCACCAATAATTTCGATTCCCACAATAAATAATAGAAGATATGTCAATGATTTTATTTTACTAGTCATACGTTCCCTCCCTAAAACTATGTAAGCGTTTTTTTGATTACCATACCTATATTATTACATAAATAGTTTGTTAAGCTAGCATATTCGCTTGATAACTATATAACTTAATTTAAATAGCAACAATCTTTTTATCAAGAAAATTCAAGCAATACTTTGATTTCATTTATCTACTGATATCCGTGCCTAAATCAATTCGTAATCAAAAATAAGGCTCCCTTATACTCAAAATAACACAACTAACATAATTTATGTTATGTAAAATATATTGTAAAGACGATATTAGCTAATAAAAAACATAAGAAAAAAACTAGCAAATTGCTAGTTTTTTTCAGGAGCGATTTGTTCAAAATCTACTGTTCCTTTTCGTTTATTGGCAGCAATAACACGAATTTTTATTTCTTTTCCAACTTGATAAATTGTTTCCGATTTTTTCCCTTTAATAATACTCACTTCTTCGTCAAATTCAAGTTCTTCTGTTGTCCCAGTATGTAAATTTGGTACTCGAACTAAACCTTCAACGGTATTATCTAGTGCTACAAAAATACCAAACTTTTGTACTCCTGTGATCGTACCAGTATAAACCTCACCGATACGTTCTAACATGTATTCTGCTTTCTTCATCGCATCAATAATCCGTTCAGTGACAACAGCACGGTGTTCCATATCGGAAGAGTGACTAGCAATTTCAGGCAAACGTTCTTTCCATTCATCCTTAGTACGGTTGGAATGGTCAGAAGGATATAAATGTAATAAACGATGAATAATTAGGTCAGGATAACGTCTAATTGGACTTGTGAAATGTGTGTAGTTAGTCGCTGCAAGTCCAAAATGTTTTGTATTTTTTTCAGAATAAACCGCTGTTGACATAGTATGACGAAGTTGATAAGTTAAGGCTTTTTCAAAACTTGTACCTTTAATCTCATCAGCAAAGAAATTTATGGCTTGATGAGAGTCAGAGCTCAAAGAAAATCCAGCTTCTGCAGCAGCTTCCATCAATTTAGCAAATGCTTTTTCCTTAGGAGTTTCATGGACACGATACAATGAAGGTAATTTTTTCTTTTGGAAATCAAGAGCAACAGTTTCATTTGCCATAAGCATGAAGGATTCAATCATGCGTTCTGCAGTATCACGGTCACGTTTTACGATTTCAATTGGGTGACCCTCATCATCTAAAATTATTTTTGCTTCACTCTCATCAAACTCAATCATCCCTCTATCTTTTCGCATTGTTTCGAGAATTTCATGAAGTTCAACGGCTACTTCTATCGAATCAGCAATTTTAGAAAATTTTTCTAATGCTTCGCGGTGTCCTTCTTGCCCCTGATGAATCATCTTGTTCACATTGCTATAAGTCATGCGGTAAGTTGTTTTTATGACTGATGGAGATATCTTATAAGTGACAATCTTGCCCTTATCATCAATTTCCATTAGGCAAGACATTGTTAGCCGTTCTTGAGCTTCATTAAGTGAGCACAGGTTATTAGACAATCTGACAGGTAACATTGGAACTACTCTATCAGTCACATAAACCGAGGTTGCTCGCGCATAAGCTTCTTCATTCAAAGAAGAACCTTCGGTCACATAATGACTGACATCAGCAATGTGGACCCCTAATTCAAAATGTCCATTCGATAATTTCTTAACATGAATCGCATCATCTAAATCTTTAGAATCCTTTCCATCAATGGTATAAGTGATTTCATTACGATAGTCTTCACGTCCTTGCAAGTCTTCTTGGGTTAATTCTTCAGAAAATGACTCAGCCTCAGCTAATGTTTCAGCTGAGAATTCTTGTGGAATTTTCATAGCATACAAAACTTCTAAGATATCAAGGCCAACTTCACCTTTATGACCAATGATTTGCGTAATTTTTCCTTCAAATGCTTTAGTATCTGTTGGATATTGAGTAACTTTAATACTTACTACATCTTCTTCTTGTACTCCTGTTAAGGGCTGTTTTATGTAAAGAGTATCTGAAATACGGTCATTAAAGAGTTCGATTCGACCTTTATATCCCAAAGCTTTGGCTTGGCGATTAGATAAAGAACGGTAAGTTCCAACTGTATCAACGACTGCTCGTTCATTGATTTTAATAATTTGTCCGCTTGCGCCCCGTCTTTCTGTCTTAGGGTATAAAACCTTAACAGTAACCTTATCTCCATCCATTGCAAATTTAGTTTCGTTTTGACCGATGTAGATATCATTAGTTTTGTCTGTCTCACTCTCTGGATGTACAAAACCAAAGCCTTTAGGATGTTTAGAAAATACTCCTTTACTTTCTGTTTGTTTAAGTGCTGATGCTAATTCTGATAGCTGAACCATATATGTTTATTTCTTCCTCCAGTTGTTTCATTCTATCATAACATAATCAGTAAGTAATATTCGACTATCAGTAAACAAAAAAACCTTTTCAGAGGCCTTTTCAGTTTTTAATTATAAATTTTTTAATATAAATAAATTCTAAAAAGAATCCATTGTCTTTTCATTACAATCTATGAGTGGAACCAAATAGCATTAAATTTGAACTTAACTCTCCTTTAATTCGTGCATCATCCAGATTTGTGAAAGTTTACAGATCTCAAGTTTTTGGTTCTTATCCAAATTTTCAAAAAGAAATTCTGTAAAGCTATTTTTTTCTCTACTATTTTCGCACATTTCGTCCATTCCGAGTAGATAACGTGGACTTACATCAAAGTATTCTGCTAACTCTAATAAGCGAATAGCCGAGGGCATTGTCTTTGTTTTATAATTACTCAAGGCATTTCGCGAATAACCCAACTCTTTTTCAATTTGATTAAAAGATTTACCTAAGTCTTCCCCAAGTTTTTTAACACGTTTATAAAATAAGCTCTCTTCCATCATTTTTCCTTTCGAAATATCAAAATTTAATTTGTCCGAAAAATTAAGATTTTTCGGAGTCTTTTTATTCTTTTTTATAAACACAGTGATAGTTAAACAACTTAATGTTTAACTATAAGGTTAAGCTTATTTGTTTGCTTGATAACAGCCTTCTCACTCTGTAAGGGCTGCGGATCTGCTTGCCACATCTTCACATCTTGGGG
>NZ_BCVK01000015.1 GCF_001591705.1 Lactococcus cremoris subsp. cremoris NBRC 100676 | reverse complement strand
GATTCGGGTTATATACTATATTCTTATAATCTGAAATTTTCATAAAAAAACAAAAGCTATTTATCTATCCAAATAGCTTTTGTTTTTTATTTTAGCCAAATACTAATTTTAGACATTCAGTTAGGGTTGTTACCCCAATTACTTTTATTTGTTCAGGAATATCAATTCCCACAATTGAATTTTTAGGAGCATAGACTTTTTTGAATCCTAATTTAGCAGCTTCATTCAGTCTTTGTTCAATTCGCGTCACACGACGAATCTCTCCTGTTAAGCCAATTTCACCAATAAAACATTCACGCGCATCCGTCGGAAGTTCTTTATAACTTGAGGCTACAGCGACAGCAACCGCAAGGTCAATGGCTGGCTCATCTAATTTTACTCCCCCAGCTGATTTAAGGTAAGCATCTTGATTTTGCATCAATAAGCCTGTCCGTTTTTCAAGTACTGCCATAATCAGGCTCACTCTATTAAAATCTAAACCAGAAGTTGTTCTCTTAGCATTTCCAAACATTGTTGGTGTAGTTAAAGCCTGTATTTCAACTAATATCGGACGTGTCCCTTCGAGTGCACAAACAATAGCAGAACCAGTTGAACCCTCTAATCGCTCTTCCAAGAAAACCTCAGAAGGATTAGTTACTTCAACTAAACCATGCCCTTGCATTTCGAATATACCAATTTCATTGGTTGACCCAAACCGGTTTTTAACTGCTCGAAGAATTCTAAAAGTATTATTTCTTTCTCCTTCAAAATAAAGAACGGTATCAACCATGTGCTCTAGCATTCTTGGTCCTGCCAATTGACCTTCTTTCGTCACATGACCAACGATAAAAGTAGCAATATCATTCGTTTTGGCAATTTGCATGAGTTCACCTGTCACTTCTCGAACTTGACTCACAGAGCCTTGAGTTGATTGAATTTCAGGTGTCATAATAGTTTGGATCGAATCAATAATCAAAAAATTTGGCTTCAAACGTTCAACTTCAGCACGAATTGACTGCATGTTAGTCTCGGCGTAAAGATAAAAATCTCGATCAATATCGCCCAAACGTTCCGCTCTAAGCTTAATTTGTTGAGCAGATTCTTCACCACTCACATAGAGAACCCGTCCTCTTGATGCAAGCTGAGTCGATACTTGCAAAAGCAACGTAGATTTTCCTATTCCTGGGTCTCCACCAATCAAAACGAGTGAACCAGGAACAACACCACCACCTAAAACACGATTAAATTCGTCAAGATCTGTTTCAATACGTGGTGTATCAAAAAGCTCAACTTCATCTAATTTCATTGGTTTTGAACGTTCACCAGACATCGACACTCGCTGATTTTTGACTTCCTGTACTTCAACTTCTTCAACAAAAGAGGACCACTCTCCACAATTTGGGCATCGCCCAAGATACTTTGCAGATTTATAACCACAATTTTGACAAACAAAAGATGATTTTTTCTTCGCCATTTTCCCTCCACTTATTTATACGTAAAATTTATTCAGATGTAACAAAAAAGCGAATAAATCGTCCTAAAATACCCTGATAAATAATTTTTTATCTTATTATTCTACCATACTTTATTTGACTTATCGTTATTATCTATGAAATATCATGATATAAAGGAAAATGCTTGGTTTATTTCTGCTTTAGTAGTCTGTATAATCGATTGGATAATCCAGTAGCATAAGGAAATGAACTTGCCAATTTCAAAAATGTTCCCCATTTTTTTCCAATATCTAATTTTAGAAAATATTTTTTATCCTCTTTATAAAGACTTTGAATGATCCGAATATTTTTTTTACTAACCGAAAAATTAGAAAATCGAATATCACCAAAAATCTTACCATAAAGCCAACAATATTTGAGTGCTAAATTATTAGCTTCTAAATCTATAAACTCCGGGTATTTAATCTTTACGTCTTCTATTATTAAACGCTCTTGTTGGATTAAATCGAATTGTTTTTCGTAAAAAGTAATTCTTGTCTTTGAGGTCGGATTAGCGTAATAATAATAACCAATGTAGCTTGTTGCAATGGCCTTTTGGACTTTTTTAAAGTACTGATAGTTGAAGAAATTATCCTCAAATTCTCTGCCCACTTCAAAACGAATCTCTCCAAGAAGCTCGGTTTTATAAAGATTTGCATAAGACTCCCAAGGAAAATTTCTATCATCTTTGAATTCTTTCTCTAAAAAATCTTGCATAACATCCTGATTATTCCTAAAATGATAGACTTTTGCTTGATTTTCCCGAATTATTTTCTTTACTTCTTCATCTCGTTCTTCCGAATAAGCGATATAACGACAACTCACGACATCAGCTTCATATTCAACCATTGGCTGATAAAGCTGCTCTAAGTAATCTAATTCAACAAA
Organism: Lactococcus cremoris subsp. cremoris NBRC 100676; assembly: GCF_001591705.1. GTDB lineage: Bacteria > Bacillota > Bacilli > Lactobacillales > Streptococcaceae > Lactococcus > Lactococcus cremoris. The sequence continues at coordinate 37,080 of NZ_BCVK01000015.1, read as the reverse complement.
ATCATCACTGTCAATAAAAACAATATAGGTTCCGTAGACATTATCAATTCCCAAGTTTCTAGCTGCACTTTGCCCTCCATTTGGAATATGCCAAACGCGCACACGCTGATCTTTTTTTGCATAATTATCACAGATTTGACCAGAACTATCTTTTGAACCATCATCAATCAATAGCAACTCAAAATCCTGGAAGCTTTGGTTGAGAACAGAATTCAAACATCTCTCTAAAAGTTTTTCAACATTGTATACAGGTACAATTACACTGACTTTTGGCATTTACTCTCTCTTTTCAAAATATAATTCACCGCTTCTTCGACATTATAAGTACAAAAATCTGCCTCGGTTTTTATTCGCTCACCTATCCCTACTGTTTTAAGACCTGAATTTTTTCCAGCCAAGACATCAGAATCAGAATCCCCGATTATATATGAATTATTCAGACTAATACTGAAATCACTCACAGCCATATTAATCAAGCCAGTTTTGGGTTTACGGCATGTACAAGACTCAAAGCCAGGATAATGCGGACAAACATAAATTCCATCAATTTTGCCCCCCTCCTCATTCAAAAGTTGAACCAATCGTTCATTTATTCTTTCAACCTCAGAATAAGCAACTCATCTGTTATGAATAACTCCTCCTTGATTGGTAACAATAATACACAAATAGCCCGCTGCATTGGCCTTTTTTACTGCCCTTGCTGCTCCATTAAGTAATACAAGCTCTTCAACTTGTGTAATATAATCTCCTAGTTTAAATTCATTGAGCGTCCCATCACGATCAAAGAAAATTGCTTTTCTCATTTTTCATTCGCAACCTTTTTATAAAAGACAGACATCATCATATGATTAAAAGTAAGGTGAATATCCTCAGCGATTTGCATATCATTGATAGGTACATGCATATTAAAATCGCTCATTTGATAAAGTTTTCCTCCATCATAACCTGTCATTCCAACGACTTTAGCTCCCACTTTTTGAGCCTCTTTAACCGCCTCAATTATATTTTTTGAATTTCCGCTTCCAGAAATCGCAAGAAGAATGTCGTCTTTTGTGATATTTCCCTCAAGTTGTTTTGAAAATACCTTGTCATAACTATCATCATTGGAAATAGCCATCAAAGTTGCCACGTTATCATTCAAACAAACAAGGTGCCATTTTTTGTCTTGGTCATAAGAAAGTCCTTTGTTAAAATCATTCATGATATGTGAAGCAGTGCTTCCAGAGCCACCATTTCCACAAACATAAATTCTTACTTCATTTTCATAAGCTTCTTGCAAAAGATTCATGACTTGATTTAGTGCTTCTTTATCAAGTGATTCTATTGTTTTTTCAAGACGTGCGTAATAGTTTGTGATTTCTTCTGTATAATTCATTTAATTTCTCCTTTTGCTATGCATAGCTGATAATCATTTTATTAGTAGAAATATATGGCTTTTATTTTTCCTCATAAATGACTTTAGTTCCTTCGGTATCGTAAGAAAATTTAATTTCAGGGAGCTTCAAAGCTTTCCTAATTTTTTCTTTCGAGTCTTTAGTGGCATAAAATAATAAAAATCCTGCTCCACCTGCGCCCAGCAATTTACCACCTAGCGCACCTGCTTCCAAAGCCAATTGATAATATTCATCAATTCTAGGATTGGAAATTCCTCTTGCCAAAGTTCTTTTTAAAAGCCAATTTTCATGTAAAATTTCTCCAAGAGCATCAATATTCCCACTTTCAAGCTCAACTTTTAATTTTTCAGCAAGCTCGCACATTTTAATCAAGTTCTTTTCTTTACTTACCTCCTGAATATTTTTAGACTGCTCTGACAAAATCTGTGGAGCATCATGAACCCCTCCAATATAGAACATCAATAAGTTATTTGCCATTTTCTCTTTATCAGCTGAACTCATCTTAACTGCTTCAACACTAACAGAACCATCTTTTTGAAATCGATAAAAGTTAAGATTACCGTAGCTTGCAGCGTATTGGTCCTGTTTCCCAATTGGGTTTCCTAAATCCTCTATTTCAATTTCACAAGCTTCTTGAGCAAGTTGTTCCTTATCTGTTTTCTGTCCCTTGTAGCTATTCAAAGCCGTTAATAAAGCCGTTGTAAATGTACTTGAAGAACCCAGCCCTGTTCCTGCTGGAATGTCTGCATCTGAATGAATTTCGATATTTTTTATATTTTTCTTTTGGAGACAAGCTCTTACAATATCATGACCGATTTCTGAAATTTCTTGAACCACTTCACTTTTTTTATAACGTAATATTGTTTCATTAGCATTGAAAGATGGATGAACGGATAAATAAATATATTTATCTATTGTTGTTGAAAGGACACAACCTCCATTTTCTCGTAAAAACTTGCAATATCACTTCCGCCTCCTGCGAAAGATACCCTAAAGGGGGCTCGTACAATAATCATTTAAATATTTCTCCTTAATATTTATATTTCTAACTATTATTTTTTGAAAATAAACCATTGACCAAGCTTCTAAAATATCTAAATTCTCTACTTTTTCTAAAAAGTAAGATAAGTAAAGCATTGGGTATAATGAGACAAATTACAATTTTAAGTATAAAATTTCCCCAGACATTGCTTACGTCTAAAAAATGCGATACGACTACTGTGGATATAAAGAGTAAAACAAAGATAAAAAGATAGCTGAGTTGCTCAATTACATAAACAGAAACTTTCTTTTTGAATATCGGAACAAAAGTATATTTTGGAAAACTGTAACCATAAAGTATCATCGTACATATAATTGTTCCCAGTAAAACACCCGCAAGCCCTAAGTATTTAATCAATACAATCGAAGCTATCAAATTTGTTATCGCTTCAGCTACTGGGACGAACCTATTCTCATAAAAAATACCAGCCGCTTGCTGAAAGACTGTCATTGGACTTCTCATTCCCTGAACATAAAAGTTAAGTGCAACAACCAACAGAACACCACCAGATAAGAGATAATTTTTCCCCAACCATAACTCAATAAAAGGCTGCGTTACAATATAAATCCCAATTGCTGAAAATGAGTAGAGCCAAAAACAGATAAAGGTTAAATGCTGATGAACTTTAAAATTTTCTTTACCATTTTTTTCCGTTAATAAATCCCCCACACTCGGAGTTACACTTCCTACAACTTGAAGTAAAAAAACTGTTGAGCGTATTCGTTATCAGTAAATAGTTACTATAGAGCCCCATAACAGTAAGTCCTAAGAAGGAGCTGATTATCATATTATCTGTTCCAAAAACAACAAATCCTCCGATGACGTGAAAAGCTTGTCCTTTCATTTGTTTTATTAATCTTCGAGCAATTTTTTTATCCAACAATTGAACCTTTTTATCTTTAATATATGGATAACGTCGGTCCGCAACTCGACTAATCATAATATTTTCAGCTAAACGAAGAAAAAGAACAAGCAACAAAATAAGAATATAATTATGGGTTAGAATTAACAAAGCAATCTGCCCTAAATTATAGATAATCGTATACGCTAAATCTGCCAGATTAATCAGATGTTTTTTTTGGTGAGCAATCAGTATTGATTGTTTATAAATTAATAAATAGGAAAAAGCTGAATCAGCTAAAAAAAGTAAATAAATTACATATACATTTTCATTAATCGAAGACATATTAACAAAAACATGTAAAAAGGGCATAAGAGCAAGACCAAAAACAATGACAAATCCGGCAATAGCTTGATAACAGCGCTGATAAAATTTTAATAATGATTTTATCGTTTCAATATCTCGTTTAGCAATATACTCATACATGTTAAATAAGATAGCTGTCCCCAGCCCAAGCTCAGCAATCCCAAGCATGCCAATAATACTTGAAAAAAGTCCATTAAGTCCTTGATATTTCAAACCTAGAATATGTATGAAATAGGATTGAGCTATAAATCTTAGAATGATTGTAACAACAATCTGCATCACTGCTGTTATCATATTACGTAAGGAATTTTGAATTCTCATAATTGTATCCAATCACTTTGTACTAGGGCATTATTTTTATTAATAGAATCTTTAGGGTACCAATTTTTGGGGCCTACAACGATTTTTTGTGGATTAGCTGATAGAAATTGGCACCACCATGAAAAAGTGGAATTTGCAATGATATAATGCTTACAGGCGCTCATTAATCTTAATTTCTCCCAAACAGGGTTTCCCTCTTTTTCGACCATAAAATTATCCTCTTCTGTCATCACATCCTCTGCAAACTGTTTTGCGTACTCTAAGTCATCACTAAAAAAGAAAAAAACTGGATTGACGATTTTTGACTTAAGTATTTCAATTCCTTTGATGAAGTAAGATTCATCACATTGAAAAAAGGACTGACGATTTTCAGTTGAGAGATAATCTCCTCGGCGGATTGTAATACAAATCGACTGGCTTTCTTGAATTTTTCTATAAAACTCTTTATTTTGCTCAAGTAATCCCTCTCTTGGAGAAAAGGTTGCTTGTAGCTCAGTCTGCATTCCTTCAAAAAAACCAGCATCTTCAAAATATGAATGAAGTAAGATTGTTTTATTTTGAGGCTCATAGTTTAAGTCTTTTATCTTACTAGGATAAATTAACAAACCCTTTCGATACAGAAAGCGACTATAATATTTCAGAAAGTTAGGCAATTTATCAAAAGGAAAGTATGAGTGCCTTTTGAAGGATGATAAATGATGTAAGAGGCGATTTGTTACTCTTAGCCAGAAATACTGTCTTTTTGATAAATACTGAATTAAAAAATTTGATAATTTTTGCTGATCCAGTTGATAATCTGCATGAAAGTATTGAAGATTATTCATCCACCCTTGCTCATTTGGTGCTAAATCTCCATAAAGCGAAATTCTATAGAAATTAATAATAATTTCACTCTTTGGAATTTCTTTTTTTAGTTTCAAGGCATAAGCGTATTGAAACATTTGATTGCCTAAACGACCATCCATATCAACTATTATTTTTTTCATTTCACTTCTCATTCTTGATAATTTTGAACTAAAAAATAAAGCCAAGTGCTTTTTATTATTAGAAAATATTTTATCTTTTGTTTGAAGGTTAGTATTTTTGCTCGCCTTAATCTAGAATAAATGCCTTTTATCAGCAATTTATTAAGAGTTTTTGTCATCCGGCCATAGTAAACATAATGATCTAGTACGTATAACAGAGCATAATCAAAAGATTCTTTGCTTTTTCCTGATAAATTTTCTTCATATTTCAACTAAGAAATTAATATATTTTCCAAGTCTAGGACGGAGCTTTCATCTCTACTCTCAATAATAGAATCCTCATGCTCTCTTTGATAAATGTACTCGAAAGTCTCGATAATTTTTGCTCGTTTGGCAAGGTTCCAAACCCGAGGGGTGAATTTCTCATCTTCATGAATCGTTTTTGGGGAAAGCCAAAGACTATTTTTTGTTAAGAATTCTCGCCGATACATATAGGCCCAAATCATTGGAATATAATTTCTTAGTTGAATTTGTTTCTTAAAAAGTACTATTCCTTCTTGGACTCCAGCCCTCAAAAGTTCGTTATTTCTTTCCATTTTCTTGGAAACTTTATTTTTGTAAGTTGCTTCGAAACTTCCACAAATGATATCAAGTTTTTTATTTTCAGCTTCTTGATAAAGTTTTTCTAAAAAAGTAGAATGCACAAAATCATCACTGTCTACAAAACTAATATAATTACCACGCGCAAGAGCAAGTCCTTTATTTCTAGCTTCAGCTGCCCCACTATTTTCAATCTCAATAAGTCGAATAAAATTATATTTTTCAATCAAATCAAAGATATGGTCAATACTACGATCAGTCGAACCATCATTAACCAGAATAATTTCAATGGGTTTTAAAGTTTGCTTGATTAAAGACTCTAGACAAGTACGAATATGTTTTTCTGAATTATATATCGGCACAATGACCGAAACTTTTATATTTTTCATTATTATTCTAGGTGCCCTTCATTTGAAATAGAATCTTATATTATAAGCCCACCAGATAATATTCGGACAAGATTTAACCATTTTAATCGTCCACTTTTCTCTTTTAGTTTTAAGAGCAAGAGCTCTTTGCAAAATTTCTTGATCTTCAGTGAGATAGTTTCTGATAAGCTTTAAATACTCTTTAGATTTTGCTTTATTCTCTTTAAGCAAAGCCAGACATTTTATGATAATCCAATAGTAACCCCAAGCTAAATTATAAGCAGCAATGGGTAAGTATTCTGGATATTTTTCTTTAACTTCTTTGATTACTTTATGTTGTTCGGTAATATTGTCAAGTTGTCTTAAATCAAAGGATTTTCTTACAGTACTCTCTTGATTTTGAATGTAAAAATAACCTACAAAATCAATTGCAACTGCCGAGCTTATCTTTGAAAAATACTGGTAATTGAAATAGTAATCCTCATATATTTTATGCTCAGAAAAATATATCCCTTCTAGCAATGCTCGATGATAAAGTTTTGTAACCGGTCCAAAACTAAACGGACTTTCTTGAAGATAGGCAGCCATTAAACCATCATTTGTTTGGAAATAGGTGAGCTTTCCCCTCTCTTTTGGTGTCAAACTTTTTAAGTAGCTCTCCCCTCTCATCTGACAACTTACTAGGTCAACTTTTTCTTGCGCTATCACTTCATAAAGCCGTTCCAAATAATCAGAAGTAACATAATCATCACTATCTATAAAATAAATATATTTTCCCTGAGATTTAGTTAGACCCAGATTTCTGGCTATACTCTGTCCACTATGTTGCTCATAAAATAGTTGGATACGACGATCTTTCTGTTGGTAGTGTTTACAGATTTGAGGAGATTTATCATCAGAGCCATCTTCTATTAGAATTAATTCGAAATCCTGAAAAGTCTGATTAATAATCGAATCTAAACATCTTTCTAAAAAGAGGGCGCTATTATAAACTGGAACAATAATGCTTATTTTAGGCATAATTCTCTACTTTTTATCCTTTCGCATTTTATAGAGTCGTTTGATTAGAGGATAAAGAAGTCTATTTGTAGGAATATCAAATTCTCCAACATATTCCTTAAAGGAAGGATTAAACATTTTTTTAAAAGAGCGTAAACCTCCAGAATCTGCCTCTACTCCCCCCATATCATGCATCAAAGCTCCTTTTAGAAAGCTATACTTTATACTTTCATCCCAAGAAAGATAAGAAACATAATATTTTTTGAAAGCATCATCCATCCCTACATACAAGTTGTATGACTTTTCACCATAATATATTATTAAATTTCCTGCACTTGGGACAATTTCTCCCGAAGTTTTTATGATTTGTTCTAAGTCATTCACCTCAGCCTTTTTTTCAAGAAGTTGATGTTCTAAAAGAACTTTTTTCTTTTCATTACTTATATCTTTGATTCTTTTTGATAATTTCAAAGTTTCGGTCTTTACTTCATCCAAAAGTTCTTTAACATTTGTATAAACAATAACAATAGCAGAATTTTTGGGAAAAGCAGCTAGAATTTTTTCAAAATATGCTTTATCTCTTAAATTTATAACTTTTCTTGTCTCTGTTAATGTCATTAAGCGAGCAAAATCCTCGCTATATTCTTCTTGACCAATCTTAATTTCAGGAAAGGCTTTTTTGGCTTTATTTAATCGACTATTAAACTTTTTTGATAGTTTCTCATAGCTATAATCGTCTTTATAGATTGTTGCATCAAAACGAAATTGAATTGTTTCATGAATTTCTTTTGTTCTTCCTCCATAAGCCACTCCTAATAGAGTTAACTTTTCAATAAGTCGCTTTCCCTCCGAATTCTCTTCAATAAGCGGGTCAAATTTAATAAAAAGCGCCTTTTCTTTCTTACCATATTCTTTCAACTTCAAAACAACAAAGCTTAAAAGCTCATCATCGGAATAATCCATGATAATGCCTCGTGGAATATAGCACATTTTAAAACCCAGAGGTAAAGAACGCGTCAGTACTAAACAAGAAGCTAAAAGTTCTGTCTCCCCTTTTTCCGTAAATCCTAAAAATTCTGACTTCCATTCATCTTTAACATTTCTCCATGATGGTGTCTGCAAAATATCAAAAAGCGGTGACTTGAGTATGAAGTTTTCAACCTTTTTCAAGTCTACGATGCTTTTGAATTCAAACTCTCTTGATGTATATTCATTCATAACATATATTAATTTCTAATTTTTTAAATTTTGCTGCTCTCATTTTGTCTTGGTAAAAGGTTACCACTAAAGCTTTCAATCACTCCATACTATTTCATAAAAGATTGAGCATTTCTATTATTTTACAGTTGAGGATGTTACAAATTTTTTAGATACATATATTAAATAGTCAAACTTTTCTAATACATCTATATTACGCATTATTATATTTTTTGTCAACAAATCATGTTATTTTTTCTTTATCTATACTTTTATTTCTTTATTGTAATCACAAGGATACAACACATTACACTATTCCGTTCATTTTCTTTAGTGAATTCCCTAACATTTCTCAAATTTTTTATAAATGAAAAAGGCAATCTTGTTGACCGCCCTTTTTTGATTACAAAAAAACTTAGACAAATAAAAAAACTCATCTAATCCAAAATGAGTTTTTTTATTTGTCTAAGTTTATATGCCATTGAACAGAATCGAACTGTCGACCTTCACCTTACCATGGTGCTGCTCTACCGACTGAGCTACAACGGCTAAAATAAATAAATTGAGTGGTCTGACCAGATTAGAAATTTAATCTAATCAGACAGAGCTAGACTATAAGCAAGGCTGATGCGAAAGAGAGTCAATCACAACTCAACACATGCACCCACAGAAACCCCCGCCAACATCATAACACTCAATTTAGTATTTTATTACTTCAAGATTTAATAAAATTAAACCAATTCAATGATTGCCATAGGCGCAGCATCACCACGACGTGGTTCAACTTTAAGGATACGAGTGTAACCACCGTTACGTCCTTCGTAGCGTTTAGCAAGGTCGTTGAATAATTTTTGAAGGGCAGTTGGGAAAGTTTCAGTTTCTTCGTTGAAATCTTTAATTGCGATTTCATTACGTACGTAAGCAGCTGCTGCACGACGAGCTGAAAGGTCACCTTTTTTACCAAGCGTAATCATTTTTTCTACTGTACGACGAACTTCTTTAGCGCGAGCTTCAGTTGTAACGATAGTTTCGTTGATGATCAAATCTGTAGTCAAATCACGAAGCATAGCTTTACGTTGTGAAGATGTACGTCCGAGTTTACGATTGCTCATTTGTTTCCTCCTATATTATTATTTTCTTTTTTTAAGGGAAAGTCCCAATTCAGTCAATTTAACTTTGACTTCTTCTACTGATTTGTGACCGAGGTTTTTGACTTTAATCATGTCAGCTTCGCTCATTTCAACAATATCAGCAACAGTGTTGATACCTGCACGTTTCAAACCATTGTAAGCACGAACTGAGAAGTCCATTTCTTCAATAATTTTATCGAGCACACGTTCTGTTTTAACTTCATCTTTAACAACAAGTGTTTCAGCTTCAGCTGCAACTTCTGAAAGATCAACGAACAAGTTCAAGTGGTCTGTCAAGATTTTAGCTGAGAGTGACAAAGCTTCGTCAGAAACGATAGTACCGTTTGTAGTAATTTCAAGTGTTAATTTATCGTAGCTAGAATCTCCACCAACACGGGCAGGTTCAACTTGATAATTTACTTTACTTATTGGTGTGTAAATTGAGTCTACAGCAATTGTGCCAATTGGCGCTCCATCGACTTTATTTTCGTCAGCCGGAACATAGCCGTATCCTTTTTTAACAGTCATTACAGCACGCATTGAGTGACCTTCAGCAATAGAGAACAAGTAATGGTCTTTGTTGACAATTTCAATGTCGCTATCAGTTAAGATATCACCAGCAGTAACATCCATAGGACCAGTAACGTCAAGTTCGATTTGTTTTTCAGATTCAACGTATGATTTGATGGCAATTCCTTTAACCGCAAGAACGATTTGGATGACATCTTCACGTACGCCAGGGATTGTTGCGAATTCGTGTTGAACACCTTCAATTTGAATTGAAGTCACAGCAGCACCAGGAAGTGATGACAAAAGGACGCGACGCAGAGAGTTACCTAAAGTTGTACCATAACCACGTTCAAGTGGTTCAACAACGAATTTACCGTAATTTTCTGATTCGTCAAATTTAGTAATTTTTGGTTTTTCAAACTCAATCATGTATGTTCTCCTCTAAAGCGAAAAGTGATTAGTGACAAGAGTGACTAATTATACACGACGACGTTTTGGAGGACGTGCACCATTGTGAGGTACAGGAGTCACATCACTGATAGATGTTACATTAAGACCAGCTGCAGCGAGTGCGCGGATAGCTGATTCACGACCTGAACCAGGACCTTTAACTGTAACAGATACAGTTTTCAAACCTTGCTCTTGAGCAGCTTTAGCAGCAGCTTCTGAGGCCATTTGAGCGGCGAAAGGTGTAGATTTTTTAGAACCTTTGAAACCAAGTGCACCAGCTGAAGACCATGCAAGGGCGTTACCATGAACGTCTGTGATCATAACGATTGTGTTGTTGAATGTTGATTGGATATGAACAATCCCAGATTCAATATTCTTTTTAACACGACGTTTACGTGTAATTTTTGCCATTTTAACTCCTTTCTATTTAATTATTTTTTCTTACCTGCGATTGATTTAGCAGGACCTTTACGTGTACGAGCGTTGTTCTTAGTGTTTTGTCCACGTGTAGGAAGTCCACGACGGTGACGCATACCACGGTAAGAACCGATTTCCATCAAGCGTTTGATGTTAAGTGACACTTCACGACGAAGATCTCCTTCGAGTTTCAAGCCATCGAGTTCACGACGGATTGCATCTTCTTGATCTGATGTCAAATCTTTAGTACGGATATCTTCTGAAACACCTGCAGCTGCAAGTACTTTCTTAGATGTTTGAAGTCCAACACCGAATACGTATGTTAATGAAATAACAATGCGTTTTTCGTTTGGAATATCAACTCCAGCAAAACGAGCCATATTTTTCTATTTCCTTTCTATCCCTGACGTTGTTTGTGTTTTGGATTGGCAGGGCAAATTACCATTACACGACCGTTACGACGAATAACTTTACAGTATTCGCAGATTGGTTTAACTGATGGTCTTACTTTCATTGTGTCTTCCTTTCTATGGTTACTGTGCATCATGCACTCAATGAATGTCCGGATTACTTAAATCGGTAAGTAATTCGTCCGCGTGTCAAATCGTATGGTGAGAGTTCAACTTGAACCTTGTCTCCAGGCAAGATACGGATATAATTCTTACGAATTTTTCCTGAAATCGTCGCCAAGACTTGGTGACCATTTTCGAGTTCAACAGTGAACATCGCATTCGGCATGGTGTCAACGACTTTGCCGTCTACTTCAATTACATCATCTTTTGCCAAGCAAAAGTACCTCCTTAAAAATTTCCCGAAAGATATAAATACAAATTTAAATATATCTAAAAAGTCGGACTTATGTATTTTAGCATTTTTCAACAACAAATGCAAGTCTTTCTTTCATAAAAGCCTTTATTTTTCTAGCCTGAGTCCATTTTTATTTTCAGATTATCTGATAAGAGTACCTATGGCAATGCTTTCGGGTGTTTCTTTTTATTTTTAAGCTTGTTGACTTTTCTGTCAGTAAATTTTATCTTTCATTTTTCATATTTAAAATAAAAAACCTCTGACAGAGGTTTTATGATTTATTAGCCTAAAACTTTTTTAATATCATCTGTCACTTGACTAATTTCTTGTTCGCCTTCGATATTTTTAACAAGTCCAAGTTCAGTGTAATGTTCAATAATTGGTGCAGATTCTTTGATGTTGACATCTAAACGGTTTTTAACTGTTTCTGGTACATCATCAGCACGTTGGTAAAGGTCATGGCTACCACAAACGTCACAAGTTCCTTCAACTTTAGTTGGGTTGAAAATTTTGTGATATGTTGCTCCACAATTACGGCAGATGTAACGACCACTTAAACGATCAACCAAGATATTTGGATTAACAACAATATTTACAACAGCATCAAGTTTAATGCCAAGTTCTTCAAGCATTGTATCAAGAGCATGCGCTTGGTCAATCGTACGTGGGTATCCATCAAGCAAGAAACCTGAAGCTTTGATATCGTCTTGTGCTAAACGTTCTTTGACAATACCATTGGTTACTTCATCAGGAACAAGTTCACCTTTATCAATAAAAGATTTAGCAAGTTTACCCATTTCTGTTTCATTTTTCATCGCTGCACGGAACATATCTCCTGTTGAAATATGGTTTACACCATAATTTTTAACGATAAATTCGGCTTGAGTTCCTTTACCAGCTCCTGGAAGTCCCATGATTAATAAATTCATTTTGTTTTCTCCTGATTTTGATTTTATAAATTACTGACAGCTCTGTCAGTAAAATGCAGATGTGCACTGTCTTTTACCTACACTATTTTAGCGTATTTTTACTGAAAAATAAAGAAAAACCTTGTCTAATGACAAGATTTTATTTTGTTTCAAGTGGATTATCCATAAATCCTGCATATTTACGTTTAAGTAAATATCCTTCAAGTTGTTTAACTGCTTGAATCGCAACTTGAATCAAGATTAATAATGATGTCCCTCCAAGAGCGACGATTTTTGGAAGTCCCCAAACGTTTTGGGCCGCAATTGGAATGATTGAAATCAATCCAAGGAAGAGCGAACCAACCGTTGCAAGACGCATTAATAGACGAGAAACATACTTCTCAGTTCCTTTACCCGGACGAACAGATGGAATATACGAACCTTGTTTTTGAAGGTTTTCAGCCATCTTTTCAGGATTGACCTGAACGAACGAATAGAAGAAAGTAAAGAGAACAATCAATAATGCGTAGAAGAGCATCCCTGTCCAAGTCGTATATGACAAAGCATTTTGTAAGGTTGATAACCAACCTACATTGCTACCTTGTGAACGTTGCAAGAATTGCAAGATCGTAGCAGGTGCAGTTGTAATTGAACCAGCAAAGATAACTGGAATAACACCAGCTGGATTGACACGAAGTGGTAAGTACGAACTTGTTGGTGCGCCTTGAGTCAACTTAGTGTATTGAATTGGTACTTTACGTTCCGCTTGTTGAACAAATGTTGTAACATAAATAATGACAATTGCTGACAAAATCAATCCAATAACAAATATCCAAGACATAGGAATTTCAGATGGTCTTACGTTTAAGAATTTTTCATCATAAACAGATTTGATGGCTGATGGAATACCAGAGACAATCCCAGCAAAGATAATTACTGAAACACCTGATCCAAAACCTTTTTCATTAATCTGTTCACCCATCCAAGTAACAACCATTGAACCTGTGGTCAAAAGCACCCCAATCATCAAATAACTTTGCCAATTTGGGTTTTGCACAATATTTAACGAGCTCATGGCTTGGAAACCAGCAGTAATCCCGATAGATTGTGCCATAGCAAGCACTAAGGTAATATAACGTGTCGCCTGATTCAGCTTACGACGTCCAATTTCTCCTTGTTTTGACCACTCAACAAATTTTGGTAAAATATCCATTTGTAATAATTGCACAATGATTGAGGCAGTGATATAAGGCGAAACTCCCATTGCAAAGAGTGAATAGTTTTGCATTGCATTACCAGAAACCAAGTTCATCATGCTTAAGAATGGCAAATCCGCAACTTGTTGTAGATTTTGTACATTAACGCCAGGTACAGTAATGTGAGCACCTAGGCGAAAAACAAAAAGAATGAAGATCGTAAAGAGAATTCTTGCTCGGACGTCTTTTACCTTGAAGGCTTCCTTAAGCGTCTTAAAAAACATAAAATCTCCTTAAAGCGTTTTAATTGTAAATAGACAATAAGCGGTTGAAGCTTCAACCGCCAATTGAAATGTAAAAATTAAGCTTCTTCTACAGAACCACCAGCAGCTTCGATTGCAGCTTTGGCAGCAGCAGATACTTTAGCAACTTTAACTGTAAGGTTTTTAGCTGTCAATTCACCGTTAGCAAGAACTTTAACACCTGATTTAACGTCCTTAACGATTTTAGCAGCTACAAGAGTTTCAGCTGAAACAGTTGCTCCATCTTCAAGACGGTTCAAAGTTTCAAGGTTGACAATAGCGTATTCTTTACGGTTAACATTCAAGAAACCACGTTTTGGCATGCGACGGAACAACTCTGTTTGTCCACCTTCAAAACCAGGACGTACTCCACCACCTGAACGAGATTTTTGACCTTTTTGTCCACGTCCAGATGTTTTACCGTTACCTGATGATGTACCACGACCTACGCGATTACGTACTTTACGACTGCCTTCAGCAGCTTTCAATGAATGAAGTTCCATTTTTTTCTCCTTATTTTGTACCTTGCTGTCGCCTAATTTTCATGTAAGGAACGTGAAAATTAAACTCGCCGATACTTCAATATATTTATTTGTCTATTAACAGACTCCTATTATTTTACTATTTTTCGATTGGAATTACAAGCCATTTCCTCGTTTGTCCTGCATTTTACAATTCTAAAGTTATCTTTTGAATTGGTGAGATAAAATTTACAAGTTTTTAAATTACTGACGGATTTTTTAAGGAAAAAAACAATCCTATCAGTAAAGATAGGATTGTTATTTTATGCAATAGTAATTATGCTTCTTCAACTTTTACCAAGTGAGAAATAGAGTTTACCATACCAAGAATAGCAGGTGAACCTTCTTTTACTACTGAGCTGTTGAGTTTACCAAGACCGAGTGCTTTAACAGTTTTGCGTTGAGCAGGGATACGGCCGATTGGTGAGTTTACCAATGTAATTTTAATTTGAGCCATTTTTTCCTCCTTAGGCGAAATCTGATACAGATTTACCGCGTAATGCAGCAACTTCTTCAGCACGTTTCAATTGAGTCAAACCATCAACTGTTGCACGAACAACGTTAATTGGTGTATTTGAACCAAGTGATTTTGATGTTACGTCAGCAACACCAGCGAGTTCGAGGACGGCACGAACGGCACCACCTGCGGCAACTCCAGCACCTTCTACAGCTGGTTTAAGGAGGATTTTACCACCACCGAAGACACCAAGTGCTTCGTGAGGAAGTGTAGTACCTACCATAGGAACTGTAATAAGGTTTTTCTTAGCTGCTTCGATTGCTTTACGGATAGCTTCAGGAACTTCTTGAGCTTTACCAGTACCGAAACCTACGCGACCGTTACGGTCACCAACAACAACAAGTGCTGCAAAGCGAAGACGACGTCCACCTTTTACAACTTTAGTAACGCGGTTAATTGAAACTACGCGTTCTTCAAATTCGCTTTGTTCGCGATCATTTCTTCTGTTTTCTGCCATGTTTAATTACCCCTTTCCTTAGAATTTCAATCCAGCTTCACGAGCTGCTGTAGCGAGTGCTGCAACACGTCCGTGATAGAGGTAACCACCGCGGTCGAAGACAACTTCTTCAACGCCTTTAGCTTTTGCAGCTTCAGCAACGAGTTTACCAACTTCTGCGGCTTGTTCAGTTTTAGTACCAGTCAATTTGAGTGATGAAGCTGATGCAAGTGTTGTACCAGTAACGTCATCAATGACTTGTGCATAAATGTTTGTGTTTGAACGGAAAACGTTCAAACGTGGAGTTTCAGTAGTTCCTGAAATTTTTCCGCGTACACGTGTGTGACGTTTTTGGCGGAGTTTGTTTTTATCTGGTTTAGAAATCACAATTCTACCTCTATATTATTTTAAATTTCGATAGTTTTTGCCATCGATTTTCTTACTGATTAATAAAATAATTAGCAAGCGGGGAGTTTTTGTCTGTCTAACAAAGTTAGCATTGACAAAATACTGGCAATTTGACCTAAATCAAACCACCAATTACGGATAACATTTTTTGCTAAAGGATTGCTAGGCAGCTTTTAGGACGAAGTCCGTGCTGAATCGTACTGACGTACATAAAGCAAAAGCTAACGACGCAAGCCCGACGCAAAAATTATTTACCAGTTTTACCTTCTTTACGACGAACGTATTCACCAACGTAACGGATCCCTTTACCTTTATAAGGTTCTGGAGAACGACGGCTACGGATGTAAGCTGCTGTTTGACCAACAGCTTCTTTGCTGATACCTTCAACGACGATAGAAGTTGGAGTTGCAACAACAAACTTAATGTTTTCAGGTGCTTCAACTTCGTCTTGGTGAGATTTACCAACAGACAATACAAGTTTAGTTCCTTGTAATTGTGCGCGGTACCCAACCCCGATCATTTCAAGTGCTTTAGAGAAACCATTTGAAACACCTTCTACCATGTTAGCAAGAAGGGCACGAGTAGTTCCGTGGAGCATTTTCATTTCTTTAGTGTCGTTTGGACGTTTTACAGTGATTTCGTTTTCAGCAATTTCAAGTGTGATGTTTTCGTTGAATGAACGAACGAGTTCACCTTTAGGTCCTTTGACAGTGACAGTTGCACCGTTTACTTCTACAGTTACGCCTGCAGGGATAACGATGACTTTGTTACCAATACGTGACATTTTTTTCTCCTGTTAAATTATCAGATTTGATTCAATCTGTTTTCACGGGTTTTAAATCAATTTTGACTTAAAAGATATAATTTTTTACTGACAAAAATAAAATTATCTTTGTCAGTAAATTTGACTTACGAAAAATCGCTTGTCAGTTCAACACAGCATTTAGAAGTGTCGAATGTGAGGATAAAACTTCAGAAAATGAAGTTTTTCCTAAAATAATTACCAGATGTAGGCAATTACTTCACCACCAACATTTGTTTGACGAGCAACTTTATCAGTTACGACACCAGTAGATGTTGAGATGATTGCTGTACCAAGTCCGTTAAGAACTTTAGGAACATCATCAGATTTCACGTAAACGCGAAGACCTGGTTTTGAGATACGTTTCAAGTTAGTGATAACTTTTTCACCGTTTTTACCGTATTTAAGAAAAACGCGGATTACGCCTTGTTTGTTATCTTCAACGTATTCAACGTCTTTCACGTAACCTTCAGCTTTGAGGATTTCAGCGATTTGACGTTTGATTTTTGATGCAGGTGCTTCAACAACATCGAATTTACGCATGTTACCATTACGAATACGAGTCAAGAAATCTGCAATTGGGTCAGTCATTACCATAGTGTAATTTCTCCTTATTTGTAGTTTGGGCTTGTTCAAATCCCACTTTCAAATTAATGAGGTCTTTTTCATAAAAAGACCGAACTTAATTAGTATAGCAGAAGTTCCGCACTCTGTCAACATTTTTCTTTACAATGTTTTCGGGTGTGTCATGGATTTTTAGAATAAAAATTACTGACAGGATCGCCAGTAATTTGTTATAACTTATGAACTCAAACTTGTGGTATCATTACTTACCTTATAATAAAATGATGTTGGCATCGTATCAAATATTTCTATGCCTTCTTCATCCGTAGTTATTATAAGCCGGTCTTTTCCCGAATCTGTCTTATCTAAATTTGAGGAATTTGGAAAGATTGGAGAATTATAAGCAGCGGCAAACATAAAGCCCATGTGTCTTTTGTCATTCAATGCATCAGCAATAATTATTCCATCCTTAGCTATTGGATTTGATATTATTCTCACATATTCTGAACTAAAAATGATGTTACCGTTTTTTAAAATAATTTTAGAAGTACCATCAGCAGTCTGCCAAGTTCCATTCAAAGAAGAATAATTCCCTGAAAGAATTTGTGAACTGTTTCCAAATCCTTCCTGACTGGAAGAACTTGAATTTGATGAACTTGTACTTGAAGACGAACTACTACTTTGAATACTTTCATTATTTTTAATACTTGAAGAGGAGCTGCTTTGTTCAGACTTTTTACTTTCTTTACTGCCACAGGCCGATAAAACGGTTAAAGTTCCTAAAAGAATTAGGCTAATTCCTACAAACTTTTTAATATTAGCTGATATTTTTTTCATAAATCCCTCCTATTTCCTCACCATTATAGCAAATTCTCACTTTTAATCCACTATAAATAGACCATGTTTTCATAATACTTCTAAGGTATAAAAAAATTACTGACAGAAATCCTGTCAGTAATTTTTATTCGTTACACGATAATTAACAAATTACCATGAAGCTTTTTTAACGCCTGGCAATTGACCTTTGTAAGCCAATTCGCGAAGACAGATACGGCAAAGTTTAAATTTGCGGTAAACTGAATGTGGACGTCCGCAACGTTCGCAACGAGTATAAGCTTGTGTTGAGAATTTTGCAGGGCGTTGGTTTTTAACAACCATAGATTTCTTAGCCATTTATGTATTCTCCCTATCTTATTTAGCGAACGGCATGCCGAGTTTAGCAAGCAATTCACGTGATTCTTCGTCAGTGTTAGCAGTTGTTACGATAACAATGTCCATACCACGAACTTTATCAACATCATCATAGTTGATTTCTGGGAAAATCAATTGTTCCTTCACACCAAGTGTGTAGTTACCGCGACCATCAAACGCTTTGTTTGAAACACCGTGGAAGTCACGTACACGTGGGAGTGAAACAGTAACCAATTTGTCCAAGAATTCGAACATACGTTCGCCACGAAGAGTTACTTTCGCACCGATTGGCATACCTTCACGAAGACGGAAAGCAGCAACTGATTTTTTAGCTTTAGTAATCAATGGTTTTTGACCAGAGATCAAAGCCAATTCAGCAACAGCTTTATCAAGGTTTTTAGAGTTGTTTACAGCATCTCCAACACCCATGTTGATAACGATTTTATCAACTTTTGGTACAGCCATGATTGAAGTGTAGTTGAATTGTTCAGTCAACGCTGGTACTACTTCGTTAGTATATTTTTCTTTCAAACGATTAGTCATATTATTTCTCCTTTCCGCCTTAGTCTAAAATTTCGCCAGATTTTTTGTTGAAACGAACTTTTTTATCGTCAACAACTTTGTAACCTACACGACCAGCAACGCCATTTTTGTCGAGCACTTGTACGTTAGAAACGTGGATAGGAGCTTCGATTTCAAGAATAGCACCACTTGGGTTTTCTGAGTTTGGTTTTTGGTGTTTCTTCATGATAGCAACACCTTCAACGACAACTTTATTTACTTTTGGCAAAGCTTTGATTACTTTACCAGTAGTACCGCGGTCTTTACCTGCGATAACTTTAACTGTATCACCAGTTTTTACAAACATGTTTATTTCCTTTCTTACGCCCGATGGGCACCCTCATATTTTACTATCAGGGGACTATTCTGTTAATAATAACAGTAAAATATGACTCTGTCAAAAAATTTTTCCGACAAAACCATATCTCTATAATGCTTGATTAGAGTACTTCTGGAGCAAGTGAAACGATCTTCATGTAGCCACCTTCGCGGAGTTCGCGGGCAACTGGGCCAAAGATACGTGTTCCGCGAGGAGTTTTATCGTCACGGATGAGCACTGCTGCATTTTCATCAAATTTGATGTATGAACCGTCAGGACGTTTCGCACCAGATTTAGTACGAACGATGACTGCTTTCACAACTTCACCTTTTTTAACTGCTCCACCAGGGGCAGCTGATTTAACTGTAGCTACAACGATATCACCGATACCAGCGAACTTACGTGATGAACCACCGAGGACACGGATAGTCAAAAGTTCTTTAGCACCTGAGTTATCTGCAACTTTCAAACGAGATTCTGTTTGAATCATGCTATATTCCTCCTAGTTTTGCTTAGATAATAACTGCTTCTTCAACGATTTCTACAAGACGGAAATGTTTGTCTTTAGACAAAGGACGAGTTTCCATGATACGAACGATGTCGCCAGTTTTTGCAGAGTTGTTTTCGTCGTGAGCTTTATATTTTTTTGAATAGTTGATACGTTTACCATAGACAGGGTGGTTACGCTTAGTTTCTACGACAACTGTGATAGTTTTATCCATTTTGTCTGAAACCACGCGGCCTTGATAAACTTTACGTTGTTTGCGTTCCATTTATAGTTTCTCCTGACCTATTATTTGTTCAATTCAGCTTGCACAGTTTTTACACGTGCAATAGTTTTCTTGACTTCGTCAAGCTTAGCTGTGTTTTCGAGACGACCAGCAGCAGCTTGGAAACGAAGATCAAACAATTCTTTTTTCAATTCAGCTTCACGAGTTGTCAATTCTTCAACTGACAAAGCGCGCAAATCTTTAAGAAGTGATTTAGTTTCGCTCAATTTCATTACGCTTCACCTCGTTTCACAAATTTAGTTTTAACAGGAAGTTTGTGTGATGCAAGACGCAACGCTTCGCGTGCAGTTGCTTCATCAACGCCGCCCAATTCAAACATGACAACGCCACGTTTAACTGGAGCAACCCATCCTTCAGGAGCACCTTTCCCTGAACCCATACGCACACCAATAGCTTTGGCAGTGTATGATTTGTGAGGGAAAATTTTAATCCAAACTTGACCGTTACGTTTCATGTAACGAGTCATAGCAATACGAGCTGCTTCAATTTGGCGGTTAGTAATCCAGTGAGATGTAGTCGCTTGAAGACCATATTCACCGAATGATACTGTGTCGCCACCTTTAGCATAACCACGCATTTTACCGCGGAATTCACGACGGTGTTTTACACGTTTTGGTACTAACATGGATTATTTTTCTCCTTTCACAGATTTTTTAGTAGGGAGAACTTCACCACGGTAGATCCAAACTTTAACGCCGAGTTTACCATAAGTTGTGTCTGCTTCTTCCCAAGCGTAGTCGATGTCCGCACGGAGTGTGTGGAGTGGAACTGTACCTTCTGAATATCCTTCAGCACGGGCAATATCAGCACCATTCAAACGACCAGAAACTTGAGTTTTGATCCCTTTTGCACCAGCGCGCATAGCACGTTGGATGGCTTGTTTTTGAGCACGACGGAAAGCGATACGTGCTTCAAGTTGTTTAGCAATTCCTTCACCAACAAGATGAGCGTCCAAATCAGGTTTTTTGATTTCAACGATGTTGATGTGAACTTGTTTACCAGTAAGTTTGTTGAGTTCTGCACGGAGTGCATCAACGTTAGCTCCTGATTTACCAATAACCATACCTGGTTTAGCAGTGTGCAAAGTTACAATAACTTTGTTAATTGCACGTTCAGTTTCAATCAATGATACTGATGCATCAGCAAGTTTAGTTTGGATAAGTTGACGAATTGCCAAGTCTTCGTGAAGGTAATCCGCATATTCTTTTTCAGCATACCATTTGGCATCCCAATCACGAATAACGCCAACACGCATTCCTATTGGATGTACTTTTTGACCCACGTTTTTACCTCCTTATTCTTTCTCAGCTACAACTACAGTAATGTGAGCTGTGCGTTTGTTAATTGGTGAAGCTGAACCTTTGGCACGTGGACGGAAACGTTTCATTGTTGGACCTTCGTTAATGAATGTTTCGCTTACTACCAAGTTAGCTTTTTCAAGACCAAAGTTATTTTCTGCATTAGCGATAGCACTATTAAGTACATTTTCAACTTCTACAGCAGCTTTAGTCGGTGTAAATTTCAAGATTGCAATTGCATCTGCAACACGTTTCCCGCGGATAAGATCGATAACAAGACGAGTCTTACGAGGTGAAACGCGAACTGTTTTTGCAGTTGCTTTAGCTGAAGTAATTTCTGCCATTTTTTTCTCCTCCTATTAGCGACGTGTTTTCTTGTCGTCAGCAGCGTGACCACGGTAAGTACGAGTTGGTGCGAATTCACCAAGTTTGTGTCCAACCATATCTTCTTGAACATAAACTGGTACGTGTTTGCGACCATCGTAAACAGCAATTGTAAGTCCTACAAAGTTTGGAAAGATTGTAGAACGGCGTGACCAAGTTTTGATCACAGATTTTCTTTCGGCGTTGGTTTGAGCTTCAACTTTTTTCATCAAATGCTCATCGACGAAAGGTCCTTTTTTAAGACTACGACCCATTTTGCGAGTTTCTCCTTTAAATATTTGTACCACTGCCGCTACTAAGGCGGAGTTGGCGGAATTTATAGATGCACTTTCGACATCTCATTAAATTTGATAATAAGTTTTATCAAATTTAACAAGACGCCGAGAAGGCTCTTGTGAAAATAAAGCGACTTATTAGTCGTTGATACGACGAACGATAAGTTTGCTTGATTTTGCTTTCTTGTTGCGAGTCTTGAGACCAAGGGCTGGTTTACCCCATGGAGTCATTGGAGACTTGCGACCAACTGGTTGACGACCTTCACCACCACCGTGTGGGTGATCGTTAGGGTTCATTACAGAACCACGTACTGTTGGGCGGATACCCATGTGACGTGTACGTCCTGCTTTACCAAGGTTGATTAAGCTTTGTTGTTCATTACCAACAACACCAATTGTAGCACGGCAAGTTGAAAGAATCATACGAACTTCGCCTGATTGAAGACGAACGAGTGTATATTTACCTTCTGAACCGAGTACTTGAGCTGAAGCACCAGCTGAACGAACCAATTGTCCGCCTTTACCAGGTTTCAATTCAATGTTGTGGATCAATGTACCAACTGGAATGTTAGCAAGTGGCAACGCGTTACCAACTTTAATATCGGCATCAGGGCCAGATACAACTGTCATTCCAACTTCAAGGCCTTTAGCAGCCAAGATGTATGATTTAACCCCGTTAGCGTAAACAATCAATGCGATGTTTGCTGTACGGTTTGGATCGTATTCAATTGTAGCAACTTTAGCAACTACGTTGTCAGTTGTACGTTTGAAGTCGATCATACGATATTTACGTTTGTGACCACCACCGTGGTGACGAACTGTGATACGACCAGTGTTATTACGACCAGCTGTTTTGCTCATGCTTACAAGCAAGCTCTTTTCAGGAGTACTTGTAGTGATTTCAGCGAAGTCGCTACCAGTCATGTTACGGCGACCGTTTGTGGTAGGTTTGTAAACTTTAATTCCCACGATTTTCCTCCTCTATTATTCTGCGTCTTCGCCGAAGATTTCAATTGTTTTAGAATCTTCAGTCAAAGTAACGATAGCTTTTTTGTAGCCTGATTTAGTACCAGTATATTTACCAACTCGTTTAGATTTTGGTTTTACGCTGATAGTATTTACTGAGGCAACTTTTACATCAAAGACAGCTTCAACAGCTTGTTTGATGAGAAGTTTATGCGCACGTGAATCAACTTCAAAAGTGTATTTCTTTTGATCCATTGCAGCCATAGAAGCTTCAGTAATGATAGGTTTACGGATGATATCATAAAGTGACATTATGCAAGAACCTCCTCAATTTGTGTCAATGCTGATTGAACCACAAGGAGTTTGTCAGCAGAAACGATGTCAAGTACAGATGCTGAATTAGCAGTTGTAACTTTCACGTTTTCAAGATTGCGTGCAGAGAGTTCTGCAAATTCGTTACCTTCGTTTGGAAGAACCACAAGTACTTTACGTTCGATTGAAAGTGCTGAAATTACTTTTGCAAATTCAGCAGTTTTTGGAGCTGCAAAGTCAAGTGTATCAACAGCGATTAATTTACCATCAGCAACTTTTGTTGAGTAAACTGATTTAAGCGCCAATTGACGAACTTTTTGTGGAAGTTTGTAAGCGTAGCTACGTGGGTTCGGTCCGAAGACAGTACCACCACCACGCCATTGTGGAGAGCGGGTAGAACCTTGACGGGCACGACCTGTACCTTTTTGACGCCATGGTTTTTTACCACCACCAGATACAGCAGAACGGTTTTTGTGTGCATGTGTACCTTGGCGAAGGCTAGCGCGTTGTGAGATTACAACGTCGAATACGACAGATTCGTTTGGTTCGATACCAAATACTGAGTCGTTAAGTGTAACTTCACCAGCTTGTGAACCATCTTGTTTAAATAATGATACTTTTGCCATTATAGATTTCTATCTCCTTTCCTTCTTATTTAGCTTTGATTGCTGATTTAACAACAATCAATGATTTCTTAGCACCTGGGACATTACCTTTTACAAGGATAACGTTCTTTTCAGGAAGCACTTGTGCAATAACAAGGTTTTGTACAGTAACGCGTTTGTTACCCATACGTCCAGCAAGTTTTTTACCTTTTGGAACTTTGTTAGCTGCAACAGGACCCATTGAACCAGGACGACGGTGGTAACGTGAACCGTGGGCCATAGGACCACGTGATTGACCATGACGTTTGATTGGGCCTTGGAAACCTTTACCTTTAGAAGTTCCGGTAACATCAACAACATCTCCGGCTGCAAATGTATCAACAGTGATTTCTGCTCCTACTTCAGCGCCTTCGAGTCCTTTGAATTCACGAACGAAGCGCTTAGGAGTCGTATTAGCTTTAGCAGCATGACCTTTGGCAGGTTTGTTGGTCAAAACTTCACGAAGTGTATCGAAACCAACTTGAGTTGCTTCGTAACCGTCTGTTTCGACAGATTTAACTTGAAGAACTGTGTTTGGAGTCGCTTCGATCACAGTAACAGGAATTAATTCACCGTTGTCTGTGAAGATTTGAGTCATTCCCACTTTTTTCCCTAAGATTCCTTTTGACATGAGAATTACCTTTCTTAATTAGAGTTTAATTTCGATGTTTACACCACTTGGCAAATCGAGTTTCATAAGTGAATCAACAGTTTTTTGTGTTGGTTCGATGATGTCGATCAAGCGTTTGTGTGTACGCATTTCGAATTGTTCGCGTGAGTCTTTATATTTGTGAGTCGCGCGGATAACAGTGTAGACGCTACGGTCAGTTGGAAGTGGAATTGGACCACTTACTTCTGCGTTTGTACGTTTAGCAGTTTCTACGATTTTTTCTGCAGCTGCGTCAAGGATACGATGTTCGTATGCTTTCAAGCGAATGCGAATTTTTTTAGTTGCCATTTTTTCTCCTCTCGTCTATTGTATTCAATAGGCTAGCTCCACGGGAAAACCGACACGTTAGGTATGGCAATACCTTCGGGTGTGTCGCAACCTCTCGTTTCGTCGCTACATACTGTTTTTAACAGCACTTGTCTATTCTATCAAAGGAGATGTGCCTTGTCAAGGACTTTTTAGACTTTTTTTATTCTTTCCAGTTCTTTTTATATATCTTTTAAAATTTTAAATAAAATCAATGAATTTACTGAAAAAGACAAGAACCCACACTTTGTCATCTTTAAACTTTTTGATATAATTTGATTAAAGGTTTTATAAACTATTTATATA
This sequence comes from Lactococcus cremoris subsp. cremoris NBRC 100676, assembly GCF_001591705.1. GTDB lineage: Bacteria > Bacillota > Bacilli > Lactobacillales > Streptococcaceae > Lactococcus > Lactococcus cremoris. Next base: position 11,996 of record NZ_BCVK01000015.1, on the reverse strand, counting down.
GGAGGATTTATGTTAAAGGAATTTAAAAACTTTATTTTGCGTGGCAATGTCTTAGACTTGGCCGTTGGGGTTATCATCGGGGCAGCTTTTACTGCTTTAGTTAAATCTTTGGTTGATAATTTGATTAACCCTTTGATTGGAATGTTCGTCCAAAGCAGCGCTCTTGCCCACTTATCAGTAACTGTTGGTAAGACTAAATTTACTTACGGAGCTTTCTTAAACGATGTTATCAATTTCGTCATTACAGCTTTTGTTATTTTCGTTCTTATAAAATTTATCAACAAACTTTTCCCTAAAAAGGAAGAAATTGTTGAAGAACAAAAAAACGAAGAATTGGAAACTCTCCAAGAAATTCGCGACTTGTTGAAAAAATAATAAAAATACTGACAAAATCTTGTCAGTTTTTTTATTGATTAAATTTCTGTTATGAGTGTTTTCTTAAATTTTATCTTAAGAAAAACGAATCTAAAAAAGTTATCAAGCAAGACCGCTAACCAAACACCTTCTAAGCCTAGCTTCAATACTAAAGCTAAAAATGCGCCTAAGATTAACCGAATGCCAAACATGCCTAAAGTTGTTGCATAAAACGGAAGTTTGGTATTTCCAATTCCTTGAAAAGCCGCCGTATAAGTCGTCGCTCCTGTGACGAAGAAAGTCGCTAAAAAAGAAAATAAGATGACTATCGTACTTGCGCCCATGGCAATCCTATCAGTAGTAAATAAATGATTTAGCATATTGGCTGTCAGTAAAAGAACTAATCCAATGACAAACATCATACTTGTTGCCAACCAGTAAGTTTTTTTGATGTAAGATTTAATATTTTCAATATTATTTTCAGCGGTTGCCTGTGCTACTAAAATCACTGTCACGGTTGCCATTCCAAAGACTGGCATATAATTAAATTGTGTAATGCTCTCGCCAATTGCATTCCCCGCAAAGACACGTTCTCCTAAACGGACAATAATCATCATGATTAATAAATCACCCAATCTCATGGATAATCTTTCTCCTGCCGCAGGTAGACTTAGCTTGATTAACTGACGATTGAGTTTTACTTTATAAAATTGAAGACTGGGCCGTTTTTCTTTTAATTTATAATAGAGGAAAGCTGTCCCAATTACTCTGGCAAGAACTGCTCCAAGTGCCGTTCCTAAGACGCCTAAATGAAAAACAAAGATAAAAACAATTGAAAATAATAAATTTAGAACACTTGCAAAGAAAGACGCCCACATGGGTGTCTTTGTATTTCCATCAGCCCGTAAAAAGGCTCCAAAAGTTGTCATTAAAGCTAAAAGAACAATCAAACCACCCACTAAACTCAGATAAATGATTGAAAGTTCTAAAACTTGCTGACGAGCCCCCAACAAATAAAGAATCGGTTGAGCAGCAAAAAGGGAAAATAGACCAAAAACTAAACCGATTAAAACGGTGAGTTTAGTTGCAGAATTAATTAATTCCTTTAGCTTTTCTTTTGCCTTTTTTTCAATAAGTACCTTGGCAAATAAACTTGAAATAATTGTTCCTAGGGCGATAAATATTGCCTGATATACCGTAATTAAATTATTCGCAAGAGAAACTGCGGCCACAGCAGAAAGACTAAGGTGAGCAACAATCATTGTATCACTCACACCAACTAACATTTGCAAGAAATTTTCAATAATCGCAGGAAGGGCGAATTTTAATATTTCTTTATTTGTTTTCATTTTAAACCAAGGTATTTCTCTACTTCTTTTTGCATTTCCTGAACTGGAACTACTGTATGATGCAAAATTTCAGCTTTTTCAAGTCCTAACACAGCTTTGGGTAATGGAATACCACTGAGTTTTTCAAGTGATTTAACGGCAGCAAAATCATCTATCTTCTCTGACAAGTCCGTTCCTGACTTTTGAAGTCCTTCTAAAACAACTTTAGGGAACTTATAAGGGCTGGCAGTGCTGACAACAACTGTTTTTTCTTTTGGTTGAATTTGATGATAGACATAGTTTGCAACCGCTGTGTGGGGGTCAAGAACATAGTTTTCATTTTCAAAAGTTTCATTAATTTCTTGGGAAATTTCTTCTTCTGATGCCCAGTCAGCTATAAAACCTTGTAACTTACTCATCATTTTTTTAGAAATTTGATAATGACCTTCTGCTGACAAAGCTGTCAGTAAAGCCAAAGTCTCATCATCATTCTCGTCAGTTAAATCAAAAATCAATCGTTCAAGATTTGAAGAAACCAAAATATCCATTGACGGTGAACTTGTCACATAAAATTCTCGATTTTTATCATAAAGTCCTGTTTTGAAAAAGTCTGTCAGCACATTATTTTTATTTGAAGCACAGATGAGCTGATGAACGGGCAAGCCCAATTTTTTAGCATAATAAGCGGCTAAAATATTTCCAAAATTTCCTGTCGGAACTGAAAAATTGATTTTTTCTCCGTCAGTAATTTGACCAGTTTTGACCAGTTGTGCGTAAGCATAAATATAATAAGCGACTTGCGGAATCAAACGTCCAATATTCATTGAATTTGCTGACGAAAATTGTTTATTATTTTTCAAAAGTTGATCATGTAAAACTTTGTTATTAAACATTTCTTTTACTGCTGTTTGAGCTTGGTCAAAATTTCCATCAATTCCAACAACGTGAACATTAGCCCCTTTTTGGGTCAGCATTTGTTGCTCTTGAATATGGCTGACACCACCTTTGGGATAAAAAACAATAATTTTTGTTTGGGGCACATTAGCAAAACCAGCCATTGCGGCTTTTCCTGTATCTCCAGAAGTTGCAGTCAAGATAACAATTTCATTGGTCACACCATTTTTCTTAGCCGCTTGGGTCATTAAATGAGGTAAGATAGAGAGTGCCATGTCTTTAAAAGCAATCGTTTCACCATGAAAAAGTTCAAGAATATAGTGATTCCCAAGTCTTTTAAGCGGTGCAATTTCCGGACTATCGAATTTTTCTCCGTATGCTTTTGTAACCATTGATTTAATTTCGTCAGCAGAAAAATCATCAAAAAATGCTTTCAAAACAAGTTCAGCAATTTCTTGATAAGAAGCGTTTTTTAATTTTTCAAAGTCTAAATCAACTTTTGGGAAGTCAACAGGAACAAAAAGTCCACCGTCTTCTGCCAAACCTTGCAAGATAGCTTGTGAGGCTGTTTTTTTATTTGATTTATCCCGTGTTGATTGATAAAAAGTTACCATGATATTTATTCCCCAATCACATTTTTTATAATTATAACAAATATTCTGTAAACTCGCAAAAAGCCACGAATTCTCGTGGCTTTTTTTATAATAATTAATTAGGCTTGAATATCTTCGATTTGGTGCATGTCCAATTCAACTGGAGTTGCACGACCAAACATATCAACAGTCAAAGTCAATTTATCGCCATTGATTTCAGTAATTGGCGCTTCAAATCCTGAAAAGGCTCCATCAACAATACGGACGCGTTTGCCAACAAAAACGTCAAAGTCGATTTCACGAACAACTTTGCCCATACCAACCAAGATATCTTGGATTTCTTGTTCAAAAAGTGGTGTAGGTTTTGAACGGTTCCCGTGTGAACCAACGAATCCAGTAACGTTTGGTGTATTACGCACGATAAACCACGCTTCATCAGTCATGTTCATTTCGACCAAAACATATCCTGGGAACAAGTTTTCTTCAACGTCTTTCATTTTACCGTTCACTTCGGTACGAATTGTTTCCGTTGGAATTTCGACGCGCAAGATTTTATCTGCCATATTATAAAGTTCAGCACGTTCAAGCAAATCTTCTTTGACTTTACGCTCATAACCTGCATAAGTTTGAATAACAAACCAACCTTGGTCAAAACTTACTAAATTATTATCTTCCATTTGAAATACCTCTGTATTTATTTTTTTACGTAATTAGTGAAATCCCAGCTGACAGAGCTTCTAGAGCATTTCTGTCAGTAATTTGGGTACAAGAAAAAGGGCCAAGCCCTTATCAGATAATATTATTATATCATATTTATCTTGAATTAAAAGAACTTTTGTCAGTTAAGAAAAGAAAAACCTGTCAAAAATGACAGATTAATCGCTTATTTGAGAAATGGTACCAAGTGGCTAACACTAAATGTAATTCCATGTTGAGTTACCCAATCGAAAATTATGATAAACACCAAGAAGAAAGCTGTATATTCAATGACCATAAAAAAATCACGAACAGATTGTTTTCTGCTTGGCCAAGTTGTCAATTTCATTTCTTCAACAATGCTACCAATAAATTTAAACATAACCTTTTCCTATCCCTGCCACATTATTACTGACAGAGTCCATTTCTTATTAAAAGTTTACTGACAAGTCTGTCAGTTCGACGTGTTCAAATCCTATTAAAGTAATACGATTTAACGCGTTTCTTTGTGCAATGTGTGTTTGCCACAAGTACGGCAAAACTTTTTAACTTCAACTCGTTTTTCTTTCGCTACTGATGAAAGATTGAGTGTATAATTTCGTGAACCACAAACGGTACACGCTAATCCAGCTTTTCTTAACATATTATCTCTTATTCTATCAAAAATTATTTACAAGCGCAAACTATTTTGCTACCTTAATCAGACTGTTTGCCACCAAAGTCGCGTATTCTTCTGCACCTGTTCCTTTTGGATGGATATTGTCACTGTAAAACCATGCGTTATGACCCGATGCTTTTTTATTCCAATCAATAATTTTTAAGTTTTTATATTTCTTAGCCGTTTTGGTCAGTAAATTATTATTAGGTTTTGCCCAAACTCGATCGGCATGAATGTTCATCCAATAGACTGGTTTATTCCCTGCAACCTTCATTGCGGCTTCAATTTCAGATTCTTTAATTGTTCCATTTGTTCCCAGACCAATCAGATAAGCATCTGGATTAGGCATTTTAGCCTTAGCATTCGTTAAATCTGTTGCAAGCGACTCGGCTTGACGACCAACTGCTGCATTAATATACATATGTGGGAAGACCTCTTGCAAATTTGTTGAAGCGGCAACCATGACCGAATCTCCAAGTGCTAGAACATTCATTTGTGAAGCTTTTTCAGCAACAACTGGTTGAATTTCATATTTTTCTGCAACTGTCTTCAAAGACAGAGGAACCTTGTTATTCGCTTCGGCTAATTGTTTCTTTTGCAAAGCAACTTGTTGGGCCATGATTTTTTCTTCAATAAGTCTTTGGTCATGTGGTGAAGGAGGTGAAAAAATTATGAAACCTAAACTTATCAGAATAAGTCCAGAAAGAATCATTGGTCCAATATTCTTTTTCAACTTCCAGCCTTTTTCTCGGATGAAATTTTGAACAATTTCAAAAACATTACTATAATCAAAACGCTGTGTAGGCAACTCAATCAAACGATATGACAGTTCAGTCAGGATAAGAATGAGCGCTAATTGCCAAATCAAATTGTACCAAGAAGTTGGTGCTAATACTTTAGCCTCAGCAAAGGCAAAAACAGGAAGTTGCCAAAGATAAATTCCATAAGAACGCGAACCAATGTATTCAAAAACAGGATTTGAAAATAGCTTGTTAGCTGGTAGACTTGGGTGTGCCACTAGTGCTACTAATATAACGCTTGCTAGACTGGCCAGCCACATTCCGCCATAGTAAGCGAATGTCCCTTGAGCCGGCATGAAGATATAAGCAACCAATAGAACTAAAGATAAGCCAATGATCAGCTGCCAAGCAATCTTAGTTGCCTTTTTATTAACCTTATGCGAAAGTTTATTTAAAGGCCAGATGAAAGCTAAACTTGCCCCCATCATTAAGCTAAAGAACCGCGTATCTGTTCCATAATAAACCCGTGTTGGGTCAGCCCCAGGAACAAAAAGCACCGCCATCAAAATTGCTGAAAGAATAGCTAAAACATTAGCAATGATAAAAATTCGACCCCGTTTTTTAACAAATTTAAGTAATACAATTAAAAGCAAAGGCCAGATGATGAAAAATTGTCCTTCAATTGCTAAGTAATAAATATGTTTAAAGGGCGAAGCCCCAGCAATATCAGCGAAGTAAGAACTTCCTTGCGAAATTTGCCACCAGTTCTGCACTGAAAAAACAGCCGAAAGAAAGTTTGAACGTAAGCCAGCCCATAAATTAGGTTGGAAGATAATAATATAAGGTGTGACAAGAAGAAAGATTGAGATTAATAAAGGATAGAGTCTTTTAATTCTTCTGCCCCAAAACTTCCAAATATTAATCTTTTTACTTCTTTCGTACTCCCTTAAAAGAGAGTCCGTCACCAAATAACCAGAAAGGACAAAGAATAAAACGACACCAAGAAAACCGCCCTGAACATGATTTGGCCAGAGGTGATAAAGAATAACCGTTAAAACTCCAATAGTCCGTAATCCATTAAAACCTGTGACGTAACGCTTCATTTTCCTTCTCGATTTCTATCTTTATTCTTTAAGTTCATTTTGTCTTAAAACTACTACGCTTTCTTCTTAATTTTATCATATTTTCAGTGTTTTTTTTACTTTTAGTTGCCAAAAACCCCTTTAACTTTATCCCAAGCATTTTTAGCTGCATCACCAATATTTTTACCAATTTTACCTAGGTCCAAACCATTGGAATCAGAAGATGATGAAGTGCTAGAACTAGAGCTTTCTGGAGTATTTCCAGTCGTATTCGCTTCTGCCTGTTCTTGGTCTACAATATCATCTTGATATTGTCTTTGTTGAGTCCAATAAGGTTGTTGAGCTGCAACGCCTGCCTGAGCATAAGGGTTTTCAACTGTGAAAGGTGTTCCTTTGGTGTAAGGCAACATATAACTTGCTTCCTGACGGAAAATTACTGACGTTTGTCCTTCTGATGAACCTGTCAATTTATATTTACCATCAGAATAACCAACCCAAAGCGCCATCACAACATCTGGAGTATAACCGACTACCCACTGGTCTTGGTCTTCGTTAGTCCCTGTCTTACCTGCCAAAGTATAAGATTTAGGTGAAGCTTTCCAAGCAGAACCATTAGTGTAAGTCCCTAACATCATTTGAGTCATTTTATCGGCAGTATCTTTACTAACGACACGTTTTTTGTTTACTTTTGCCGTTTTAACGACTTGACCAGCTGCATTTTCAATTTTAGTAATGAGATGCGCATCATTCATTACTCCACCATTGGCAAAAGCTTGATAAGCCTGAGCAATTTGCCATGGATTTGTTTCAACTCCTGCGCCAAGAGCCGTTGGTAAAACATCATTTTTACTATTTAAATCCAAACCAAATTCACGTCCCAAAGCATTTCCAACTTTTGGACCAATGGCTTGATAGGTATTTATGGCTGGAATATTATATGAATTGGCTAAAGCCGTATACATCGGAATTTGTCCTCGCCATTGATTATCAAAGTCCGTTGGTTTCCAACCATTATAATCAGCCGGAGAGTCATCAACTGTTTTGTCAATTGACCAACCCGCTTCAATTGCAGGAGCATAGACAATCAATGGTTTGATGACCGAACCGGGAGAACGTTTAGACATTGTCGCATAGTTATAATCAGTAAAACTATTAGAACCTTCTGTATTAACATTACCCACGAGAGCATTAACAGCTCCTGTTTTTGGATCAATTGCCACCGATGCTGACTGGGCATAGGTTCCATCTGCTGCTTGTGGGAAGAAGCTTGGATCCGCATAGGTTTTTTGTAAACCTGACTGCATATTTTGATCCATTCCCGTATAAATTTTATAGCCATTATTCATAATTTCTTGTAAGGTTAAACCATACTTACGTTCAGCCTCAGAAATTACCGCATTATAGTAGCTTGGATATTTGTACTGACTACTTTTAGATTGATAATTATCTTGCAATTGAGCTTGTAAATCAACCTTCATAAAGCTATCTGCTTGTGATTGCTCAAGATAGCCAGCATTAACCATGTTTTGTAAGACGGTATTGCGACGGTCGGTGGCATATTTTCCCTTTTCATATAAAGGATTATAAATTTCAGGACCTTTTAGCATTCCGGCAAGACTGGCTGCTTCATCAACAGTTACTTCACTGGCTGGAACTCCAAAATATTTCAAGGCTGCATCTTGAATTCCCCAAACCCCATTACCAAAGTAAGAGTTATTCAAATACATATCTAAAATCTCATCTTTGCTATAGTGTTTGTTAATTTCAAGAGCCAAGAAAAATTCACGCGCCTTACGGTCAATGGTTTGTTCTTGAGTCAAGTAAGCATTTTTAGCCAACTGTTGAGTAATTGTTGAACCACCCCCAAAACGACCAAGTGTTACTGCCGCCAGAGCAAAACGTTTCAAATTAACCCCGTGGTTTTCATAAAAGGTTCTATCTTCTGTTGCCACTACAGCATTCGTAATATTTTTAGAAATTTGGTCAATCTTAACAGGAGTTCCCTTTTGACCATAAAGATTTCCAGCTTCATTATTATCTTTATCATAAATAACTGTCTGAGCAGAAATAGAACTTTGTAGAACCTTCACATTTGCTGTTTTAGCCAAGTAAAAAAGATATGAGCCTGTCGCAACGATCGCTACCAAAACAAAAATAATTGTAATTTTTGTTAAGTTATAACGTTTCCAGAAACGTTTTATCGATCTCATAAATTTACCAAATTTAGTTTTAGCTGGTTTTTCTATTTCTTCTTCAAGTTTTTTTTGTTTTTTAGGGCGTATTTTAGGAATTTTTAAACTTTTCTTTCCTGTTTCTTTTTTACTACGCCGACTGAAATTCTTATTTTCAGGCATCTATACTTCCCTCAGATATTTTTTATTTCTATACTTACTCAAATGAATACATCAATATCTTATTTTAATACTTTTCCGATTTTTTTCCTTACATATTTGTAAGACCTCTAGTTTTCATCTTTTCAGTTTTGCTTATTTTATCAAAAATCCCTTTGGACTACAATATAAATTTGTAAAACGAAAGGGATTTATGTTTTATTATAAAGATTTCTAAGGATTTTTCAATTGTTTTACTTACAGTATCAAAATTCTATTTATAAAATTTATATCTTTATTATCAATATAGCGACAATAAATAATCATCTTTTGAGACTTTTATCATTTGTAAATCCATCTATAATTTAGCTAAATTTAAATTAAAAGAAAAGTATTCACCTGCTAATATTTACTTTGTATATCCGTAAAGCTTAAGTTCACCTGATAAGTATTCACCTAAATAAATTTCCTTGATTTGGTTGTACCCTTGCAGATTAATTTGTTGTTCAAGCCAAACTTCATCTTTATCAATTAATTCGAGAACGTCAAAATTTGCTTGTCCATCAACAATAATTGGATATTTAATATTTTCACCGCCAAATTCAATCAATGTCAATTGACCATTTTGCTCTAAAATAGCTCTTTTAACATTATGTATCTCATAGATACCATTGGAACGTAATTTAAACATTAATTCATTAGCAGAGATTCCATTTCTGAGGCATTCATTTACTCTAACTTTCCCATCTTGAATTAGAGTCAAGGGTTTACCATCAATGATTAATTTTACATAGCGATTGTGCTCCTTTGCAAATTTCAAAATTAATACTAACAGCGTCCATATGATTAGAACCAAGACAAATTGTAAGACCGTAATAGAATCATTATAAATGACTCCACCAATAATTCCACCTAAAACATAATTTTGAACTTGGTCCATTGCTGATGAGGGAGCAAGATTACCTTTACCCATTAAATTTATTTGAATAATTAAACAAATAATCCCTAAAGCAAATTTTAATATTATTGGACTGTATAATTGCATTATAACTCCTAAATTTTTTATTTTTCTGGATTAATCAAGTAACTTTTGGTAAGGGTATATGATTGCTGATCAGTACTAAGATTAACTTTATAATAATCACCTTTTATTTTGACAATCACGCCATCAGCTAATTGTGTGGAATTAACAAAAATATTATTTTTATCCGTTCTTTCATTTTTAGCGACTCTTTCAATGAATCCAACCATCTGTGAAGATTGAGTATGCTTAGACTGGTTAATTTGATAATTGGAATATTGTATACCGATTTCTAAAATAATAAATAATAATAAAATAATACTAAGATCTCTATATTTCGTTTTAATTCTATGCTTAATATATATAGCAAATACAATAACAAGAACTACAAGACTCCCAAAAATAAAGATATACCGAAGATAATCGCTAAGTCCAGCTTGAGATTTTAAAAATTCAATATCATAAAACTTCATGTTCTCCCCCCTTAATAACTATTATATTAAAAAAATAATTAATAAATCATTATATAATTATTCAAAAACTCATTTAATTTTATAGATAATCTTTCATAAGATGAAAAATTATCTTTATAATAGTTGCTCTACTTCCAACGGAGTAAGTTCAAGAACTGCTCTTAAAAATGGATATTTCTCTTTCATCATCGCATAGTCTGGACCACTTGAAATAAGTTTTGCTTTAGCACTCACCCTAAAGCCAATCCCTTGATAGCCATTTTTACCTTCGACTTCTCTAACCCCAAGCATAAGATAAATTGTATCATTTACTTTAATGTCTTCTTCTAAATAATGCATCCCTGCCGCTGGTGCCAATATCCGTTCATCATTGGTAAGATGTAAATAAGAAATCCATGTTCCCGTAACATGTGGATGATTGTCAGACCCTCATGAAGTTAAGGAAACTGACCCTTCATATTCTAATGTCTCTTTAAATTTTTTTGTTAGCATTTTTTCTCTTTCTATAATTCCACTCATAATATTTATCATTTTTTACACTTTGAGTTATTTTTATTACGTATTTTTAAGAAGATACTTTGATTATAACAAACCTAGAGTTAATTGAAAAGTAATTCTTTCGATATTCACAATTTGAGCTCTTTATATTTTGGGGGCAACTAAAAACTTATAGTATAATGTGATTATGGAATTTAACTTCATTTTACCCGAAAATTTTATCCCACAAGTTCTTTCAGATTTACTTGAAAAAACTTGGCTCGTCCCGCGTAAACAAAGACATTTTTTACGAATGAAAAAACATGCTTTAGTCAATGATCAAATAATCGATGAAAATCAACTCCTTCATGCTGGAGATAAGGTGACTCTTATTTTTGATAAAGAAGATTTTTCAAATTTGTCATTAAAATTTGGCTCAGCCTCCTTAGCAGATATTCTCTATGAGGATGAACATTTGATTGTAGTCAATAAACCTGAAGGAATGAAAACTCACGGAAATACAGCTGATGAAATTGCTTTACAAAATCATGTTGAAGCAGCAATTAATCAAAATGTTTTTGTGGTTCATCGACTTGACCAGGCAACTTCTGGAGCTGTTTTATTTGCCAAAAATCAATTCGTACTGCCAATTCTTGGAAAAATGTTTGAAGAAAATAAAATTCATCGTGAATATTTAGCTCTTGTTGCTGGTCATTTCTTAGAAGAAACCTTTACCATCAACCAAGCCATTGGACAAAATCGTCATGAAAAGAATAAACGAATCATTTCTAAACATGGGCAAAAAGCAATCACACATGTTCAACTTATACAAAATTTTACTGACAAAAGTTTAGTTAAATGTATTTTGGATACAGGACGAACACATCAAATTCGTGTTCATTTATCCTCTTTAGGTCACCCTATCATTGGAGATGCATTATATGGGCAAAAAAGCACCTCACGCTTGATGCTACATGCTGAAAGCATCATTATCCCCCATCCCTTCACTAATCAACTTTTAAACATTTCGGCACCGAGCCCTAGCTTTTCAAACATTCTAAATAAAATAAAAAAGAAGTAATTTCTGATGTGAACCCCAAAAGCTAGACTTTTTAGACAAGAATAATTTCTTGTCTTTTTTTTGTTATTTTGAATAAGTTAAACGATATTGGATTGGACTCATCCAGTTCAATTTTTTCTTAATTCGTTTCGTGTTGTAATAGTGAATCCATTTAGTAATCGCTTGTTCAAGTTCTTCAAATGAATTGAAAACATGACCATAGTAGATTTCTTGTTTAAGCAAGCCAAAGAAGTTCTCCATGACTGAATTATCATGACAGTTACCTTTGT
>NZ_BCVK01000014.1 GCF_001591705.1 Lactococcus cremoris subsp. cremoris NBRC 100676 | reverse complement strand
CCAGAGAACTTGAATTCCTAAGTCAAAGCCCTTTTGAGCTCGAAAGTATTCTCCAAAATCTTCTTGAAAATAATCCTAAGGCTTTTATTTTTGCTTATCAAAAAGAACAAAGAATTTTTCTTGGTGCCTCACCAGAAATCTTAGTTCAAAAAAATGGCAATCAGTTGTTGAGCTATGCTTTAGCAGGCACCTTTCCTAAAACAATGGAAAATGCGGCCGAAAAATTACTGACAGACCCTAAAAATCTTTTAGAACATGAGATTGTTGTCCAAAAAATCAAGAAAAATTTGCTTGAAAAAGCCGAATCGGTCAAAGTTGGTCAGACGGGTTTAATGGAGCTAAAAAATGTCTACCATCTTCAGACCTTATTGACCGCAAAAAGTTCTAAAAGCTCGCTCATTGATTGGGGAAAACATCTTCACCCAACGCCGGCATTAGGAGGTGAACCGCGACATGAAGCACTCACTTTTCTTAGAAAACATGAGAAGCATGAACGTGGACTTTACGCGGCTCCTCTTGGTTTGATTGATAATGAAGGCAACGGAACATTAATTGTTGGCATTCGTTCAGCTTTAATAAATGAGCAAAAACTTTATGCTTATGCTGGCTGTGGAATTATTCCATCTTCTGATGCTTTAGAAGAATTTAATGAAACCAAGGTAAAATTAAAAACGATTTTAGAAGCCTTATGACTTCTATTTAGAATATCAATCCATTAGAAAAGGACATAATCATGACCAATGAATATTTAGCTCCCTTTGTTGATGAACTTTTCAATCTCGGAGTACGTGAAGCTGTCTTTAGCCCTGGCTCACGTTCAACGGCTTTAGCCATGCTTTTTGAAGAATATAAAAAATACGATACTTATGTCAATATTGATGAACGTTCGGCCGCTTTTTTTGCACTCGGAATTGCTAAGGCAAATCGCCGACCAGTTGTGCTAGTTTGTACTTCTGGCTCTGCTGCTGCTCATCATTTTCCAGCTATTACTGAAGCAAAGATGAGTCGTATCCCACTCATTATTTTGACAGCTGACCGACCAGCCGAGCTTCAATTTGTTGGAGCGTCTCAAACGCTTGACCAAACCAGATTTTTTGGAAATTTCGTCAATCATTTTGAAAATCTTGAAGCCCCCCAGCCTCAAGCAAAAAACTTTTGGACTTATCCGCGAAAAGTGGCTCAACGCGCCTTTTTATCTGCCCTTGACCAGATGGCTGGACCTGTTCAAATCAACGTTCCATTGCGCGACCCTTTAGTTCCCGAATTAAAGAGTGAAAACTATGAAAAAGGACGTTCTAAACTGCCTTTTAAATTCTTTAAAGGTCAACAAAGCGCCTTTTTTGATGAAGCATTACTTTCTTCAAAAACACTGATTTTGGCAGGAGCCAATTCTGCTGAAAATTATTCAGAGTCACTTTTAAAACTCGCCGAACAATTAAAGGCACCCATCTTGGCAGACCCTCTTTCCAATCTTAGAAATCACAATTCTCCTTTTGTCATGGACAGCTATGATGCTTTTTTGGCAAATGATGACTTGAAAACTGACTTAAAAGCGGAGTCTATTCTTCTTTTTGGTCAGATGCCTGTTTCTAAAAGATTACAACAATTTATTGCCCTCAATGACGAAGCACAATTTATTCAAGTTGACCCTGCTTTAGTTTATCGCAATCCAAGTTTAACAACGACAATCATGGTCCAATCCAATGTCACAACTTTTGCAAATTCTATCCAAAAAGTGAATCAAGACTTTTCATATTTGGAGAAATGGCAAAAGGCCCAAGAAAAAATGCGTCATCAACTTGAAAAAGTGGCTCAGGAAGAAAATCCATTTGAAGGACGTTTCGTCCAAGAACTACAAAAACATTTGAAAGCACTTGACGCTCAACTTCTTGTTTCAAATAGTATGGAAATTCGCGATATAGATTATTGGTGGAAAAAGGAAGATTCCAAGGTCAGAATCTTAGGAAATCGTGGTGTCAATGGCATTGACGGAACCGAATCTACAGCGCTTGGTATTGCTACAACCGGAAAACCAACGGTTTTACTGACAGGCGATTTGTCCATGCTCCATGACTTAAATGGGCTAATTATTGGTAAAACGCATGAACTTAATCTGACAATCGTTCTTTTCAATAATGATGGTGGCGGAATTTTTCATCATTTAGCGCAAAAAGGCGTGCCAAATTTTGATTATCTCTTTTCAACCCCGCATGGCTTGAATTTTGAGGGCTTGGCTGAATTGACAGGTTTAGATTATCATTTGGTCAGTAATTATGCTGATTTTGGTCAGCAATTTGAAACTTCTATCTGTCAACCTGGCATTCATCTTTTGGAAATTAAAACGGACAAAGATTTAAGTTTGGCTTTGCATAAAAAATATACTTCTTATGAAAATTGATAAAAAAATAATGACGATTGCGGGTCTTGATTATGCTGTCAGTATTTGGGGAAGTGGGAAAATTATTTTTGCATTGCATGGTTTTTCCGAAAGTTCAAGCACTTGGCAGAAACTTAGTTTGACAGGTTACAAGATTGTTGCCATTGATTTATTAGGTCATGGTTCATCAGCAAAACCCGATACCCTTGCTCCTTACAAGCTTGATCAAGTACTGTCAGACCTTCATTTACTTTTCACACAATTTGCTGACGAAAAACCTTTTTCACTTTTGGGTTATTCAATGGGTGGGCGGCTTGCGCTCCGCTATTGTTTGGCTTATCCGTCGGCTCCCGTTGAAAAATTAATTTTAGAGTCAACAGGACCTGGAATTTTTAGCATCAGTGACCGCGAAAAAAGACAATTTACTGACGAAGAGTTGGCTCAGAAAATTCTTCTGAATGGCTCTGAATGGTTCGCCAATTTTTGGGGAAATCTTTCACTTTTTAACTCACAAAAAAAACTATCAGTAAAAATTCAAAAAGAAATTTGGCAGCGACGCGCTAATAATTCACCACTAGCTCTTGCCCAAACTTTGCGGGGAACAGGTCAAGGTCAGCTGGATTATATCGGGGACAAGATTTCTTTAGTAAATCCTGAAATTCTCTATCTCTCTGGTGATTTAGATGAGAAATATTCCAACATTGCCAAAGAGATTTTTGCGCCAAATTCTAATGTCACTTGGATTCCCGTCGCTGGCTCGGGTCATAATATCCACTTAGAAAATCCTGCCCTTTATCAAAAAATATTAGAGGAATTTTTGGCTTAGTCAAAAAGCTTTATGATATAATGGAAAAGTGATGCCTGTGCCATCCGTGCACTTGTCAGCAACATTCATTAGTCAAATAAATGAGTTTTTACAGGCAATTTGTCAGTAAAATCGAAATCTTATTAACTAGAATAAAAATAATTTATGTAAGTGAGTTTGTTCTAATCAGAATTATGAAACAAACCATATCTTATTTAACTGAGTTTGGTGCGCTAGAAACCTACGAAAAAAGATAAAAATTAGAACCTTCACTTCGTGAAGAACCATAATTTTTCCTATTTTTCTCAGTTTCTAAACAAGCGCCCCTCACATCTTATTTTAACTGAGTTCGGATTCGCAAAAGTTGATGAAAATAGATAAAATGGAACCTGGGCGGTGCCCAGAACCTCATTTTTCTATCTGTGCAACAAGTTGCTACGCTGTCCATTCTCGCTAAACTGCTAAAGCAGTTAGTCGAAATGGCAATTTTCATAACTTCTAAACGCTCGTCCTCACATCTTAAAGGAGAAATTGTGTCAAAATTTAACTGGGTTGCCCTTAATCGTAACTACGAAGATATTATTTATGAAACTTATAATGGAATTGCAAAAATTACCATTAATCGTCCTGAAGTTCGCAATGCTTTTCGTCCAAAAACAGTCGTTGAAATGATTGACGCTTTTAGTATTGCACGTGATGACACAAATGTCGGTGTCATTATTTTAACTGGTGCTAATCATGGCAAAGGTGAAGATAAAGAAGCCTTTTGTTCTGGTGGCGACCAAAAAGTTCGTGGAAATGGTGGTTATGTTGGTGAAGACCAAATTCCTCGTTTGAATGTTTTAGATTTACAACATTTGATTCGGATTACGCCAAAACCTGTTATTGCCATGGTTAATGGTTTTGCCATCGGCGGAGGTCATGTTTTACATATCGTTTGTGATTTGACTATCGCTTCTGAAAATGCAAAATTTGGACAAACTGGTCCACGGGTTGGTTCTTTTGATGCTGGATATGGTGCTGGTTTACTTGCCGCTATGGTTGGTCAAAAGAAAGCGCGTGAAATCTGGTTCCTCTGCCGTCAATATACTGCCAAAGAAGCAATGGACATGGGCATGGTCAATACAGTTGTACCTTTTGACCGTCTGGAAGAAGAAACTGTTCAATGGGCCGAAGAAATGCTGGCTCTCTCACCAATGGCCCTCCGTATGCTCAAAGGCTCGATGAATGCAGCGACTGACGGACTTGCTGGACTGCAACAATTTGCGGGAGACGCAACACTCATGTTCTATACCACTGATGAAGCCAAAGAAGGGCGCGACGCTTTCAAAGAAAAACGTAAACCTGATTTTGACCAATTTCCAAAATTCCCATAAACTTTTGAAAAATTGCTGATAAAGCGTCATTTTGGCGCTTTTTGTGATTTAAAAGTTACTGACAGCTTTTTAAAATTATGAAAAATTACTGACAGGATTTCTGTCAGTAAAAAAATACAAATGAAGGGAAAAATTGAGTTCACTCACATCTTAAATAATGAAATGGTTAAAAAAACAGGCGGAACTTTATCCCCAAAAAACATTTTTAAATGACTTTACTTTTGAACAAATCAATCAACGAGTGGATAAAACAGCAAGGCATTTAGCTCCACTCGTCGCTAAAAAGACTAGAGTTGCGCTCCTCTCAGAAAACTCTGTTGAAATGGCGGTTGTCTTGTTTGCCTTACTCGGTTTGTCAAAAGAGATTCTTCTTTTGAATACACATCTAACCACATACGAACTGACTGAGCAAGTCAATGAACTCGAAATTGATAGAGTCTTCAACTCTGATTTATTGAAAGAAAAAATGACTGACAGCATTTCTTTTTCAGATATTTTGGCAACAAAAGCTGAACCTGTAAGTCTGTCAGTCAATTTTCCTGACGAAAAAATCGCTGTCATCATGAATACTTCGGCGACTACCGGAAAATTTAAATCTGTGCCCATCACATGGGGCATGATTTCAAACCATGTTAAAGCCTCGCAAAAGATGCTCGGTCTTTACGAAGATGATAATTGGCTCATCATCTTACCTATGTTTCACGTCAGCGGATTATCAATCATCATGCGTAGTCTATACAACGCAACATCAGCCACAATTTTTGATAAATTTGATGAAAATCAGCTTCTAGAAGTGGTCAATTCTGGAAAAATAAACATGATTTCACTCGTTCCGACCATCCTGACCAGAATTGCCGACAAATTGAATGGAAATAATTTACGATTAATTCTACTTGGTGGTGAATTTATTCCTCAACCTTTAATCCAAAAATGCCAAGAATTAGCTTTGCCAGTCTATAAAACATATGGAATGACCGAAAGTTTTTCACAATCTGTTACTTTTAATATTTTAGATTTTCCAGATAAAACAATCTCTGTCGGTCGACCTTTACCAGGAGTTAAAATTGAAATTCGCAATCCTGATCTTTCTGGCGTTGGCGAAATTTGGCTAAAATCTCCCATGCTGATGAACGCTTATTTAGGGCAAAAGCCTTATGGTGCTGCTTTTGAAACAGGCGATATTGGCTATCTTGATAGGGATGGCTTTCTCTATCTGCTCAACCGCAGAAAAGATATCATCATTTCTGGTGGCGAAAATATTTATCCCAAAGAAATCGAAGATTTAGTATATTCTCTTCCTGAAATTAAGGAATGTGCCGTCGTTGCAAAAACTGATGCCAAATGGGGTCAAGTGCCGATTCTTTTTGTTTCAGGTCAGATTTCTAAGGAAAAATTAGAAAACTTTCTCACTGAAAAGCTTGCAAAATATAAGCGTCCGCAGACCATCATTTTCATGGATGAATTGCCCAAAAACGCTTCTGGAAAAATCTTAAGAAAAGAGCTCAAAGCATGAAAATTGAAAAAATCACAATGTTTCATGTTCAACTCCCTATGAAATTTAATTTTAAGACCGCCAAAGGTTCCTTAAATCTCCGCGATACAATTATTATAAAAGTTGAAAGTCCTAAGGGCCTTTCCGGATTTGGTGAAGTTGTTGCTTTCACGACTCCTTTTTATACCTCAGAAACTTTTGCTGATTCTTGGAAAATTTTGGAAGAAACTTACCTGCCAGAAATTTTGAAAAAGGAATTCTCACACCCTTTTGAAATACATGAATTTTTTAGAAGTCCCTTACCAATGGCACTGGCTGGACTTGAAAATGCGCTTCTAGATTTGTATTTTAAAGAAAAAAATGAAAATTTGATAGCTGGACTTTTCCAAGAAAAATTAGCTGATAAAATCCCACGTGGTGCGGTTATTGGACAAATGTCTGACGAGCAAACCATTAAGCAAATTGACCGACTTATTAAAAGTGGTGTCAAAAGAATTAAATTAAAAATTAGTCCACAAATTGGGACCGACTTGATTAAAAAGCTGGTAAAAAGATATCCACAAATTACATTTGCTCTTGATGCCAATCAAAGTTTTCAACTGACAGACTGGCCAGTCATCAAAGAGCTGGACGAACTTGGTCTGGATTGTATCGAAGAGCCTTTTGATATCAAAGATTTATCCGAATTAAAATTACTGACAGAAAACTTCTTAACACCAATTTGCTTTGACGAATCCGTTCAAGATTTGGAAAGTCTAAAAATGCTGACAGAACTCCCTTTCAAAACCATGCTCAATGTGAAAATTGGTCGTTTAGGCGGACTTTACCAAAGTCAAAAAGCTATTGAATTTTGCAGACAGCATCAGATTGGCTTTTGGATTGGCAGTATGGTTGAGTCTGGTATTTCTAAGATTTTACATGTCCAACTCGCCGCGCTTTCTGGAAATGCTATGGCCGGTGATTTATCTGATTCTAAGCATTATTTTGACCAAGACCTAATCAAACCAGAAATTTCTTTCCCAGAGGGATTTATGACTGTCCCTACTGGAGCTGGCATTGGCTTTACAATCAATGAAGAAGCGCTAAATCGTTATACTGTAAATAAATTGAGCTTGACCTCCTTGAAATGAGTGAAAAAAGAAAAAAACTGGAACCTCTACTTTCAGGTGAATCTTACTTTGCAAATTTCATCCACAACCTTGAAGCTCTGCTTCAAGCAAAACCACTTTTTTCCTACATACGCTCAGTTGTCTCTTTTGGCAATGTCGCTAGCTACGCCGTCCATTCCAGCTAAGTACTGTTCTTCGCTACGCTCGAATGTCCATGCTAAAGCGCAACGAGAATCGCAAGTACTTGCTGGCAGGGCAAGCGTCAGCCAAAAAGGGATTTTTTATCATTTCAAGACAGTCAGCGATAAACTGCCATCAGAGATATCAGCTTGTTGCTGTCCCTGAAGTCTATTCACTAAATGTCAAGACCCTAGGGCGGCCTCATATCTTATTAAGGAGATTTCCAATGAACATGATTGACCAACTCAATATCACAGATTTTCAAGTTTTTACTGACGAAAATTCTGACAAGTCTGTCAGTAAAATCTATAAATTCACAAGTAAAATGTTACTCAGCGATTTTCACGCTCAGCCGCACGGCTTTTTAAATGGTGGTGCAAGTCTTGCCCTTGCCGAAATCACAGCTGGTATGGCAAGTAATGCAATCGGCTCCGGTCAATATTTTGCCCTTGGTCAAAGCATTAACGCCAACCATCTCAATCCAAAAAAATGCGAAGGTTTCGTAAATGTCCGCGGTCTTCTCCTCAAAAACGGCAAACGCAACCATGTCTGGGAAATCAAAATCACTGACGAAAATGAAACTATCATTTCTCAAATCACAGTGGTCAACGCCTTGGTCCCACAAAAAAAACTCTGACTATTTGTCAGAGTTTTTTTACGCTATCCCGAATGATTAGGAGGCTTTCCGAAGAGTAATTTTCAGAAATTTCTTTTTCAATTGAATTAATCAAACTTCCCATTGCCACATTTCCCTTTTCAACTTGGTTAATGGCTACTGTTGTCAATTTAGGCGAGATAAATTCATCAAATTCTGCATCATCAACTCCTACTATCGAAATCTCTTTAAAAATTTGATTTAACTTTGCTGCCAAAATATCAGCAGTAGCATAAATTGCCGTAAAAGGCTGCTCCATTAAATAAACTGACACACTCTTCAAAATTTCCTGATAGTCTGCACTTTTTGTCGTTGCAAACAAAATTTCGCCCTTAAAAAATTTATGAAAAGCATGATAACGTTTTTCAATAACACTTGGTTCTTCTTGATTAAAGTCAAAACTATAAAATAGAACTTCTTCATGCCCCATTTCTGTGAGATGATTAGCAATACTTTCTGAAATTTTTTCCTCATTGGTGCCAATAAAATTTCTTAACTTATCATCTAATTTTTTTGTATCTTCAAAATAGGTATCTATATAACTGACTGGAGTTAATATCGCTTGATCAATTTGCAAAAAGTCTTTATTTGATACCCCGACCACAATAAAACCAGCGAAAGCCCAGTTTCTTTGAAGTTGCTCAATCCCCTTTGCATTTTGGACGGTATGAACCATTGTAAAATAGCCCTCCTCCTTCGCTCTTCGCTCAATCCCAGTTAAAACTGAAGAAATAAAAGGGTCGGTAAAATCTATGTTTTGAGATTTATTATAAAATAAGACACCGATTAATTTCGATTTTCCTGAACGTAAATTGGCTGCATTTTGGTTGGGAACATAATTATATTTTTTCACTAAAGCTTGAATTTTAGCTTTTGTCTCAGCCGAAACGCGTGAATCTTTCCCACGGATAACATTAGAGACCGTCATCACTGATACATCAGCCATTATCGCAATTTCTTTTAAAGTGATTTTTGTCATAGTCTTCGTTTCTAACAAGAGGAAGCATTCACCTATATGTTTAAGTTTTCAGAACCTCTGTCATCCTATTATACAAAGCTTCCTCTTTATTTTCCACTGTAAAGTAATTCAAATAGACTATTTTGTAATTCTTGATTTTCAATTGTTTTGATAAAGGCCACTTGTTTTTCATGTTCTTCAATCAAAGAGAGCTGCTGTAAAATTTCATCTTTTTGCTCATAAGAAATTTCTGCAATATCTAATCTTCTAAACAAAGTAGTAGAAAAATTCCAATCGAAATTTTCTTCTTTTCCATTTAAATCAATAGAAAAATCTCCTCTTTTAGCAGATACAATTTCATGTTCCCCGTAAATAATCGTATGTTTGCGAGAACTTTCTTTTTTACTTGTAACTGTAAAAATTCCATTAACAAATTCTGCTTTAGTTTCGTTGTCATCTTCTAATAAAAGATACTCACCATCGGCTCCAGGAAATATTTTCCAGATTATTTCACTAGGAATTTCTTCTTTTTTTAGAGGATTTTTATCTAGTGGAATAATAGCTCCTGCTTTAGCGAAAACAGGCATTTCTGTTATTTCTCGATAAATTTTCAGGCTGACCTTCCCATCATAAGGTTGACCGCTAAAAAAATCATACCAAGTTCCTTCTGGAAACCAAACCTCCACACTTCCCATCTGTAAAAGAGAATTCATTTTTTCGGTAATCGGTGCTACCATCAGTTGTTCACCAAGAAGATATTGATTTCGATGCTGATAAGCTTCTTCTTCCATCGGATATTCATAGTAGAGTGGTTCAACAAGTGCTCTACCTTCAGAAGCTGTTATTAAATTGGCGCTATAAAGATATGGAATTAATTGATGACGAAGTTGTAAAAAGTCAATCATTGATTGTTCAATCACCGCATCAAAATGCCAGGGCTCTTTACTAGTGAATTCTGATTTTGAGGAATGAAGTCGATTGATTGGTGAAAATACCCCAAATTGCAACCACCTTAAACTGAGCTCCGCATCTTTGTAACCTTGCATGTGCCCCCCAATATCATGGCTCCACCAAGTATAGCCAATATTTGAAGCTGTACTCGTAAAATAAGGCTGAAAATCCAAACTTGCCCATGAAATGACTGAATCTCCCGAAAATCCTAAAGGATATCGATGACTCCCTGGTCCAGCATAACGGCTCAAGATGATATTATTTTTATGCTTCTTTTGAGCATTTTGATATTGATAATGATTGAGTAACCAAAGTGGGTCAACTCCTGATTTAGAGATTGCCCCTTGTTGCCAATCAATCCACCAAAAATCAACGCCTTCTTTTTCTAAAGGTCCATGAACCTCTTCAAAATAAGCTTTTCGAAATTTTGGATTGTCAAAATCAAATTTTGCTGCCTCTTCTAATTCTGTATTTAAATCAAGCGTTTGAGCAACCTGTGGATAAAGGTCTTCAAAAGCACGAATTCCATCAGCCGGATGGTCATTCAAAGTTACTTTCAGTTTTCTTTGATGTAATTCATCAATAAAATTTTCTGGATTAGGAAATAAATTTCTATTCCATGAATAGCCTGTCCATCCAGAACCAAAACGACTTGGAACCTCTGATACTTTATGCCAATCCATATCAATCACACTGACAGATAAGGGAACTTTCTTATCAGTAAATTTATCCATCAAAGCCAAATATGATTTATCACTGTAATCGTAATACCGACTCCACCAATTTCCCAGAGCAAACCGAGGAAGTTGTGGTGTATTTCCTGTCAGCTGATAAAAATCTTTCAGAGCTTATCTATAATCCCGTCCATAAGCAAATAAATATAAATCAATTGTGCTGACAGAATTACCAGCAATATCTCCTACTTCTGTCAGAACTTTTCCTTTATCCGCAAGGACTGCAAAACCACTTTTAGACATAATCCCATCCTCTAAAGGACATTCACCATCAATCATATCCAAGGTTCTAGTTGTTCCTTTTAAATTCCCATCAGATTTTTCACCAAAATACCAGCGATTTGAATAAACAGAAAAGTTAAATTTTACATCAGCAAATAAACTCGCATTTGTAAATTCTCCACCATTGTAATAAAGATGAACCGTTGAGGTGATAATTTCAATCGTCTCTTCTTTTTCAATGATATCAAAATTGACCTCAGAAAACTCTCGATTTTGTACCATTTGTGTCATTCTATCTTCAAATTCACCGGTCTCACTATACTCAATACAAATCAAGTAATCAGTCAAAACCGTGAATCTAGCTTTATCAAATTTTATAATATTATTATTCATATATTTACTTTCTAATTCACTGACCATCCTGTCAGTAAATATCTCACTATAATCTAATGAGTCACTCTTTCAATTCTGTCAAAAACTTGTTTAATCATGATTGAATTGACAAGATTAATCACAGAAAAGCCACCAAAAGTTAAGAAATAAATCATTGTCAGTAAAGCGTACGGACTTGTAAAGCTGAAATAGATAATTAAACCATTAAAAATCAGTAAAAATAAACTTTGAAACCAATTTTGAATACTTATCAACAGAAGATTATAAACTGTTTTTTTCAAAGAATTTTTATATCTTCCAATATAAGAAAATCCATAAACGATTAGTAAAGCAAGAATTAAAGTGCCTATAAAAGCTGCCGTTCTCATTAAAAACGACAACAATAGTGGCAAATGACCCACTAAACGAAAATCACAGAATAAAATAAAAGTCAGCAAACTTAAAGTGGTAAAAAAATTGTCGCTTGTTTAAAATTTATTTTGAAGCTTTTAAAATAATTCTTGACCACACTTCCTTTTTTTTGATGCAATATTTTTTGTAAACTCGTTTGCAAGGCGCAAAAACTCGCTCCGATAGTAATCACTGGAAGTGACATTAAAATAAATAAAGTATTCAGGATTATCAAATCTGCAAAAAGCGCCATTATTCTCATTACTGAACTGTCAATATTTAATAGTTTTCCCATCTTATTCAATTTTTTTTACTGATAAGCTGTCCGCCACTTTTAATAATAGACCAGAGGTTTTTAGACCTCTGGTCTTTTATAACAAGCTATTTTTTCAAAGCTTTTTGGTAACGTTCATAAGCGTCCGTTTGTATTTTCAAATAGTCTTTTAGGCCCATTTGATTTAATTTTGCAATATAAGCCTCCCAATCTTTATCAATCCCACCTTTAGTAACCCATTTTGCTGTTTCTTGTGTTGTGTACGAACTCAAATCTGGATAAACTTGAGCAATTTTTTGTAATTCATCATTTGTATAAGTAACCGAAGGAAAGGCAGGTCGAGCATATTGTTTCAACTCTGCATCCATTTTTAATTTTTGTGCATCACCATTTGTAGGGGCTTCAAAAGTAACCTTATCATTCAAACTGTTATCCCATGATTTAGGCCCAAAATCTCGCAAAGAATTAATACACGCTTGAGTGTCTGCTGAGTTATCCCCAGTTGGTTTTAAAACTTTGTAAGCCTCACCTGATTTTTCAGTCCCAACTCCAAAAGCTCCATAATAATTTTGAATGGCTGCATCGTTAGTATAAAATTTATCAGCCCACTTTATTAGTGCTTTTACATTTTTAGCATGAGTCGTTACCATAAATTCATCTCGCCCTTGGTTAAAATGGTCAGGGTCAGACATCACATATTGATTTCCATCAGGGCCTTTTAATGCAGGAAGTGCAACATAATCTTTAGCATTTTTCCCAAAAGTTGCATCAGCTGTCCAACCAACTGACACACCAACTGTTTCAGTATCGGCCATTAATTTTGCTTGTGCTTGCGTAGGGTCTAGCGTGTACAATTCTGGGTCAATCAACCCTTTCGTATAGGCATCATGCATGGCCTCAATCCCTTTTTTGAAATTATCAGTCGAGCGAATATAAGCTGGTTTTCCATTCAACATCATCATTTCATTTGAATTATCAGCTCCTCGTAGAACACCAAAGGGTAAAGTGTAAGACATAGTGGGGTCAAAATTTCCTGTTCCATAAGGAATTTCATCTGCCTTCCCATTGCCATTAGGGTCTTTAGTTTTAAAAGCTTCCAAAACTTTCACAAATTCGTCATAAGTTGTTGGCATTTGTAAGCACAGCTTATCCAACCAAGCTTTGTTGATAAATAATTGATTCGCAATGATTGGACGCATTGGGGCTTCTTTAGGTAAAGACCAAATATGACCATCCGGACTTGTAATCATGGCTTTTAAAGCCGGATTCTTCTTCATTGCCTTTTGCAAATTAGGCATATCCTTGACATATTTTTCCAAGGGAATGAAATTAGACTGATTTTGAGCAATTTCTTGGTCTGTAAAGGTGATTGAACCCATAAAAGCATCTGGTAAATTCCCTCCTGCCATCAATGTTGACTTCTTATCTCCCCAATCCGTATTGAGATAAGTATCCCACTTCACATTAATTCCAGCTTCTTTTGCTAACTGATTTGGAAATTTAGTATAATCATTCCCCCAATCAGCCCAACGAACTGTTGCAACTGTAAAATCTTTATTGCTTGAATTCCCCTCTTTACTAGAGATTGAGTTTCCACAAGCAGAAAGTAAAGCAAGTGCTGCGAGCATTGAAGCCGCTCCAGCTGCAACAACCATTTTTTGATTTTTCATTTGAAAATCTCCTATAATTTAATTTTAAAATTACTAATTAATTCCTAATTCAATCTAATAACTTACTCTTTAATCGCTCCAACCATGACACCTTGATTAAAATATTTTTGTAAGAAAGGATAAACCATCATAATTGGGAGTGTAGAAACAACAATAGCTGCATATTTCATCATATCAGCAGTTTGACGAAGTTGTGAGGCTACGTCACCAGTAGCTTGACTTTGGAGTGTTTGGTTTGTAATCAATAATTGTCTTAATATTAATTGCAAGGGTTGCAGATTTTGGTCAGTAAGATAAATCAAAGCATTGAACCATGAGTTCCAAATTCCGACTGCTGTCCAAAGACCGATAACTGCCAAAATCGCTTTTGACAAAGGAAGAACAATTTGGAAAAAATATCTAAAGGTACTCGAGCCATCAACTTGAGCAGCTTCCCAAAGACCATTTGGAATAGACTCCTGAAAAAAGGTCCGAGCAACGATAATATTATAAGGGGAAACCGCAAAGGGAACAATCATGACCCAAACCGTATTCAAGAGTCCAAAATTTTTAGTCACCAAATAAATTGAAATCAATCCTCCTGTCACAAACATAGGAACAACATAGAGTAGCGAAATCCATTTTCTTCCAAATAAATCTCTTCGTGATAAGGCATAACCGACAGGGATATTAACCAATAACCCAAATGCTGTCCCTGCAACTGTATATAAAATAGTATTAAAATACCCGAATTGCTAGTTGATTATTTAGCCATGACTTGATACCCGATAGAATATCTTAAAGTCTCTGGTTCCAGTGATTTAGCTGATTTTAACAGTAAAGAATACGCTAAAAGTATCATCTCTAATTTCAATTGAAAACCTTGAGGCGAACGACTTTTACAACGCTCAGCTCCTAGATTTGTCAAAAAAGAGAAAACTCGCTCAATCACTTTTCTACGTTTTGAAAAATTAGGGAAAAGGATTTTCTTTTGCTTCATGTTCTTCCTGACAGGTGTCATTAGATCAATTCCTTTTAATTCCAGCCTATCATGCAGTGACTGACCTAGATATCCCATATCTCCAAGGACTGTTGGTGTCCCAAATTGACTCAACACTTCCTCGGTCATTGAACTATCAGCCATTGAAGCAGGAGTAATTGTGTAGTCTATGACATAGCCTGATTCACTGACTAAAGCATGACATTTACATCCATAGAAGTACTGTCCCTTTGTAGCATTGTAGCCAACATTTGCATAATATCCAAGAACTTTGCTTCTGAAATTACGAATAGGCTGACACAAAGGAATGGGGAAGCTGTCAATAATGGATACACTAATTCCTTCAACCTCTTTAAAGACGAGTGCTTGGCGAATGACTTGGATACTCGGTAAGAGGGCATTACAACGGCGGACAAAGCGAGAATATTCTAGGAAATTAGGAAATAAACTTTGAGCAAGTTGGTGCTTAGCTTTAATCGTTTCACTAAAATGCAGTACGCCCCATAGGTAACAAGCGATAACTAAGCAATCTGATGTTGCGAGATGGACGTTCTTTCGGTTTTGAACCTCAAGGGGAACCCTCGTTTGATAAAGCGTCTCAATGGTTGTCAGTAAATAAACAAAAACTTTTGGAAGTGTGCTATTATAAGTCATATAAGTCGTGCGCTTTCTAATGCTTAGTGGTTTAAGATTAGGATAGCACGACTTATTTATTTTCCAATGAAATTAACTAGCAATTCGGGTATTAAAATATGAACGCCAAATTAAGGGCTGAGCAAATAGGGTTTTATAGCCCTCTAAACTCCAAGATTTCGGCCAAAACCAAACTGCGCCTGTTGCCACATCCTGTGGGTTAGAAAAAGAGGCGATAATAACGAACCAAAGAGGATAAATAATGAGTAAAATAAGCAAAACAGCCATGCCATATACCAGAACATCAAATATTTTTTCTTGTAAACTTTTTGGCCTTCTCGATTTATGTGTGATTTTCATCAATTCTCCTCTCAGAATAATCCAGTTTTAGTTAGCCGACGTGAAATAAAATTAACCGTAACTAAGATAACCAGATTAATGACCGTTTGAAATAAATTAATAGCTGTTGAATAAGAATATTGGAAAGATTTCAAACCGACTTTATAGACATAGGTTGAAATGATTTCTGAGCCCGATAGATTCAATGGATTCTGTAAGAGGAGGACCTTTTCAAAACCAATATTTAAAAGTTGTCCGACAGCTAAAATAAGCATAATCATCATCGTTGGGACTAATAATGGTAAATCAATTTTTATCATTTGCTGCAAACGAGATGCTCCATCCATAGTTGCTGCTTCATAATAAGTAGGGTCAATAGCAGAAAGGGCTGCCAGATAAATAATCGAATTCCAACCGACATGTTGCCAAACATCTGACCAAACATATAGACTCGCAAAAGCATTGGGATTTCCAATAACATCTGGCATTTTCAAATTAAAGATTCCTAAAAAATTAGCTACCAATCCATTAGATGGAGAAAGAAATAGTAGAATCATTCCACACATTACCATCGTTGAAATAAAGTGAGGTAAATATGTTGTCACCTGAAAAAACTTTTTAAAAGCCTGTACTCTGATTTGATTACAAATTAAGGCCAAAGCAATTGGCAGTGTAAAACCAAAGACAATACTATAAACAGCAATTTTTAATGTGTTTAAAATTGTTGGCCAAAACTGATAAGAATTGAAATATTGAATAAACCATTTAAAACCCACCCAAGGACTTCCACTTACTCCTAGAGCAGGTGAATAATCTTTAAAAGCCATCAGTAAACCATACATTGGTACATAAGCAAAAAGGATAAGTAAAATAGTTGCTGGAGCAAGTAAAAGATATAAAGAAGTATTATTTTTTAACTTCTCTTTTATTCTGCCATTCCTACCCTTTTTGAGTAGAATTTTCACTTGAGATGTCGGTGTCATTTAGAACCTCTCTTTTTAGTTTAACGTTAAACTCTTTTTGATAAACTAATCATAAACTTATCAAATAAAAAAGTCAATATTAAATACCTTGTATATTCGTTTTGAAAGCGTTTTATAATTTTGTGGTAAATTTTCTAAAATTTTTATTTTTGAAGTAAAAAAGTGATTAGTAAAATTTCACTAATCACTTTTGCCATATTATTTTTAAAAAAAATCGGGCCCCCTATAAAGGCTTTTCTCCGATCTTATCAACCATTTTCCCTAAAAAAATAAACCTCAAATTCATCAGCAACCTTAACACTTCCAGAAGGAAGAATTCTCATTTTTACTTTATTTTTGTTAATAACTTTATAACGGAAAAAAGCCTCTTCTCCTCTTTCATTAATATTTATTTTAACTGGCCGAAAACCATCTTTGTCTACTTCATTCAAAAGATGATAGACAGAATTTTCTCTCACAAAATCTCCGTCAATATTTCCCCACCCATTTTCCAACTCTCTAAATATTAGTTCGACTTGTTCTTTACCATATTTAAAATAGGGCTCGTTACCCATATTGGCCCGATAAAATTGTCCTTTGAGTTTTTTAGACATTGGTAACTTCACATCTGAAATCCAAGCCCCCTCTAAAAAGCGAACTGAATCTTTTTCATTTTTCATACTTCGGTTTTTATCTGAAATTTGACATGATTTAAATATCCCTAACGAAATCAGGAGCGCTACTAAAACTAAAACCAACCATTTCATATTTTTCCAATTTCCATTTTTCATAAAACTCCTCCTCAATCAAGGTTATGATTATACTTTAACATAAATTAGAATACAAAAAAAAGAGCACATAAGTTCCATACTTAGTGCTGCTACCGTCAGGTCCTGACACGCTTCGTAAGAAACTTATTGCTCCGAAAACTATTATAACACAATTTATTTTTTTCGTCTATTTTTAAAGAAGTCTTGCATAATTTTTGCACACTCGTATTCTAAAATCCCCGATTCTACTTGGACTCGATGGTTCAGTCGCTTGTCTTCTAAAATCTGATAGAGACTGACTGTTCCTCCAAATTTAGGATTTGTCGCCCCAAAGTAAACTTGTGGAATCCTTGCTAAACCAATCGCTCCGGCGCACATGACGCAAGGTTCAATAGTAACAAAGAGCGCACAATCAAGAAGTCGCCAATTTCCCACTGCCTGATTTGCTGCTTCAATTGCACAAACTTCAGCATGGTGCGTTGCCCGACCATCAAGCTCTCGCCTATTGAAATCACGCGCAATAATTTCGCCGTCTTTGACAATGACAACCCCAATCGGAACTTCCTCATTTTCAGCTGCTTTTTGCGCCTCTTTGAGTGCTTCCGTCATAAAAAATTCTTTTTCTTCTTCTGTAAAATTCATTTATCCTAAAAATTTCTCTTGTTCAAGACAATATATTTTCACTGGAACTGCTTCAAACTGTTCTAATGTTCCATTGACAATCGTATTATCTAAACAAATATAGTTTGGATGCTTACCAAACAAGATTCCACTGACATGACCAACGAAGACCTGAACGTCTGTGTTTGGTACCCCTACCGCCTTAGCAACACTATTTCGCCGCTCAAAAGAATCTCCCGGCAAATGTTCCCAAAACAAATCAGTTTTTTTCTCTTTTTCATAAGAGAGGTTCATTTTTGCACTATGAGAGAGTACCACCCACTTATTTCCAATTTTCGATTGAATATTGCCAACCATTTGGCGGAGCCCCTTCATAAATATCAATCGTTCCAATTGCATTAGAAAGTTGCTCCGCATCCGTTTTACCGTCACTTGCAAGCTCTGACCACATTTGTTCATGATTTCCCATCATGACTGTCACATGATAGCCCGCATCTGGCAAAGTTTTCAACAAATAAAGCAAAACATCAAAACCAAATCGGCCGTGGTCAATACTATCTCCAAGCACGAAGAGTCTGTCACTTTTACTAAAGTGAATCTCTGTCAGTGTTTTTTTCAATCCTGGCAAGCGACCATGAATGTCTGAAACAAATAAATTTCGCTGATAATGCTGACCGTCAGTAACAAATCTCGTTTTAGGATTGTCAGCACTTGCTTTAACTAATTGTTCAATCTGCCTTTTAGTCTTTGGAGGATTATAATTAAGGAAATGATTTCTGATACTGACAGAAAAAATGATAATAACTGTCAATAAAAGGACAGACAAAATAATAATTATTGGCTTTTTAAAGCGTCTCGTTAAAGTTGCCATTTTTTATGGGGAACCGCTAAATCAGTAGTGACAGTATTTCCCGCTGCTTCTTTGGCTTCTGTCAGTAAAATATCCAAATCACCAAATTGAGGCAAATGAGTCAAAATTAATTTTTTAACTTTCGCTTCTTTAGCAATTTGACCAGCTTCAATTGATGACAAATGATTAGGCATTTTAGCTTTATCCTTAAAGAAATAAACATCGGCAAGGAGAAGGTCAGCCTCTTTGGCAAATTCTGTCAATTCATCAAAATAACCAGTATCCCCAGTATAAACTAAAACTTGACCCGTTCTACGTTCAACAATGCGCATGGCATAATTAACCACAGGGTGTACTGTTTTTAAAAATGTAATGTCAAAAGGACCAACTTTTGTCCCATTTTCGACATCATAAAGATGACCTTCAGAAACCTTATCCAAATTCAATTTAGAAAATTCATATTCATTTTCGCCATGACCATAAATCGGTAACATCATACCGTCCCAACCGTCCTGTCCTAATGGATAAAGTTGACGATATTGACGAAGTGCTCCCAAATCAGCAATATGGTCTTCATGATAATGGCTCAAAATAACCGCATCCAACTGAGTCGGTTGTAACTCATGTTCAAGCTCAGTCACCGCACGAGACCCGCAGTCTAAAAGCATGTTGAAGCCAGACTCCGATTGTAAAAGATAAGAAGTTGTTCCTGCATCACGAGTGGGGTAACCTCCCCAAACACCTAGCGCTGTTAATTTCATTTTTTTCTCTCTTTCTATTTTTTTTCTTAATTCTATTATAGTTCAAAGCACCTTAATCTTAGTGCTAGACGTCCTATATTATTCTAAATGGCACTTTATCCACTTCAATTATAAACCTCTCTCAAAAAGTGGCATTTACCAGTATCAACACTTTAATTATAACACATTAAAAACAATTAAAAACCACTCCTTAAAAGAGTGGCCCTAATTTATATCAAGGGAAGTGTGAGTTTCCTCTTGCTGCGCTAAGTATATCATAAGATTTTATAATTACAAGTTTTAATAAAAAAAACGAAGCAAATTGCTCCGTTTTTCATTAATTACTTTTATGCTTTTTCGATATTAACAGCTTGAGGGCCACGTTGACCAGCTTCAACATCAAAAGTTACTTTTTGGCCTTCATCAAGTGTTTTAAAACCTGAAGTTTGAATTTGTGAAAAGTGTGCGAACACATCTTGACCATCTTCTGAAGTGATAAAGCCAAATCCTTTATCTGGATTAAACCATTTTACAGTTCCTTTTGTCATATTAATTATTTCCTTTCAACAAAAATTGTAAACCTTATTTTGTGAAAAGTGAATATAATATACATTTAACTCATGACAAAATCTACTCGTCTATAATATCATTATATAGGCTACATGTCAACCTATAAAAAAACCACCTCAATAATGAAGGTAGTCTTGATAAACTGTTAGGAAAGCAACTATTCTTCCCAAGACTAGTATAACATTTTAAAATCTAATTACAACAGCAATAAATAAAAAAAGAGAGATAGTCTCTCATTTTCAAAATTTATACTTTATGTATATTTGAAGCATAACGCCCTCGAGCTGTCATTGTTACATCAAAAGTTACCTTTTGACCTTCATTATACTTTTTAAAACCATTTCCTTGTATAGACAGTAGATAAGCAAATACATCCTGCATATCCTCTGTAATAATAAAGCCATAGCCTTTGTCCATATTGAACCATTTTACTGTTCCATTTATCATCTTAATACATCCTTTCGCATTAATTGTAAATCCTATTTTGCGAAAAAGTGCATTCCTGAAACATTTAAACTCACGACAAAACCTACCTCTTGATAGTACCACCTCTCTGATAGAAAGTCAAATTATGCTTTCCGTATCTTCTTATGGTTACCTATATTATCATGCGGATTTGCTTTTGCAAGAGTTAATGTTTCTCTATCAACTACCCTCACATCATGATTCTCTAATTCTACAATGAGAGCATGCTTATAGGTGTTAATATCTGCCGAAACTATCGTTGCTTTTTCGCCGTTTGAGAGGGTGATAATATCTCCTGTTTTCATGTTATTACTTCCTTTTCTAGGCTTTGCCTATTTAACGAAGAACTTTTCACTACATAAGAGGCTCATTTTACTTTTTAATGATAAGAAAAATAAGGGCCCCCTACAGCCCTTAATAATATTGCGGGAATAGGATTTGAACCTATGACCTTCGGGTTATGAGCCCGACGAGCTACCTAACTGCTCCATCCCGCTTCGCAAGTATAACACTATGTTCAACTAAAGTCAAATCCATTAAGAAATCATTTGACTGGGACGGTCATATTTTTCGTTCAACAGAAAAAAACTTGAAGAGAAAAACTTCATTTTTTCACTATCAAATGCTAAGTTTTGGAGCTATCTCTTACTCCCAAATTTTATCCACAATATTTTTTATATGTGCCAATTTTGCCCATTGCTCTGCTTGTGTTAACGAGTTTCCTTCTTCTGTTGAGGCAAATCCGCATTGTGTTGAGAGGGCTAAGTTTTTGAGAGGCACAGATTCAAGAGCTTCATCTAAACGTGCTTTAATTTCCTCATATTTTTCAAGCTCTGGATGTTTTGAGGTGAATAGTCCAAGAACAATTAATACATCATTTCTTTGATTCCAGATTTCGGCTAAAGGAGCAAAAGAGCCTGAGCGAGCATCATCATATTCTAAAAAGAAAGTATCATAGTTAAGTTGTCCCAAGTATTTTGCGACAGGCTCATATGAACCTTCAAAAAGATAAGTTGATTTGAAGTTTCCACGGCAAATATGAGTCGAAACTCTCAAATCTTCCGGTAAGTCTTCTAAAAGTTTGTTGACAACATAAACAATATCTTCACACATTTTGACATATTTTTCATGATTTTCAGGATCATCTAACAAACGTGCAATAAGATAAGCCCAAGTTGTATCATCTAATTGAATATAACGAGCCCCCAGCTCATAAAAATGAAGCAAAGTTTCATGATAAGCTTGAGCCAAATCATCTAAAAACTCTTCCCAACTTCCATAAAACTCAGGCCAGCGGTCTGAACGACCATCACGATTCGGAATTAATGATGGTGATGGAATCGTAACTTTAGGTTCAACTCCTTCTGGTAAAATACTTTTCAAATATTCAAAATCAGCAAAAAAAGGATGCTCTGGATTAAAGGCTACTTTTCCTGTCAGTTCAATATTAGTCGTTCTTGTTTTTGCTCCATGAAATTTATAAGAAGCTTCTTGTTCATAAACTCCAACTCCATTTAGTCCCCAGAGAAAATCTAAATGCCACCACGAACGATTAAATTCCCCATCAGTTACAGCTTTAAGACCAACCTTTACTTCTTCTTTTACCAGTCTCTCAATTTCTACTTCTTCTACTTCTTGAACTTTTTTAAATCTGTCAGTGAAAGTTGACCTTCGGAATAAGCCGAACGTGCATCTTTTAGGGCTTTTGGGCGAAGAAAGCTTCCAACGTGGTCAAAATGATAATGATTATAAGTTTTTGTCATGAGTTTACCTAGATTCTATTAGTTTAACTCTCTCCATTGTAACAAAGCCTTTTTTCTTTGGTCTTAGAAATTTTTAATGTTGTGATGAAAATATATAATATTAAATTCAAGTGATTGACTTAGGAGTCACACTGGTATACACTTTTACTTATAAGTGAGGTAGAAAAATGAAAGCAATCGGAACAGTTGACTCTGGTCGAAATTTTATTGACTTTGAAATAGAAAAGCCAATCTTAAGACCACATGATTTACTAATTAAAGTTGAAGCCATTTCAATCAATCCTGTCGATACAAAAGTTCGAAAATCAATCAAAGGGACACTAACTCAGCCAAAAATTCTTGGTTGGGATGGATTGGGAACTGTGGTCGAAGTTGGCAGTCAAAGCAAACTTTTTAAAGTTGGAGATTCTGTTTTTTTGGGCTGGAGATGTCACGCGAGCTGGTTCAAACGCTGAATTTCAAGCAGTTGATGAACGAATTGTTGGCTTTGCTCCCAAAAATCTTTCCAAAGAAAAAGCCGTCGCCATACCTCTAACAAGTTTAACAGCTTATGAACTTCTTTTTGAAAAACTTCAAGTTACCAGTGAGTCAAAAGGGAAGTCAATTCTTATCATTAATGGCGCGGGTGGCGTCGGTTCAGTAGCAACTCAAATGGCCAAAAATGCCGGATTGACAGTAATTGCTACAGCATCAAATCCCCAAGCCATTGAATGGGTCAAGAATTTTGGCGCCGATTATACCGTCAATCATCATGAAAATCTGGTGCCTCAAGTTCATGAGCTTGGCTTTAAGTTTGTTGATTATATTTTAATTTTAAATGCTGTTGTTGAACATATGCCTGCAGTAAATGAGTTAATTGCTCCTCAAGGTTCGATTGCAAATATTGTTGAACCAGGGCAAGCTATTAATTTAGATAAACTGGCTCATAAATCTGCTCGTTTTAACTTTGAGTGGATGTTTACTAAAGTGGTTTCAGACACTGATGATTTACAAAGTCAGCATGACATATTAAATCAAGCTTCTGAATGGCTAGATAATGGTACTCTTACAAGCACAATGACTCAAAATTTAGGTGCTCTTACTGCTGACAATGTTAGAAAAGCTCATGAGCTTATTGAAGAAAATCATACCATCGGAAAAATTGTCCTCACTTGAACAAAAAAATCCTCATTTTTGAGGATTTTTAAATTTCATCAAAACGAACAATTAAATAAACTGCCCCTATCATGAAAGTGGAGCCCATCATTGTCCAACTTCCAAACCAATTTCCGGCAAGGGTTGCTATTGCTGCTCCAGCAAAGAAAATACTGATGAGCGCTGCATAGATACCGACTGAACGAAGTTTTTGTTTATCTTTGGTAATAATATACTGTGCAAGATTTGCTGACATAGACTTCATATTACCTGTCATAAAGATACTTCCGTAAGCTCGTCCGTGAACCTTGGTGAAGGTATCATATTGAATTGCCATAAAATAAGAAAAAATTCCAACATAAAACGAAACAGGAATCTTCAAGCCTAAGCCATAAGCTAAGGCAAAAATAGTCACACCTAACCATTGAACCAAAAGCAAATAAGAAGCATCAAAATGACGTCGCTTCATCAAATAATGAGAGTAAAAACCGCGAGTCATTACCCCTAATATAAAGAAAATAATCGGAATCGCAAAATCCCAAAATCGAGCAAAATCTCCTTTGGCAATATTAATCCCTGCTTGAATTACATTCCCTGATTGTGCCCCAATAAAACGGTCATTAAAATGAAAGAATGAGAAACCATCCATAAATCCTGCGTTCAAAGCAAAAATTAATGCTATCCGCAGTTTTTCCTTAACTTGTCTATCCATAATTAGAATTATATCACAAAGCTTATTCTCTTTGCTTTTCAATTATGAAGCAAATTTAACTTTTTTATTTTGATTTTGATGATTTTAAGGAATATATAAAATAATAGAGCGGATTCAAAAGATTAAGAGAATAATGTTTTTTGAGTTATAATGGATTTAAACGATTAGCTTTCCAAAAGCATTTCCAGTTCAAAATGAGGAGGAATTAAAATGAACGGTTATCAACAACAATATACTTGTATCAAATGTGGCAATCATAATTTTGAAGAAGATCAGCTTCAAGCAACTGGTGGAAATTTTTCAAAGCTTTTTGATGTGCAAAACAAAAAATTTATTACGATTTCTTGTTCTCAATGCGGGTACACTGAACTTTATAAATCACAGACAAGCAACGGAATGAATATTTTAGATTTTCTATTGAATGGTTGATGATGAAGTCAATAAAATTAAAAATAAGACCTAAGTCTTATTTTTATTTAAGAAAATTAAGTTATAATGTAAAGTACATACTTTAAGAAAAGGAATAGAGTCTTTATGGCCGTTTTGGAATTAAAAAATATTAGGAAATCTTATTTTCTTGGAAAAGAAGAATTTCCTGTCCTCAAAGGAATCGACCTCGAGTTTGAACGTGGTGATTTCGTCAGTCTCCTAGGGGAATCTGGGGGAGGAAAGTCAACTCTGATGAATATCATTGGGGGGCTTGACCGTAAATATGAGGGGGACGTTATCGTTGATGGCCTTGCTCAAAAAACAAAAAAAGAAAAAGATATGGATGCTTATCGCCGAGATACTATCGGTTTTATCTTCCAATCTTTCAACCTTGTCAGCTATTTGAGCGTTTTAGATAACATTTTAATTAGTCTTAAAATGACTAGTTTATCTGACAAAGAACGTCATGAAAGAGCGATTGAGCTGACCAAGCAAGTTGGACTCTATGAACATCGTAAGAAAAATCCATCACAACTTTCTGGTGGACAAAAACAAAGGGTAGCCATTGCGCGTGCCTTGGCTTCTGACCCTGAAATTATTCTTGCTGATGAACCAACAGGAGCGCTTGACTCACAAAATACAAAAGAAGTTTTAGCACTTCTACGTCAAATTGCCCAATCTGGTAAAACAGTCATTGTCGTAACCCACTCACAAGAAGTTGCTGACTATGGAACTCGAATTATCCGTTTGGCCGATGGACAAATCATAGGTGACGAACGTCTAAAACCGCCTTACCCTGTTGAATCACATCAACGAATGCAATCAAAAGCACTCTCATATCGTGATACTTTCAGAACGGCCTTTAAACACTTTACCCACTCTTGGAAAATCAATTTATTAATTGCAATCGGAACCGCAATCGGTCTTTTCTCAGTTATCTTCTTCTTAGGACTAGGAAATGGGGCGACCAAATATATGAATGACACCATCACTTCGAGTGTCAATCCAAATGTGGTCACCATCTTCAAGCGAACAACAACAGATAATAAGTTAGGAAATGAGCAAGCCCTGCAACAAACTCAACAAGAGCTTGGAAATGCTTCTACCAATCTTGACAGTGATCATCTTTCAAAATTGAAAAAAGTAGATAATGTCAAAAAAGTTGAACCAACCTATTCTATTTCTGGTTTAGGCACACTTACTAACAATGACAAATCTAAATCTGGTTTAATTACTCTTGATACTTGGACACAATCAAATATTAATGATGATTATGTTTCTGGTTCAAAACCAGCTGATGGCGAAATTGCAATCTATGCGAAGGACGCTAAAGAGTTAAATAAAGATTATAAATCATTAGTCGGTAAGAAAATTACTTTGAAAATTCCAGCTAAAACAGCTGCTGGCGCAAGTGTTGAAGTGACAAAAGAATTCACTGTTTCAGGTATTTTGAAAGACCCTCAAGGTCCTGCAGGTTCTTCTAGCAGCGTTATTGCTACTTATAATACTGTAAAATCTGCTCTTGAAGCTGCTAATGCTGACACTGATGCAACTTATGCTGTAGTAACAGTTAATAAAGTAGATAATGTCAAATCAACTACTTCTGATATTCAAGACTTGAAGATTGATGGAACAAAAGCTTTTGTTACTTACAGTGTTACTTCATTCCTTGATGTAATCACTAATATTACTAACATTGTCAGCTATGTCCTTGCAGCTATTGCTGGTATCAGTTTGATTGTTTCAATCTTTATGATTGTCGTTACAACTTATATGAGTGTTGCTGAACGTACAAAAGAAATTGGTGTTATCCGTGCACTTGGTGGACGTAAGAAAGATATTTCTCGCCTATTCACCGCAGAAAGCTTGATTCTTGGTCTTTCATCAGCTGCTATTGCCATCGGATTTGCTTATCTGGGACAATTCCTCATTAACAAAGTTTTGAGTAGCTTCCTTGAAGGAGCAAGCATTGTTCAAATCTCTGGTGGTCACATCATCTTTGCAATCATCATTGCCGTTTTGATTGCCCTCTTGGCAAGCTTAGCTCCAAGTGGTCGTGCAGCACGTTTGAATACAATTGAAGCACTTGCTTCTGAATAATCACTCAACTTACAAAGGCTTCTGTCAGTCAGTCACATTTACTGACAGAAGCACAACAATATTCTAGCGACTGACAATCCAGTCAATTGCTATGAACTTTCTATCAGTAAATAAAAGAATAACCGGCTCTGCTGGTGATTCTGTCAGTGAAAACAATCATTTCAAAAAATAGACCTTGCCTAAAGACAAAGCCTATTTTTTGTACTTTATATTGTTTGGACCCCTTCCAGCCTTATGTTAGAATTAAACTAATAGACAAATAAAAGGAGTACTAATGCAAGAAATAATTATCCAAGTCATGAATCAATTTGGCTACTTTGGTGTTGCTTTTCTCATTATGATTGAGAACATTTTCCCACCAATTCCTTCCGAAGTCATATTAACTTTCGGTGGTTTCATGACTAATTATAGCGAACTGGGGATTATCGGCATGATTATCGCAGCCACTATTGGTTCTGTGCTTGGTGCATTGATACTCTACTTCGTAGGTCGTCTTTTGAGCGTAGAACGCCTTGAGAGATTAGTTTCAGGTCGTTTAGGAAAAGTTCTTCGCCTTAAGCCAGAAGACATCACAAAAGCTGAAAAATGGTTTTTAAAGAGAGGATATGCAACGATTTTCTTCTGCCGTTTCATTCCATTGATTAGAAGTTTAATTTCAGTCCCAGCAGGTTCTGCAAAAATGAAACTTCCTAGTTTTCTTATTTTAACTACTCTGGGAACTCTCATTTGGAACATTGTTCTAGTTTCACTTGGGGCCGCACTAGGTGATAACTGGGAGATGATTGCCGGAATTCTCGATTCTTACTCTTCAGTTGTCGTTGCAATTTTAGGGGTCATCTTTATCCTTGGACTTCTTCACTTTGTCAAAAAACGCTTCTTCCCTAAAAATAAAAATTATTCACCTGACTCAGAAAAATAAGCCTTCGTGCTTATTTTTTTATATGAAAATTTCTTATCTTTTGTTATAATTGGGCAATATAAAGGAGAATTTTATGGTATCTAAGGGGCGTTTAG
Source organism: Lactococcus cremoris subsp. cremoris NBRC 100676 (assembly GCF_001591705.1). Taxonomy (GTDB): domain Bacteria; phylum Bacillota; class Bacilli; order Lactobacillales; family Streptococcaceae; genus Lactococcus; species Lactococcus cremoris. Next base: position 12,935 of record NZ_BCVK01000014.1, on the reverse strand, counting down.
CCGGATTTATTGATGCAATTATTGCGGTAGTAATGACGATCATGTTGTTAGAGTTTGAATTACCAAAAACAGGTGGGATTATTGAGTTTTTAAGAGATAATCTTGTCTATTTGATTGCTTACCTCTTAAGTTTTATCTATGTCACCACCTCATGGTTTAATCAACAATACATGCTCCAACAAGCTGAAAATATTAGCCGTCGGATTTACCACAGTTGCATGCTCTGGGTTTTGTCATTATCCATGCTTCCTGTTTTATCTGCTTGGGCTGGACGGACAATCGACTTCTTTCATGATTTCGGGCTTCATTCTCCAAAAGCCCCTGCTTTACTTTTTATCATGATGATTTACCTCTGGGGCTTTGCTTATACTTATATGACAAAATGTTTTATTGAGGACAACCCAAAGGAAAAAGCCGAACTGATTGCCCAAATGGAAGTTTATCATTATTTACGTCATCCCTTTTGGAAAATCGGAATGATTGTCAGTTTCATACTAACATTTATCTATCCTCCCTTTGTCTTCATTTATACTGCCGGAGAAATGATTTTTGCAACAGTACGCAGCCAAAATAAAAAAACTCAACGATTTAAGTTGAGCTTTTTTATTTTATTGACCAACAGTCAATTGTTCTGAAAAATATTTAGCATAGAGTGGGTGAGTTGCCACAAGTTCATTGTGTTTCCTACTACCTGTGATTTCCCCTTTTTCAATGAAGTAAATCTTGTCAGCATCAACAATTGTTGAAAGTCTATGAGCAATGACGAGAGTTGTCCGTCCCTTCATCAAACTATCTAAAGCCCTTTGAACCATTGATTCTGATTCACTATCCAAACTGGCTGTTGCTTCATCAAGCATTAGAATTGTTGGATTACGTAAGAATGCACGCGCAATGGCCAAACGTTGTCTTTGTCCACCAGAATTTTTGACTCCTCTTTCACCAACTTCGGTATTGAGTTGGTCAGGCATATTTTCAACAAAGCTACGTGCAAAAGCAAGGTCAAGAACTTGCCAGAGGTCTTCGTCAGTAAAGTTTCCTTCGAGTCCGTAAGTTAAATTTTCACGAATAGTTCCAGCCATAATCGCTGAATCTTGACTGACAAAACCAATTTGACTCCGCCAATTTTCAAGAGAAACACTATCAATCGGTTGACCACCGATAGTAATCTCTCCCGCTGTTGGTTGATAAAAACGTTCTAAAAGGGAGAAGATGGTTGATTTACCACCACTAGAAGGACCAGCAAAGGCAATTATTGAATTAGGTTGAGCTTCAAATGAGATATCATGCAATATTTGTTCAGAATCATCGTAAGCAAAATCAACATGGTGAGCAGAGAGGGTCTTTCCTTCCAAATCAAGGCTTTCACCTTGATGAAGGACTTCTTGTTCTTCATCAAGTAATTCAGTCAAACGACCAGTTGATCCTGACGCTTTGGCAAATTCTGTAAAGAAAGTTGCCACTGTTGGGACCGCTCCGATTAAATTCATTAAATACATCATCATTCCAAGCAAAGTTCCAAGACTCATAACTCCCGTTGAAATGAGATAGATTCCGTAAGCCAACAATCCAAAAATCATCAACATCATTGATAACATCATGACTGGTGACATCAAACCATCAAAAACGGCTTCTTTTACACCAATTTTATAAAGGGCATTGACATCATTTTCTGCTTTTTTAGAAGCTTGTTTTTCAGCATTTGAAGATTTGACTAAACGAATTTCTGATAAAGATTCACTGGCAATCCCTTGGAAATTTGCTAAAGAGTCTTGCCTAGTCCGCCCTATTTTTTGACCAAAAGTCATAATTGGAAACATGATAAGCATGACAATCGGAACCGAAATAATCATGGCAAGGGTTAAACGCCATTGCATTTACAGCATGAATACGATTGAACCTACCAAGAGTAAAATAGAGGTAAAAGCTTGAGGAATACTATTTGCGATTAAGTTTTTAACTTGCGTGGTATCGTTAGCTAAGCGAGAACTCATTTCACCTGTTTTAACTTCATCAAAATATTTTACTGGCAAATGAATCATTTTATCCCAGACACGAGTTCGCAAATTTTTAACGACCGACTCACCAAATATCCCCAGAACGATGGCCGCAATAGCAGAAACGGCTGCTGAACCAATATAAAGAGCAATGACTAAAGCAACTTTCCCGCCATTTACACCATGACCAAAACTATTAACCAGTGGCTAAACCATTTTAGGAACTTGCAATTGAATGAGTGTGCCAATGATACCAGCCACAATCCCAATCACAAAGAAGAGATAACGTGGTTTTGCTGCACGAATTAATTTGACGAAATGTTTAATGGATGTTTTGTCAACCGCTTTTCCTTCAACGCGATTGGCCATTTGTGGACCTCTTTCCATTGTTTGCTTACTTCCTTTTTTCTAATTATTGAAATTCAAGACTAAAAGAACTTAATTCAATCACTTTTATCCTTAAATCAGTTTTTATTTTTCATTCTTCCAAATAAACTTTGAGGTTTTCTAACACAATGCTATAACCAGCTGGATTAAGATGAGCGCCATCGAAAGTGAGTTCTTTCTTTAAATTGCCATCTTTATCGGATAAGCCATCATTGACATCAATAAAGTGAAAATGATGTTTTTGAGCAAGTTTTTCAATTTTGTCTGATGCTTTTTGAAATTTTTCATTACTTCTCGTTTCAAACAAAGTTTTTTCATCTGAATCTTGTCCAAAATCAAGGGTATTGATTGGGTAATAGCGCATGACATAAACTTGTGCTTGCGGTAATTTTTCCCCAATTTGTGTCAAAATTTCATTGTAGTTGCTCATAAATTCAGCTTCTGGGACTTCAAATCCGATATCATTCGTTCCAATATTGATAAAAATTTTTGACGGCTCAAGGTTAATAATCTGACTCTCCAGATGTTTTAATAAAAATGCGGTCGTGGTAGCGCGAACTGCACGATTATAAATGTATTTTGAAAATTTGACCTTTCCCTCTTCTTCCCACTTTTCAATAGGAAATATTTCCATCAGTGAAGAGCCAACAAATAAAGTCTGACCTTTTTTTGCTGATAGATTTTCTTTGTCATATTGGGCAAGGAGTTTTTCTTGAAAGGCTTCAAGTTGAGGGTTTAACGTAAGTGCTTTAGTTTCTTCTGACATTTTCCTTTTCTCCTTTTAGTCCCAATTTACTTTTTTTAATTCTTCAATAAATTTTTGAGGAGCTTCTGATAAAAATTCAATAGGGTGTTTTTTAGATTCTAACTTAATCATTGATTTTGCAACGATTTTATCATGCCAATCAAATGGAGTTAAATTATTAACTTCTCCACCAAAATTTGCAATCGCTACTGCATTTTTACGTAAAGGTTCAGCAATTTCTTTTGCAATGACTTTATTAAAAGTACCATACTCTACCATCGTTACAAAAGCAGCGAAAAGTTTATTTTCTAAGATATTTTGATAAGTTCTTAGAAAAATTTGAACTGAGCTCTCGAATTTATGGCTATATACTGGACTAGCAACAATGACTGCATCAAAATCCTTGGGACTAACTTCTTCAACATTCAAGTCAATAAGGGTCACATTTTTTAAACGAATTGCTAACCTTCTTGCACATTTTGCTGTATTTCCCGTTTTTCCAGCGTAGGCGATGAGTGTATTCATCTTTCACTTCCTAATCTATTTACTGTTTAGAAATCATCCCAGTTTTCTGGTTTTTTAGGTTCTGCATGTTTATCAGAGTGTCCTGCTCTAGGGTCAAATTCATCAAATTCTGGACGATGATGTCCATCAAAATCACCAAAACGATTTTTCATTTCATCTGAGAAATGTTCCCAATGTTCATTAAACTCTGCTTCATCTCGTTTACCAAAGCTATTGCGGAAATTTTCTTTTATTTGTTTTCCAAAAATTTTCCAGTCTTCACCAAATGGTGCTTGTGAACGATCATCATGACGCATCCGATTTTGACCACGTTTCATTTCTTGAGAGGAACGACGCATTTCACGTTGCCAATTTTGCATTTCACGGCGCATATGATTTCCAAAAGCATGACGATCATGGGCATTCATCATATTTTCCATAAATGGGTTTCCGAAAAATTGTGTCATTTTTTGGAAATCTCGATCTTCATGTGCATCATTCGTTTCTACTAATTTTTCCATTAGATTTGCCAGTTGTTTTTGTTCTTCATCTGTCAAATTACCAAAAATTGTTTCGGAAATATCATTGTGCATTGTATCTCGTGTTTCTTGGGCTTCCCGTCCTTTTTCTGTTAAAAAGATACGATTGACGCGTTTATCATTTTCATCTTGTTTACGAATAACCATTTCTGCTTCTTCCAATTGTTTAACTTGAGCCGTTACACTCGAAGGCTTAATATCAAGCAGTTCAGCAATCTCAGCATTTGTTAAGCCATCTTTGTTCCATAATTCGACAAGTAATCCTTGGGCACCATTACGATTCCCTCGATTTTTCATCTGTTTTGAAATTCCATCTGCTCGCAAAGCAAATAGAACGCTTGGATTGTGCAATAGTTTTGAAAATAAATTTAATAAGTTATTTGTTTGTTCTGACATAATTTGTTCTCCTTAGTTTAGATTGGTTGTAGTTGTTCATCAAAAGCGTAGACGAGTAACGCATCTGGTTGTTCAATTAGCCTGATGAACCAATTGAATTTCTGAATTAATTTTTTTATCATCTTAAGCATTGGTTCTCCTTTAAGATTTTTATTCACTTTAAAAGTTCCCTTATTATTGTTTAGTGAACTTTTATTTTAGAGAGAGATTTTTAAAATTAGTTAGTTTATTTATTTATTAACTAACAAAAATGATTATAAATCATTTAATTAGTTTTGTCAACAATAAAACTAACTAAATTAAAAAAATCAGCCCAAAGACTGATTTTTTATTTTATTCATTTCCTAAATCAATCTGATAAAGTTGCTTAAATGTCGGGTTACTTTCCAGCAATACTGCTGGTTTTCCATCAAATTTAATCGAACCATTTTCTAAAAATAGAACACGGTCCATTTGGTGAACTCCTAATAAATGGTGAGTGATAAAGATAATTGATTTATCTCTTAACCTTTCAAAAAAGAGTGTTAATAATTGATTTTCAGTAATTGGATCAAGCGAGACGGTAGGTTCATCAAGAATAACCACATCCACATCTGACAGTAAAACTCTTGCGAGTGCTAAACGTTGTCGCTCTCCTCCAGAAAAACGTTCTCCTGCTTCGTCAACTGGCGTTAACAATTTTTGTGGCAACGATTCAACCATTTTACGGAGTCCGACTAATTCAAGCGCCTCCCAGATTTCTTCATCAGTAGCATCTAGTTTTGCCAAAGTTAAATTAGAACGAACCGTTGTTGCAAAGAGATATGGAGATTGGTTAATCACACCTATCTTTTCTTCAACATTTTTTGCTTTTGATGGTTCTACACCTGAAAATGTGATTTCTCCCTTTTGCGGAATTAAATCTCCTCGAATCAAAGAGGCAAGGGTTGATTTTCCAACTCCTGAACGACCTAGAATCGCAATATGTTCACCCTTTTTAACCTCTAAATCAAAATCATTGAATATTTTATTATTTTCTTCAAAATAAAATTGTAGATTATTGATGACCAAATCAGTCCTAGTGATTTCCTCACTCCTAATTTCTTCATCTTGGTCTGGTAGTGCATTTAAGCGATTAATTGAATCACCATAGCGATTTGTTTCAACCACTGCATCAGACAAAGGAGAAAAGGCATCAAATAGTGGAAAGGCAGCTAAACTAACCGCTGCAATATAATTGGGAGCATCCCCTAATTTTAAAATTCCAGAAGACCAAATCATCAAATATATTACTAAAGCCCCATAAACAACCTGTAAAAAGAGATTTCGTCTTCGGCCAAAAGCTAATAATTTAGCTTGAATCTTTCTGGCAGATAATTCTGATCCCCGATAGGCCGTTAAAAAATCTTCTTTTCGACCAGAAAGGACCCAGTCTTGTAATCCTAAAATATCATCAGTCAAATGAGAAAAAAGTTGATTCCGATAAATTTTAAGTTCTTCATCTAGTTTTACAGTAAATTTTAGAGAAATTAAAGGAAGAATTACAATCAAGAAACCTAGAAAAATTGCTAAACCAAAGGCAAACCACAGAGATAAAAATCCGCCGGCAATAATTAAAGCAACTGATAGACTCCCCGCAATCAAAACTGGGAACAAGGTTCTTAAGAAAAGGTCTTGTAAGTTTCCAATATCTTCATTAAGAACCCCCAATAAATCTCCCAAACGATAGCGGTCTGCTAAGGTCACTGCTGTTTTTTCCAATCGTAAATAAAGTTTTTGACGCAGCAGACTTGTGATTTTTAAAATCCAATTATGTGAAGTTAGTCTTTCCACATAATGCATTACAGGGCGTCCAATCCCAAAAATCCGAACAAAGAGAACTGGAACATAAATCATCAAGATATTTTCTGGTTTTGTCGCTGATTTTGAAATAACATAACCAGAACTAAACATTAAAAGTCCTGCCATTGAAATTGTAATCGTTCCTAAGAAAATAGACAAGATAAACCCCGAACGATTTTTTTTCAAGAATGGAGAAATCCAATCATTTCCAAATAAAATATTTTTTAATTTCATTATTCATGGCCTCCATTTTCTGTCAGTAATTTTTTATCATCATCAACACCTCGCATTTGACTGAGCAATTTTTGATAGTAGCCATTCTCAGCCAATAGCTGTTCATGGGTGCCAATTCCTTCAACTTGTCCTTCATTGAGTACGATGACCAAATCCATTGATAAAAGCCAATGGAGCCGATGTGTAGCAATAAAAACAAGTTTATTCTCAAGCAAAGGTAAAATGTTTGCCTTGATTTCTAATTCCGTTTCAATATCTAAATGAGCCGTTGGCTCATCAAGAAATAAAATGTTACGTGTACGACTCAAAAAGGCTCTGGCCAAAGCCACACGCTGTGCCTGACCTCCAGAAATTGTCCGGCCACTAGCACCAATTTGCCCATCAAGCCCAATTTCATTCAGTAAACTTCCTAGACCAGCAAGTTCTGCAGCTTGATTGATTTGTTCGTCAGTTGATTCGGACTCATAAAAGGCCAAGTTTTGACGAAAAGTTCCTGCAAAAATGTAAGTTTTTTGAGGAATAAATTGAACAGATTGTCGATACTTTTCATCAGTCAAACTTGTCAATGTTTGGTCATTAAGCTTAAATTTTCCAGCTGTAGGTTCTAAAAATCCTGCTAACATAGAAAGAAGGGTTGACTTACCAGAGCCAGAACTTCCAACTAAGGCAACTTTTTTAAATCCTTTTACTGTCAAGTTCACTTCTGAAATTCCGCGTCCAGTATCGTAAATTTTTGCTAAATCTGTCAGTTTGAGGCTAGAATCCTCAGTCCAAGTCACTCTGTCTTTTAGCACTGACAGGGTATTTTCGTCAGTTGAAAGAACTTCATTTACTGCAGACAAAGCATTTTTCCCGTTAAGTGTTGCATGATAATCACTAGCAAAATCACGTAAAGGTAAGAAATACTCAGGTGCTAAGATTAAAGCTGCGAGGGCTGGAAATAATAAAATGTCTCCACTCATCAATCTTAAGCCTAAAAAAAGTGCAACTATTGCAACAGAAAGACTGGCAAAGAAATCAAGAGCAAAAGTTGAAAGCATAGCAACTCTTAATGCTCCCATTGTTTCTTTCCGAAAATCCTCAGACGTTTTATAAATTGAATTAGAATAATCTTTAGACAGACCAAAATATTTCAAAGTAGAAATTCCGCGTAATGAGTCTAAGAAATGATTTGATAAATATTGGAATGTTTTGTACTGACGCTCGGCTCTTCCTTGCGCAGCATAACCCAATAAAATCATAAAAATGATTGCAAAAGGAAAAGTTAAAGTTAGCACGATTCCACTTTGCCAATCTAGAAAATAAACTGGAATCAGAATTAACATTGGGACAATCATCATATTTAAAACCTTAGATAAGACCAGTTTAATATAATTTTCAACTTGGTCAATTCCTGTAATAACTGTTGTCGCAGCAGAACCAGAACCAAGATTTGCAATAGCTACAGGTCCCAAACGGAAAAATTTATCCAACATATCTCCGCGCAATTTTGTTGCTAAATTGTAAGCAAGCTTATCCAAAGATTTTGCACGTATAAAATTAATAATTTCTCGGCTCAAAAAGCAGACTAAAAAGCCCATGACCCAAGGAATAACATGAGAAAATAATTGCCCTTGCCAAAGTTTAGTAATTGCAGCAGCCAAAAACAAGGCCTGCCCAGCGATAGCAACAAACTGCAGAACTGCCAACATTCCAAGAATTGGAAACATCTTTCTTACTCCTGGCAGTTCAAAAAGTGATTTATCAATCATATTTAAAGTTACTGATAAGCACATTTTTTATTGTTCAAACAGAAAAAATCTAAAAATAATTGAAGAAAATTTCTGTCAGTAAAAAAAACAGAGCATCAGTTCCTTTCTAAAAAATTTAGGTCAGAAAAATTTTCTGACCAGAATAAATGGTTACCTCTAATTAATTATATCAATTAAAAAACTAATCTGAAAATAACTGGCTTAACCAGTTATTCTCATAATTTATTTTTGAATTCTTTTTCTGAAAATATAATAGGTCCAGCCCATGTAAATAAGAACAAAAGGCAAGATTGCTAAGGTAATGATTGTCATTGTTTTCAAAGTATAACCTGTTGAACTAGCATTTTTTATCAAAATACTATGAGCAGGATTGGTTGCAATCATCACTCGTGGGAATATTCCTTGGAAGATTAGAGCAACTAAAGCGATGAAAGTCAATCCTGACGCCAAGAAAGCTGACATTTCTTTACCTGAACGAACAGATAAATGAGCGACAAGAGTCAAAATCACAATCAAAGCAAGTAAAAGCAAAGTTCCAATGAAATGTTTTTCAAAGAAATCAGTGAAGACGGCCAGTAAGATTGCAAAAACTACTTCTCCAGCATAGAGGACAAAGTAGAGGAAGTTTGCTACTTTTGCAGCTCTTTTACGCAAATCTCCTTCTGTTTTCAAAGCTAAATAGTTTAAACCATGAAGCCAGGCCAAGAGCATTACGGCAACACCACCCACAACTGACAAGAAGTTTACATAAGTGGTAAAAGTCGCAGTTACATTCCCTTTAGCATCCATTGGAACGCCTTGAATCATACCCGTAAACATCAAACCAAAGAGAAATGGGATTGCAAAGCTAGCTACTCCTAAGACCTTGGTCCAAATCATTTTCCCTTTTTCTGTGTGTGAGTGATGACGAAACTCAAAGGTTACTCCCCGGAAAATCAAACCTACCAAAATTAAGAATAGAATCAGATAGAAACCTGAGAATAAAGAGGCATACCAATAAGGAAATGAAGCAAACATTGCTCCACCGGCTGTCAAAAGCCAAACTTCATTCAAGTCCCAAACTGGACCAATTGATCCTATAGCTTGCTCGACTTCACGTTTATCCTTTGCAACCGTAATTGCACTCATTCCTACTCCGTAGTCAAAACCTTCAAGGAAGAAAAAACCACTAAATAATACTCCAACAATAATAAACCAAAAAAGTTGTAATCCAGTCATTATTCATCCACTCCTTTCTCTTTAGTTTCTTTTTGAATTTCATTTTCTTCTTTAGATGAAGAATCAAAATTTTCTTGACTAAATGAATCTAAAGAAACATAAGCTGTTTCCGCACCTTCTACTCCTTCTCTCATTCGTTGAAGAGTAAAGTAGACCATCACAGCCCCAAGGAAGCAGAAAAGGAAGAAATAGACGATGTTTGAGAACAAGAGTGAACCTACAGAAATATTTGGTGAAACTGAATCCTTCATCGTGAACAATCCATACACCGTCCAAGGATAGCGTCCAAGTTCGGTCACTAACCAACCTGAGGTAATCGCAAGAAATGGTGCAAATAACATCCAACGATACACTTGCAAACCAAATTTATTTTTATATAGACTTGGTTTTTTCTTCCTTGTCCAAAAGAGACCCAGTGCCGAAAGTAGAATCATTAACATTGACAGACCGGCCATAATCCGGAAAGTCCAGAAAAGTACAGTCACTGGTGGGAAGAAATTCCCTCCAATTTCTTTAGCTACATCAGGATACTTCTTCTGAAGTTGAGCATTAATTTCATTCATACCTTCAACAGAACCACTAGGACGGTGATAAGTCAGAATTGAAAGCATATAAGGAATTTGAATTCCAAACACTTCTTTATGATCAGCTTCATTAAAGAAAGCAACCATATCCCAAGCCGCAGGGTCAGGAGTCGTTTCATAGACACCTTCAGTTGCAGCAAATTTCATAGGTTGAGAATTTTTAACTTCAATCATTTGTTGGTCACCAGCTACAAAGTTACCTACGGCACCAATTAAAGCAACCAAAAGTCCTAAACGCAAAACTGGTTTAAACATATCAATTTCTCGATTTTTAAGAATTTGATAAGCTGCAATCCCAGCAACAACAAAACCACCAGTTACAAGGAAGCCTGTTGCCACGTGACTAAATTCTAAAATTGTTTGAGGATTTGTCAAAAGAGCCGAGAAACTTGTTAAGGTTGCTCGTCCACCTTTTACTTCATAACCCACTGGATTTTGCATCCATGAGTTTGCTGCCAAAATCCAAAGTGAAGACAAGAAAGTCCCAACAAATACAATCCATAGCGTTGCATTATGCAGTTTCTTTCCTAACTTATCCCAACCGAACATCCAGACTCCAAGGAAGGTAGATTCCAAAAAGAAGGCCAGAAGGGCTTCAACAGCCAAAGGCGCGCCAAAAATATCCCCAACGTAACGAGAATATTCCGACCAGTTCATTCCAAATTGAAATTCTTGAATAATACCGGTTACTACCCCTACTGCAAAGGATAAGAGCATAATAGATCCAAAAAATTTCGTGCGTTTTTTCCATTTTTCATCACCAGTCTTTACATAGATTGTCTCCATGATTGCCGTCATGAGAACCATTCCGACAGAAAGCGGTACAAAGAAAAAGTGGAAGATTGTAGTCATCGCAAACTGAAAGCGTGCGAGATTTTCAATGGTTAGCATTGTTTATCTCCTTATTTTTTATTTACTATATATATCAAATAGATATAAACTTACTTAAAAAAATATTTTATGCTATTAGACGAGTTTCATTTCAAGCCTAATTAAAAATATTTACATTTTAATAAATAAAATAAGGATATTTTTTTAAATTCATAAGACTTTCAAAAATAATTAAGAATTAAAAAGATCAGTTTTAATTAAAAGACTATTAAATTTTTTATTTCCCATCAAATTATTTATTAATTTTTTCAAGAAAACAATAAGTGCTTTCTTGAGGCCTCCGATTAGTTCACTTTCCAAACACAAAATGTTCAAAGTTTTTGAAACTCATACTTTCTAGTTACCCAGTTTAATTCGTAACTATAATGAGTATTTCTACTTTTAATTTTTTCATTTTTCAGTAACAGAGCACTAACTTTAAGCCTTAGATAAAAATATGTTCCCTTGCCACCTCTATTCTCTTTAAATAGCACTATAAGTGAGTGATTTTTAAAATTTATATTGGCATTTGTGAATGTCTTTGAACGTTTGAACAAAGGCACTAACATCTGCAAATAATTTAAAATCACGTTACACTTTATTCTATCACAATGTAAGCGCGAATAAAAACGATTGAATTGTAAAAATTATTCAACAAGAGTAACCTCAGGAGCAACAATGTCATTTTAAAGATACAAAAAAGCCTATCTCTCAAGATAGGTTTTTTCATTCCTTTACTAATTAACGAACATCTCCCATTAATTTCAAAATAGGTTTTTTGATAATAAGGAGGATGATTCCAACGATAATACCTGTAATTGCAAAGAAGTGAACTTCTGTTGCTGCTTTAAAGATAGGTGTAATTTGGGCATTAATCGCTTGTGAAGTTGAGTCTGCCAAGAACCACATTGCCATCATTTGAGATTGGAATGCTACTGGCGCTAATTTTGTTGAAACTGATAAACCAACAGGTGAAACAAGTAATTCACCTGCCATTTGAACAGCAAACATCAATACTAGCCAAAGAGCACTCGCACGTCCAGAAGTCCCATTCAAGAGTCCAGGAAGTGTCATAATCAAATAAGAAGCTCCGGTCAACATCAGTCCAAGACCAAATTTAACGATGGTTGATGGTTGACGATCTCCTAATTTGTTCCAAATTCGTACAAAGATAGGTGACAAGAGAACGATGAAGAGTGGGTTCAACAATTGGTACCAAGATGGGGCAATATGGAAAGTAAATCCAAACCAAGTAGGATTTAAGTTAGAACGTGATTCTCCCCAAACCGCAATAATCGTAGAACTTTGTTCTTCAATTGCCCAAAAGACAATAGCAGAAAGGAACAAAGGAATATAAGCTGTTAATTTACGACGTTCGTCTGATTCTACCTTTTTAGAGGTAAACATCATTACGAAATAAATAATTGGAACAAAAATACCGATAATTGATAAAACGTTAATGAAATTATTGATGAAATTCGCAGGACTTGCTTGATAAATTAAGAAAAATCCGATTAGAGCAACAATAAGAACAATCGTTAATGTAATAATGAAATTACGTTTTGCTTTTGCATCCATTGGATTAGATGGTTCACGTCCAATTTCTGGAAAATGACGAAGACGTCCATACCAATAAGCAAATAATGCAAAAATCATTCCGATTGCGGCAAGTGAGAAACCTAAGTGGTAGTTCACACCTTGTCCAACTGTCCCAACAATCAATGGAGCAATCAGAGAACCCATATTAATTCCGACTACAAAGATATTAAATCCAGTATCACGACGTGAGTCATCTTTTGAATATAGATGTCCAACCATGTTAGAAATATTGGGTTTAAGCATCCCTGTTCCTAAGATAATCAAGAATAATGCCACGAAGAGTGAAGATAAAC
>NZ_BCVK01000013.1 GCF_001591705.1 Lactococcus cremoris subsp. cremoris NBRC 100676 | reverse complement strand
TCTCACCAACTAGCTAATACAACGCGGGATCATCTTTGAGTGATGCAATTGCATCTTTCAAACTTAAAACTTATGTTTAAAGTTGTTATGCGGTATTAGCATTCGTTTCCAAATGTTGTCCCCCGCTCAAAGGCAGATTCCCCACGCGTTACTCACCCGTTCGCTGCTCTTCAAATTGGTGCAAGCACCAATCTTCATCGCTCAACTTGCATGTATTAGGCACGCCGCCAGCGTTCGTCCTGAGCCAGGATCAAACTCTCAAATAAAGTATTTAAGTCACCGAAGTGACTGGCTTGTCTTTCATTATTGATTGACAGATTTTTGATGTATTGCTACATCACATGAGTCATTCTTCTTTATTCAGTTTTCAATGGTCTAGCTTGTCGCGCTTCAACGCTCGTCTCTCGCGACAACTATTATATTCTATCAAATCTATTTCTCCCTGTCAAGAATTTAATGTAACTTTTTCAATCTTTTTTTCTTATTGTCTCTTAAACCCTGATATTACGCGCTTCTTTGGTTAGTGTATTTTCTATTTTTTCCTTCTTTTATTTCATTTTTTAAAAAACATCTGATAATTTTATGAAAAATATCTTATTTGAACCTTTTAAAATGGCAAAAAAATAAAGTACTACAAATGGCAGTACTTTATTCTCATTAATTATAAAAATTATTTTACTTTAGCTGTTGTTGCAATAACTTCTACTGCTTTTTTCATAGCAATGTCGTGTTTAAGCATGTCAACTGGAAGAAGTTTTTCAACTTGTTCAACAGGCATGTTATATTGACCAGCAAGATCTTCAATTTCAGCTTTTACTTCTTCATCTGAAGTTGTAAAGCTTTCAGCAGCTGCAATTGCTTCGATTACTAAGTTAGTACGAACGCGTTTGTCAGCATCTGCTTCATATTGTTTATGGAGATCATCCTCAGAAGTACCTGTAATTTGGAAGTACATTTCTGGAGAGATTCCTTGTTGTTGCATTCCTCCAAGGAATTCATTCATCGCACGATGAACTTCTTCATGAATCATTTCTTCTGGAATTTCTTTAATTTCAGCGTTAGCAACAGCGGCTTCGATTGCGGCAGTTTCTACTGCATCATCGTAAGCTTCTGATTTTGATTCTTCAAGTTCTTTACGGAATTTAGCTTTAAGTTCTTCTAAAGTTTCAACTTCTTCGTCGATGTCTTTTGCAAGTTCATCATCAAGTTCTGGCAATTCTTTTGCTTTTACTTCATTGACAGTTGTTACAAAAAGTGCTTCTTTTCCTGCAAGGTCTTCAGCTTGATAATTTTCTGGGAAGGTTACTTTAACTTCTACAGTTTCACCAGATTTTGTACCAACAAGTTGTTCTTCAAATCCTGGAATGAATTGACCTGAACCAAGTTCAAGACTGTGGTTTGAACCTTTTCCACCTTCAAATTCAACACCGTCAACTGAACCAACAAAGTCAATAACAACTGTGTCGCCATTTTCAGCAGCAGTTTCTTTTACTACAAGTTCTGCCAAGTTGTTTTGAGCGTTTGTTAAACGTGTTTCCACTTCTTCGTCAGTAACTTCTTTAGTTGCGTCTACTTCAACTGTAAGGTCTTTGTAGTCACCAAGTGTGATTGTTGGTTTAACAACAACTTCTGCTGTCAATTCCCAATCAGAACCTTTTTCCATTTTTGCTACGTCAATTTTTGGTTGAGCAACTGGTTCGATAGCAGCTTCTTTTACTGCAGCATCGTAAGCAGTTGGAAGAACAGCATTCAAAGCTTCTTCAAAAAGAGCTTCTTCACCGTACATTTTATTGAACATTTGACGGCTGATTTTACCTTTTCGGAAACCAGGAACGCTAATGTTAGCTTTTACTTTATTAAAGGCTTTGTCAAGCCCAGTTTTAATTGTTTCTTGATCAATTGAAAATGAGAGTGTACCCTTAGTATCACTAATTTTTTCAAAACTTACAGTCATTTTTTTCTCCTTATTTTGAGCCTAAGCTCAGAAATTCATACCTTTCAAGAATAGCATAAAATACCCTATATTTCAACCATTACTTGCTTTTTCAGCACATAAAATATGAATTTCTATTTTCATTATTACTATTTTTTAATTAAAAAAGCCCAATTTTTTCAAATTGAGCTTCTTTTTATTTTCCAGGGCTTAGCTTAGTCATAACTTCATTCCATAAATCATGATTAAATATATTGGAAGGATTTCCTCCACCTAGAAAACCATAACCAACCATTAGCCCTAAAACAATGGCAAGGACTAACAAAATGATAACAAAAATGATAATTGATAATCTTAGTCCTAAAAATTTTATGGTCTTCTTGAACATTATTCTTCTCCGTCTTCATCTTTTACTCGGACAATATCAGCACCAAGTGCTTTTAATTTTTCATGGAATTTATAATAACCGCGGTCTAAGTGGCTTAATCTTCTTACAGTTGTTTGGCCTTTAGCCACTAATCCTAAAAGAATCAAAGCTGCACTCGCTCTTAAATCTGTTGATTTTACTGCGGCTCCTTGCAAATTTGAATTTCCTTGGATTAAGGCTGTATTTCTAGTAATATCTACTTCCAATCCCATACGACGCATTTCTTCTAAATGTTTGAACCGATTTTCAAATACTGTTTCGACCATTACAGATTCTCCAGCCGCGATCGCTTGAGCGGCAGCCATTTGAGATTGCATATCAGTTGGAAAACCTGGGTGTGGCAATGTTTTAACACTAGTAGCTTTGAGTTTTTCAGGCCCTACGACTCTAAGTCCTGTTTCTTCTTGAGTGAAATTAACTCCCATTTCACTGAGTTTTGATATTAATGGACGATTATGCTCAGCAATTGCATCTTTAATTAGTACATCACCTTGGGTCATTGCTGCTGCAACCATGAAAGTTCCGGCTTCAATTCGATCTTGAACAACAGAGTGTTTTGCACCATGCATTTTTTCAACACCTTTGATTATGATTGTATCAGTCCCAGCGCCCTTAACATTTGCACCCATTTTGTTCAAAAGATTGGCTAAGTCAACGATTTCTGGTTCGCGGGCCGCATTTTCGAGTGTTGTTACTCCTTCGGCTAAGGTAGCCGCAAGAATTAGATTTTGCGTGGCTCCTACTGAAGGGAAATCAAGATATATGTGAGCTCCTTTTAATTTATCAGCCTTAGCTTCAATATAACCAGCATTTTGAGTAATTGTTGCTCCCATTTGCTCAAATCCACGCAAATGTAAATCGATTGGACGTGAACCAATTGAACATCCTCCTGGCATAGAAACCCGCGCTTGGCCATTTATAGCTAAAATCGGTCCCATGACAACAATAGATGCTCGCATTTTGCTGACATACTCATAAGGGGCAGTTGTTTTTATTTCAGAATTGGCTTTAGCAATGATTTTCTTTGCTTCTTGATCAAAACTAATGCTCGTCCCTAGATGATCTACTAAATTATTCATCATAAAAACATCACTTAAAATAGGGACATTAGTTAATACAACTTCGCCTTCACTCGCAAGTAAAGTAGCAGCAAGAAGTGGAAGAACAGCATTTTTTGCTCCTTCAATTTCGACTTCTCCTTGAAGTTTTGTTTGCCCACCTTTTACAATTATTTTATCCATTTATTTAAATTCCTATTTTTCCTCTATTTTTAATTTATATTTTTAAATTATATCATAAAAGAACATTCTATTTTGCTGAAACATTTCATTTGTTTTAACTTTTAATGTATTTTTGTATTTCTGAAACCAAATATGCTGGAGCTGTAAACACTTGTTCTCTACAGTTAAACCTTGGTTTTTCCCCTGATGTTGTCAATGTGACAAAACCAATTTTTTCAGCGATAATACTTCCAGCAGCATAGTCCCATGGTTGAAGATTACTAAAATATCCCAGAATTTTACCTTCTAAAAGTTGACCGTAACTGATTCCTGCGCTTCCAATAATACGAACCCCTAAAGTTTGATGGCTTAAATCTAATAAGCCGCCACTATTAGTACGATACATATAACTGTTCACTCCAAGTAAACTCTTATCAAGAGACATCTTTTTGCTTTCAAGTTCCTTTTGATTGCAAAATGCTTTATGACTATCACACCAATATAGTTTATCTTTCATCACATCAAGAATTAAGCCAAATTTTCCAACACCAAATTCATAATAAGCAAGCATAATGGCAAAATTATCTTTTTGAACAATGAAGTTTGTCGTTCCGTCAATCGGATCTAGAATCCATAAATGAGGAATTTCTGGATCAAACTTTATTTTTTCATCATCTTCTTCGGCTAAAATCTTATCCTCTGGAAAATGGTGCAAAATATTGCTTACTAATTGTTCTTGAACTTCTTTGTCAAAATTGGTCACTAAGTCATCATAACGTGTCTTTTCGGTAATTTCGAGAGGAGAGCTGATATTTTCTTTTAAGAAATTTCCAGCATCTCTTACCCAATCTTTAGCTAATTCAAGCCTTGTCAGCACTGACAAATCGTTTCCCACTAGCTTCTACCTCCTTGAGCGCTCGATAAAGTGAGTAACCACTGCTCTGCTCAAAATCTCTTCCCAATTGTTTTTCCTGCATTTTTGAAGGAACAACTTTTTTGAAAGCAGCGTAAGACTCAAGAAAAAGCTCTTTTTCGACTTTACTTTCATAAAATTTCTCAACTTGATTGAAAAAAGAGAGCACTTCTGTCATTTCAGTAGTACTCCAACTTAAATCAAGAGGGTAATTATAATTTTC
Source organism: Lactococcus cremoris subsp. cremoris NBRC 100676 (assembly GCF_001591705.1). Classification (GTDB taxonomy): domain Bacteria; phylum Bacillota; class Bacilli; order Lactobacillales; family Streptococcaceae; genus Lactococcus; species Lactococcus cremoris. The sequence goes on along the minus strand of NZ_BCVK01000013.1, from coordinate 36,098 downwards.
TTTCATGATCCTCCTGGCTAGGCCTCGGTCTCTTTTATTTATTTCTTATAAGCATGCAGAAAAATTTACTGACGGAGTTGTCATAAAAAGGCTTTCTTCCATCTTCCTTATACCGTTTATTCCTTTAACAAATTAGTAAGTTGACTAACTTCGTTAATTTCATAAACTTGGACACTGGTTAATTTTGGCTTTTTTGAGTTCTTCATCAGTAAACTTTGCCGACTTTTTAATCTATTGTAGTTAACATTTCTGCGCGACGATATTCTCGTGGTAAAAATGCACGAATCTCATCTTCGTTAAAACCAATCTGAAGGTGTTTTGAATCCGTGATAATTGGACGTCTTAATAGATTTGGAAATTCAGTCACCAAATCTAACAACTCATTTATGGTTAAATTGTCAACATCCACAGCCAACTTTTGAAAAACTTTTGACCGTGTTGAAATAATGTCTTCTGTTCCATTTTCTGTCTTAGTCAAAATTTGACGCAAATCGTTTGTTGTCATCGGTTGTGTCAAAATATTGTGCTCTACAAAGGGAACTTTGTGGCTTTGCAACCAAGCGCGCGCTTTACGGCAGCTGGTACATGATGGCGATAAATATAAATCAATCACAGTCCTATTTCCCATCCTTTTAAAATTATCAGTAAGTTTATTTTTCTCCCTATTGGGCAAAAACTAATTTACATCTGGTAAGTATTATACCAAAATTAATATAGCAAAAAAAGTAACGTCATGGTTTTTATAAATTATTTTCTTATAAAAATTACAAAATTAGTCATTCATCTCTTCAAAAGTCTCTTGTAAATCTTCAAAATTAAGTAAATAGACTTCGTAATTTGAACTTTGTTTCATTTTTTCGACCATATATTTTAATTTTGTCTCATTTTCTTCATCGTAGAAAACAAATGATCCTTCTGTATTTTCAAGTAAAAATTCATTATACTGACGAAATTGACCCGGATTTTCGTATGCTTCAAAAGCATACTTAACGAAATCAACTTGTTTGAAGCTTGCTAATTTTATTTGGTTATTCTCATTCCAATTTTGACCGTGAGTCTCAAAAGGAAAGATTGTTCCGATTTGAAATTCATAGTCTGTTTGCAGCTCTTTAGCGACTTCTAAGGCCCAATATTCAAATCCCAAATTTCCTGTAAAAATGACCCAGCGCAGTCCTTCTTCTAAGAAATTTATTAATTTTCTTCTGATTGTTTTTTTTATAATTGATACTTTAATGTCTTTTTCATTGAAAATCCCTAGATCAAAACTTGTATAACCCATGATGAGCAGTGAATTCATAAATATTTTCCCCTTGTAAAATTTATGTTATAATAGACATTATATAACTAACTGAGAATTTTATAAAGGTAGAAGACAGAATGGTTAATTATCCTAATGGAAGGTCGCAGTCTTATAGCGCTGTTCCTAAAAAACAAAAAACACTGACAGAGCTGTCAGTAGCTAAAAAGAGTGCTCCAAAATCTAAAAGTCTTGTTGCTTTCGGAAAGCGAGGGATGAATTTTGAAGCAGAAATCAATGCAACAAATGATTACTATCTCTCACGCGGTCTTGCCGTTATTCATAAAAAACCAACACCGATACAGATTGTTAAAGTAGACTATCCACAACGAAGTCGTGCAAAAATTACAGAAGCTTATTTTAGACAAGCCTCTACGACTGACTATTCTGGAGTCTATAAAGGTCATTATGTTGATTTTGAAGCAAAAGAAACACACCAAAAAACGGTTTTTCCTTTAAAAAATTTCCATGAACATCAAATTGTTCACATGAGTAATGTTCTCGCTCAGCGAGGGATTGCTTTTGTATTGTTACATTTTGCGGCTCTAGAAGAGACATATCTTCTCCCGTCTTCCTATTTAATTACGTTTTATTACGAAAAAAACGGTTTAAAGTCAATCCCACTCGCTTATATTCGCGAAAATGGCTATAAAATTGAAACGAACCACATTCCTAGGATTCCATATCTAGAAATTGTGAATAAACTTTGTGAGGTACAGTAAAATTTCTACTAAATCTAAGAAAAATAAACAAAATAAATGGGCAAAAAGCGGTTCTGCTAAATCAAAATGGTGGACAGCTGTTAAATTATTTTTGATTGTCTTCTTTTCATTAATTATCTTGGGGCTAGCTGCCGGTGGCGCTGTTTTTGTTTATTACGCCAAGGATGCACCCGCTCTCAATTTAGATAAGCTTGAATCTACTCCTTCTCCTAAAGTTTACGACTCAAAAGAACACCTTGTTGCAACTTTAGGGGCAGAGCAAAGAAATTTAGTTAAAACAGACAATATTCCGGTTATGCTGGTTAATGCTGTTACTTCTATTGAAGACCATCGTTTTTTCAACACACGTGGAATTGACCCGATACGAATTGCCGGTGCCTTCGTCAACAACTTAAAAGGTGGTTCTTTAAACGGGGGTTCTACCCTTGATATGCAGTTGATTAAACTTTCTTTTTTCTCAACAGATGAATCGGACCAGACTTTGAGCGTCAAAGTTCAAGAAGCTTGGATGGCTCTAAAATTGGACCAAAAATGGACCAAAGAGCAAATTTTTACTGCTTATGTCAATAAGGTAAATATGGCAAATGGGTATTACGGGATGGGAACTGCTGCGCAAGCCTATTACGGAAAAGATTTAACAGAACTTTCAATTGCTCAACTGGCTCTTCTTGCCGGAATGCCTCAAGCTCCTAATACTTATAACCCTTACACTAATGCAACTTCTGCCAAATGGCGTCGTGACATGGTTATTCGCTCAATGCGTCGTTATAATAAAATTACGGCTGAAGAAGAGAAAACGGCGCTAGCTACTCCAATTGATGATGGGCTTCAACCTTTGCAACAAAGCGTTACGATTCCTAGTTATGCTGATAACTTCCTCAAACAAGCTATAGCACAAGCCAAGACCTTAGCTGGTAATGATATTTTAAACGAAGGGGTTAAAATTTATACAATCCTTGATACTACAGCACAACAAAATCTATATAATATTGTTAATAGCGGTAATTATATTACCTACCCAGATGATACACTGCAAGTAGCTTCAACGGTCACTGATGTTAAAACTGGCGCTGTAATCGCACAAATCGGTGGACGTAATCAACCAACCGATGTCACTTTTGGTTTCAATCAGGCGGTTCAAACAGACCGAGATTGGGGTTCAACGATGAAACCAATTGTTGACTATGGCCCCGCTTTTGAAAATAATATCTATACCTCAACGAATGATTATGTTTCTGACTCCCCAACGACTTATCCAAACGGAACGCCTTTGAAAAACTGGGATAATACCTATTTTGGTTCAATGACTGTTAAGAGTGCATTGGCCCTTTCCAGAAATATTCCAGCTGTTAAAACTTTAATTAATGTTGGTTTAGATAATTCTAGTAAATTTGTGGATGGTTTAGGTATTAATTTGAACCCGCTGCAATACTCCAATGCTATCTCTAGTAATACTGATACAAAAAATGGTGGGGCAAGTTCTGAGAGAATGGATGCGGCTTACGCTGCTTTCTCAAATGGTGGTATCTACACTAAACCTTACTATGTTTCTAAAGTTGTTTTCCCCGACGGGCGAACAGTTGAATACAAACCAGTTCGTTCACGGGCAATGCAAGCTTCAACAGCTTATATTATGACTAATATTCTCCAAAGTGTTTTAACATTATCACTTTCTGAATCTGTCGGTTCATACGCTGCTGTTCCGGGCTTGCCTGCAGCTGGTAAAACAGGGACTTCTAATTATACTGATAGTGAAATGGACCAAATTACTGAAAAATACGGCTCACTCCCTGGAATGATTTCTCCTGATGAAAACTTCGTTGGTTATACTCCTCAGTATTCAATGGCCGTTTGGACTGGTTATTCAAATCGAATGACTCCAATATATGGTACAAGTACTCAAATTGCCACAAAAGTCTTTTCATCAATGATGACTCAACTCAATCCTGACCCGTCTGCTGTTGCAACTTGGACAGCGCCTGAGGGCGTCGCTCAACAAGGATCTGCTCTGGTTAAAACAGATAGTTCTGGTCAAACCGTTACACAATCTTCTGCTAATGGTGGCTAAATGATAATTGAAAAAATTGTTAATAAAATTGCTCAGGAAAATACTTATGTCCTGAGCAATTCTACTTCATACCTTATTATTGACCCAGGAAGTGATTCAGCAGCACTTCTTGAGTATCTAAAACTTACTGACAAAGCGGTCTGTGCAATTTTACTAACTCATGCCCATTTTGATCATATCATGGGATTAAATGATTTAAAAAAATATTTCCCAAACGCTCCAATCTATCTTCATCACTCAGAAAAAGAATGGATGAAAAATCCTGAATTAAATGCCTCACTATTTTTTCTGGGAAAGGCAATTACTGGACCGGATGCTGAGCAATTTTATAAAATTGGACAGGACTATAATTTAGATGGATTTAGATTTCGAGTTTTAGAAACTCCCGGGCATTCTATCGGTGGAGTAAGTCTTCTCTTTGAAAGCGAAGGCGACTTCTGCCTGTTTAGTGGAGATGCTCTCTTTAAAAACGCTATTGGGCGTTGGGATTTACCAACTGGGAATCAAGCACAACTTTTAGAATCAATTCGTGACCAACTTTTTAGACTCGATAATCATATTCGTGTGCTGCCTGGTCATGGACCAGAGACGACAATTGGCGCTGAAAAACTTCATAATCCATTTTTTCAATAAAAAAAGCACTGACAGTTCTGTCAGTGCTTTTTTATTTAAATTTTAATGGTTTGGCCCGGATGAATCATATCGTTAATTCCAAAACCATTGAGAGCGGCCAGTTGGTCAGCTGTCATTCCATTGGCTGTTGCGATAGAATAGATGCTGTCACCATTTTGAATTGTGTAACTACCAGATGATGCTGATGTGCTTGCATTTGTTGAACTGTTTGTACTAACTTGTAAAACTTGTCCTACTTGGAGCATTGTGTTAACATCATAAATTCCATTAGCTGACATCAATGATGAAACTTTCATTCCATATTGCTCAGCAATTGAATAAAGGCTATCCCCTGATTTGATAGTATATGTATTAGCTGATGTGCTTGAAGCAGTATTACTTGTGTTTGTTGTCGTACTACTTGCTCCAGCAACTTGTAAGACTTCCTCAACATGAATATCGTTAGCACTCTCCAAACTATTTGCTGATACAAGTGCCTCTACTGTTGTTCCATATTGTGCAGCGATTGCTGACAACGAGTCCCCTTCTTGTACTTTATAAGTTCCGACTGAATTTGGTGTGGCTGCTGAGCTTGTTGTAACAGCGCTCGCACTAGAAACCTCTCCCCCTTGGTCATAAATACTCAATCCAAGTTCTGAAATCACACTGTTCAATTTAGAAGCATAAGTTGGGTCAGTCGCATAACGTCCTTCAAGCCAAGCAGTTGCATCTAAGTAAGAACTGGTATTTTCACGCCAAGCACCTGAATAATATGAAGAACCACGCAACATTTGAGCTTGGGCAACGCAAGCATAATAAACTGAACTATAAGATTGAAATGTTTCAACAACATTTGTCATTACACCATTTAAGTATTCCTGCGTTGGTAAATAAACTGGTGTTCCAGAAGTGTATTTTACTCCAAAAATATTATTATAATTACTTGCTAAAGCACTTTGACCACCACTAGATTCCAAAATTCCTTGGGCAATCATTACTGATGGATAAAGCCCATAGTCATTAGCTACTGGTACCGCAGCATTGATGATTTCTTGAACTGATGCTGCTTGAGCTTTGATTCCACCTAGACTTGCCAAAGCAACAATTGACGCTCCAAGCGCTAATTTATGTTTCTGTTTCATCGAGTTTCCCCTCTTAATTAAATAGTTTTTTGGCTGAAATATGCCAATTATATTTTTATTGTTACTTACTAGTATAAAAATTTTCTGACGATTTGTAAAGTCTTTTCTTTATTATTTTTAAAATTTTATTGTCATAAATTTTTTTTTGAGACATGATTATAATATTAGGAGGCAAAATTTTTTATTTGAGTTATAATGAAAATAAAGGAGCCAAAAAAATGACAAAAATCTATGAAAATATTACCGAACTGATTGGACATACTCCTATCATTAAATTACAGAATGTCCCAGCCGATAGCGCTGATGTTTATGTTAAACTTGAAGCTTTTAACCCTGGCGGTTCCGTCAAGGACCGGATTGCTCTTTCTATGATTCGCGCCGCTGAAGCTGATGGCCGCTTACAGGCTGGCGGTACAATTGTTGAACCCACTTCTGGTAATACTGGAATTGGCTTGGCCTTTGTTGGTTCCGCTCTTGGCTACAAGGTCGTGATTGTCATGCCAGAGTCATTCTCACTTGAACGTCGTAAATTGATTCAGGCTTACGGTGCCAAGCTGGTTTTAACCCCAGCAAGTGGTGGGATGAAAGCTGCAATTGCCAAAGCAAAAGAACTTTCAGAAACAGAAGGTTATTTTCTAGCCATGCAATTTGAAAATCCAGCAAATCCTGAGGTTTATGAAAAAATAACTGGTGCCGAAATTATCGACGCTTTTGGCCCAACTGGACTTGATGCTTTTGTCGCAGGAGCAGGGACTGGAGGAACAATAACAGGAGTTTCTCACGCCTTAAAAAAAGTCAATCCAAATATTAAAACTTATGTTGTAGAAGCTGATGAATCTGCTATTCTCTCGGGCGAACCTGCTGGACCTCATAAAATTCAAGGAATTTCTGCTGGTTTCATTCCTGGAAATCTTGATACCAAATCTTATGATGAGATCATTCGTGTCAAAGGAGAGGATGCTATTTTAATTGCTCGTCATCTTGGGGGTAAAGAAGGATTTTTGGTTGGAATTTCTTCTGGTGCAGCCATTTATGCCGCTCTCGAAGTAGCAAAAAAATTAGGTAAAGGTAAAAAAGTGCTAGCCATTGCTCCTGATAATGGTGAACGTTACTTGTCAACTGCTCTTTACGATTTTGATTCTGAAAAATAAAATAAATAGTTACTGACAGAAACTTAAGAATAACCACCAGCTAAAAATTCTGATTGGTTTCTTCTAAATTTTTCTGTCAGTATTTTTTTCTAAAATCTAAACAAGTTATTTTTATATTTTTATATTTTTATATTTTAGGGTAAAGTTATTTTGGGAGCGCTTCGCTCTTGGAAAATTTTAATAAGGAAAAAACAATTTCATGAATAAATCAAAAATTATTGCTTTCTCTGCAGTTTCTCTTTCTGTTGCTCTGTTACTGACAGCCTGTGGAAACTCTAGCAGCAAATCTGAACAGCCGACTCAAAAGGCAAATTACAGCTTTGCAAGCAATATTTTAACCCTTGACACCAGCATGGCAGCTGATGTTAATTCTATTGATGTTCTTCTCAATGTTGATGCTGGACTTGTTCGTTGGAATCCTGATGCGCAAGTTGTCAATGATTTGGCAAAATCAATTGACCTTTCAAAAGATGGTAAAACTTATAATGTAACTTTGCGAGACGGGTTAAAATGGTCAAACGGAGCTAAGTTAACGGCCGCTGATTTTGTTTATGGCTGGCAAAGAACCGTTGACCCCAAAACTGGTTCACAATATACTTATGCCTTGACACCAGTTGCTAATGCCAGCGAAATAATGGCCGGTAAAAAAACAGTTGATTCTCTTGGAATTAAAGCTGAATCTGATACAAAATTAGTCATCACTTTAGCAACACCTACTCCTTACTTCAATAAATTACTGTCACTTCCAGCTTATTATCCCGTCAATGAAGCTTTCGTTAAGAAAATGGGAAATAAATATGGGACAAGTTCAGACACCAGTCTCTATAACGGGGCTTTCAAATTTGTCAAAGGAAAAAATAATTGGACTGGTTCAAATGAAACTTTCTCAATTGTAAAAAATGACCAATTCTATGACGCCAAAAATGTTAAGCTTTCTGGTGCAACTTACCAAATCGTAAATAATCCTAACACTGCTGTTAATCTTTTCAAATCTGGAAAACTTGATGTTGCTAATCTTGCCACTCCTGAATTAGTTTCTGCAAACAAGAAGAATAAAGATTATAAAGCTTTGACTTCACCAAGAATTGATGTTTTAGAATAAAATCAATCTGGTAAAGTTCCTGAACTTTCTAATTTAAAAATCCGTCAGGCTCTAAATTTGGCAACAAATCGTAAAAACTTGCTTGAGATTGCTGCGCCAAGCTTTTCAATTACAAATACTGTGACCCCTAAAAAGTTAGACCAAGCACCAAATGGTCAAGATTTTGCGACTTACGCCGCTCAGCCTTATACCTACGATGCCAAAAAAGCTGCCGAACTTTTTAAAGAAGGTCTAAAAGAGTTAGGAAAAACCTCAATTACACTTGAACTTGAAGGCGCTAATGATAATTCATTCGCTAAAGCGGCAGTGGATTATCTCAAAGGAAATCTTGAAAAAGACTTACCAGGTTTGACCATCAACGAAAAGCTAGTCTCATCTGCTCAACGCCAAAAAGATGCCCAAAATAATAATTTCCAAATTTTATTAACCAGCTGGGGGGCAGATTATAATGAACCTTCTGATTTCTTGATGAACTTTGTGTCAGGAAGTTCAATGAATCACGGCTTAGTCGACAATAAAGACTTTGATAAAGCTTATAATGCAGCCACTACAACTCCAGACGTTCTGTCAGCAGATAAACGATACGCTCATTATAAAGATGCTGAGAGAGCACTTTATGAATCAGCTAACGTCAACCCACTTGCTACCGAATCTGTGTCTTTATTACTGAATCCAAAACTCAAAGGAATTTCTACTTATAACTCAGCCATGATTTTTGATTTACGTCACGCTGAAATCACTAAATAATAAAAAAATTTACTGACAGATTTTTGTCAGTAAATTTTTTATTCTGTCAGTAAATTTTAAACTTCATGACGAACATGGCCGGGCTCAAATAATTGCCCCCAAGTCATATTTCCTAAGACTTTTTTATTAATGACTTGATTCAATCGACTAATGCTCACGCCATCAGTGCTTGTTGAATCATGCAAAATAAAGCCTCCACCAAGATAAATAGCCGCATGTTGCTCATCCTCACTTGCATCGTCAGCAGTAATTAATAAATCACCACGTGCTTTATCAGACCACTCTTCGGCTGTCCCTGTTTGGGCAAGTAATGAAGTTGAAGCCGCAAATTGATAAACCAAAGACTGACCACCCAAACGAAACACCTGAGCAATGAAACTTGAGCAATCAAATTCATTTTTCGCTACCGATTCATCAGTTCGTCCCCCACCATAAACATAAGGACTCTTTCCAACCAATTTCATTCCTGAAGAAATTGTTTTTTCAATGACCTTATTATTTGTAGTCAATTGACTAGCTACTGCTTCATAAGCTTTGACCACATCATCTTTTCCAGTTTTCTTTGAGAAATAATAATAATATCCATCAATTTTATGTAGTCCATAGACCATTTTACCGTTTGCCGGACTGAAATAAACGGTTCCCCCATTCACAGTCTGCAAACCTGTCTTCATGACACCCGTTGATGAATCAAAATAATAATTATTCCCATTAATTGTTTGAAGACCTGTCAATTTTTTTTGCCCAGCATAAGCATAGGTTTTATTTGATTTATTAACCAGTTTAATCGTTGATTCCTGAACATCTTGACTATGATATATTTTATAGCCGACAAGAAAACATAGGAGGACTAGGCAAGTTAAAATAATTAGTTGTCCTTTTTTATCAATATTTTTGGAGCCACTTTTTTTATCATTATTTGTTCTTTTATTCATATCTATTTATAACACGTGAATTTTAATGATAACTTAATAAGAGCATTTTAAGATTTAGATAAGAAAAGGTGATTTGAAGTTAATTTCAAATCACCTTTTTTCATTTCTAAAAGAGCCACAAACAATCTAGCTAATTTTCTCACCAAGGTTTAGCCACTTACTTTTTCCAACTCTTGATAAATTTGACGGAAAACAGTCAAAAATTGTTCAACTTCTGCCATATTATTTGTAGGATCCAATGAGATTCTAACTGCGCTTGTTGCCAATTTTGAAGGAACATTCATTGCAACTAAGGTTCCAGCGGCAGCATTTTTCTTTGAAGAACAAGCCGAAGTGGTTGAAATATAGATATCATGCTGTTCAAAAGCATGAACAACAACTTCTCCACGAACCCCTCGAATACCAAAAGTTAAAATATTTGGTGCGAAATCAGTCATTTTACTAAAAACATGAACTTTTTTATGTTTTTCAAGTTCTTCTAAAATCGCTTGTTTCATTGCTAACATTTTTTTTCTTTTGAAGTCGTCTTCATCCACAGCTAATCGAAGCGCCTTAGAAGTCGCAGCAATTCCAGCCAAGTTTTCTGTGGTTGAGCGCCAATTATGCTCTTGACCACCACCATGTAAAAGAGGAGTTAATCTTTTCCCTTTTTTGGCGACCACAATCCCCACTCCTCGAGGACCATGAAATTTATGAGCCGATAAAGTTGCAAAATCAAGTCGGTCCGTCAGCCAAGTTTCTAAAGGAACTTTCCCAATCGCTTGCACCGCGTCCACATGAAAAGAAATGGTTGGCTTATCGGCTAATAGTTCAGAAATCTCCTGAATCGGTTGAATAGCTCCCACTTCATTATTGACTGCCATCACTGATATTAAAATCGTTTCATCTCTAATCAATTTTTCAAGTTCGGAAACAATAACAAAACCATCCGCATCAACAGGCGCATAATCAAGTTCAAATCCTTGAGTCTTGAGCCATTCTGCCGCATTTTTTACTGCAGGATGTTCAACGCTGGAAACAATAATATGATTACCATAAGGTCTTTTTTCAAAAGCCACACCTTTAATAATCCAATTATCGCCCTCTGTACCCCCACTTGTAAAAAATATTTCTTGTGAATCAAGACCGAGTAATTCAGCAATTTGTCGTCTGGACGCCTCTAGCAAACGTGTGGCCGTCGTTCCCAAGCCATGTAAACTTGAAGGGTTTCCCATAATTTTTGTTGCTACATCTGTATAAGTTCGTAAAACCATTGGATTAACTGCGGTCGTAGCAGAATTATCAAAATATATCATTTTTTATCCTTAATATTTAAAAATCAATCTTATTTTATCACAAAAAATGTCTGAGCGTTGAAAAATAATATAAGGACTAAATATCAAGAGCATCTATTGTAAGAAAACTCAGCTCTCTTTATTAAATTTTTTGACAATCTGCCGATTTCTAATCATCGAATAAATATAAACCAAAATAAAAATAAGAAGCCAGGTCACAGTAAAACTCCAAATATGATTATGCCAAGAGTTATCAAACAACCAAGTATTCACTAATAAGTAAATAAAAGCTAAGAGATAACTACATAAGGCTTGACTGATAAACTCTACCAAAGCAATACTAATAAACTTATCAATCACTTTAGAAATGAAACCTTGAATAAAGCCATAAAGAAGAATTAAAGCCATAGACTCAAGCTCAATCTTTCCGCCATATAGTAAGGTGAGAAAAAGTCCACAGACTAAAGCAATAAGGATTCCTTTAAAAGCAGAAATTAAATATTTCATTTTTTAGCTCCCTCTTTTAATTTTGGGTTGATATTTGCCAAATATCTTCGGCTGACAGGCAGTTTATCCTCAGAAATCCAAAGTACCACCCCATACACGAAATCCGTTTCTAAACGTGTAATTTGCTCAAAATTAACCAAAGTATTTCTTGAAATTTTAATAAAGTCTTTGGCTAATTTTTTTTCATAAAAGTATAAAGGAGACCTTACTCTTATCTTTCCACCTACCGTATAAAATTCGAGATAATTTTTTATTGATTTTATATATAGAATTTCTCTTATTTTAATAATCTCAAAACCTTGATTTGTTGCTAAATAGAGTTTATCCTCTTCGTTTGCAGTCAAATCTTGCAAATGATATTGCTTGACTACTTGTGAAAATTCCTCTTCTGTTCGTGCAATAATCACAAGTTCTGATTCCTTTATATTAGGATCAATTTGTTTTTTTATTTTCACTTTTTTATTATATAAAGAAATGCTTACTTAAACAATTATTTAACTAAAGCAGCTTCTATCATTAGGCCTTTTTCTTATAAACAATGATGCTCAAAAGGCAAAGAACTCCAAAACTTAGTAAGATGACTGACCAATTTAGAATAACCGTGTAAGTTGAAGTTAAGGTATGATTTAAATCTGAAAGTAACTGAGTAAGAAAAAAATGATCAGCGATTTTCCGGATTCCTCCCGAAAGCTGTGATAATGGGATCATCATTCCCGAAAAGAAGAATGAAAGAAACATAATCGGCATTGCAATTGCACTTGCTGTCGCCGTATTTTTGGCTAAAAGTCCAATAATGATAGCTAATAAGCAAAATGGCAGTGAATATAAATAAAGTTTAAGATAAAAAACCAGTAAAATACTCAGCTTAGGAAAATCATAATGATAAGAAAAATGAGCGACTAATAAAATAGCGATTGTTGAACAAAAAATAATGATCATGAAACTGGCGATTTGTGCTGCTATATAAAATATTTTCTTTATGCCTCGCTGAATAAATAATTGATAAATCTTTCCAGATTGATATTCTGCTATTTGAACAGAAAGTGAGGTTAAACTTGCTGACAGAACACTATATAAAAGTATTGAAGCAATATTATTTTCAATATAGTGGGGAACGCTTTTTCCAAAACTTGAGGAAAAAGCAAACATTAAAAACAAAGGAAAAATAAAGACAAAGAAGATTTGCGAAGGATTTCGATAGCGTAATCGCAATCCAAATGCAAAATATTTTAAAAATTTCATGACAATAATTCCTCCAAATCAATTCGATAGTCTTTTTGATATAAGACAATTTCCTTACTAAATCTAACGAGTGCTTCAGCAGCTAATTTTTTAGGGATTTTATATTGATATTCTTTAATCCTATATTCTTCAAAATCTGAAATATTCATTGAGCACTCTAAATATGAAAAGTCTTCCTGAATCAAATCTGATTTTTTCAAATCCGCAATAATTTGACCCTCTTTAAGAATAATGAAACGATCACATAATTGTAAAGCTTCCTCCAAATAATGTGTCACTAAAAGTAAAGTGGCTTCCTTCACTTTCAAATTTGATGTTAAAAATTTAAAAAGTTCTACTCTACTTTCACTGTCTAACCCAGTTGTAATTTCATCTAAGAAAAAATATTCTGGACTATTTTGAAGAGCTGAAATCAAAAATAGTTTTTGCTTCTATCCTCCAGAAAGATTAGAAAATCTTCGATTCAAAAATGATTCCATTCTGAATTCTTTAACTAATCTTCTCCCATAATTCTTAGCATTCTCATCACGCGCAAATAGAGATAAAACTTCATTTCCTAAAGCATCAGGAGGTAGGGTCATATTTTGCATGATATAACCTGTATTATTTGATGTCAGATTCATTGTTCCATAATCAATTTGTCCCGATGAAGCCTCAAGATTACCATTAATGATATTCATCAATGTTGATTTTCCAGCACCATTATTGCCCAACAAAGCAACTTTTTCTCCTTGATTTAGTTCAAAGCTAATATTTTTTAGCACTTGATTTTTACCATAGGATTTTTCTATATTTTTTATTTTCATACTGCTATTTTAGCTTAATATACTAAAATCACTTCCCAAAACTCTGGGATAAATTGACAATAATTAGGGATAAAATATTTTTTATTATTTAGATAATAAAAAAGGACAAGCTATTATCCTATCCTTTTATAAATTCTAATTATCTTTCAAATATGTTGAAAATCACTTAAGTTTATCTGAAAATATTTTTTACAATATTTTTCAAATTTTTCACTAGACAATTCCCTTCTCTCAATAATTTTTGTCTCATTACTGATTATTAAAAGTTTATTAGCTATCGTAATTTGCCCCTTGTCAGTAAAAATTGACATTTGTGGTCCTTGCCTAAAGGGCGACTCTGGATGTTTCTCACAATAAAAGGCTGGCATAATAAAATCTTTTTCATACTCTGCTTCTTGGTGAAAAGAAAAAACATTTTCCCAATCATGATTTTTCCGCTTATATTGCATATTCCAGCCCTGATTTTCCCCTGACAAATATCTAAAATCTGAATAACCATCCGTTTGAATCTTATTTTTTTCAAGACGCAAGGCTTTTCGAGACAGAGCGATTCTAATTCCCACATCAGTGATATAAGAAGCATCAGCAAAGTCTACTCTTATCATTCGATGACGCTTCAATTGTTCTTCTGGCGGTAGACCAATCAATCGAGTATGGTAAGAAGTAACTTGATAACCTATTGCTTTAAGTAACCATTGATATAAAGCATTTGTTTCAAAGCAGAATCCTCCTCGTTCGTTTACAATAATTTTTTCATACAAGTCTTGTCCATCTAGTGAAATAGGCTCCCCATACAAAATGCTTAAATTTTCATAAGGAATATATTTTAAATGATTTAACTGTAATTTATGCAGATTTTCTAATGTAGCTTCTATGGGATATGACATCTTGATTCTTTTTAAATATTTTTTTACTTGTTCTTCTGTCAGCATAAAATTTTCGTTTATCATTTACTTATCCTTTACTTTTTATATTTTTTTCGGTAGTGATTAGGAGAACTTCCATAATGTTGCCGAAAAACTTTAATAAAATAAGGAGTATTCGCCATCCCAACTCTTTGGGCAATTTCTGAAATAGAATCATTACTTGTCAGCAAGTTTACTTTAGCTTTTTCTAGTCTTATTGTCATCAATTGTTGTTGTGGCGTTATTCCTTTTATTTTTTTATAAACATGTCGTAAATAGGAGCTAGAGCCATGTAGCTTATACCCGAGTTCCTCAAGGCTTAAGGCTTCATCATAATGCTCATTCAAAATTGCATCAATTTCTTCAATCCACACTTCATTTGGAACAATTCTATCCATAGGTCGACATCTTTTGCATGGTCGATAGCCCTCATTTTGAGCCTGATTAGGAGAATCAAATAAACTTACATTTTCTCTTTTAGGTAATCTGGATACACAAGAAGGCCGACAAAAAATCTTGGTTGTTGCCACTCCATACCACAGTTTATTATCAAGTTTTTTATCGTTATCTTTAATAACTTCCCAGATTTCATCAGTTATTTTCAAATGAAAGCTCCTATTTATTTGATTAAACTATTTTGTTCGAGAGCCAAGAGCGCCCTTTTTTTATCTAAGCCACCCGCATAACCTGTTAAACTTCCATCACTGCCCACTACTCGATGACAAGGAATAATGATAGATATTGGATTATGACCGACTGCTCCCCCAATAGCTTGCGACATATTTCGTTTCTTTTCATCATTGATTTGAAGAAGATTTGAAATTTCTTTATAGGTGATTAAAGTCCCATAAGGAATATCACTGAGTATTTTAAGAACCCTTTTTCTAAATTCTGTTACTTCCGGTTTTAACTTGATTTTTTGAGAATTCGGATTTTCTCCTCTAAAATACTGATTTAACCATTCAATTGCTTCAGTAATTGGTAAACTTTCATCTTTTTGGGCTAAGTTTAAATCATATGCTGAACCAAAATATTTTTGTTCATTAAACCATAGCCCTAGCAAATAGGTCTCATCACTCAGAAGACTCATTTCTCCCAAGGGGGATTGATAACTTGCTTTATATAACATTCGTCCTCTCCTATTTAGTCCTTATTTTTTATAATCATTAGTATAACAAAAAAATCGACTATAAAACATCACTATTTGGCTTTTTCATTATTCTTCTTTAAAAGTTCATCATCCATAATCAATTTTTTATTTTATTAGTGATAAATGATATAATATTAAAAAAATAAATGAGGAACCATCTGATGAAAGTATTATTACGCAAAGCCTTACCAGAAGATTTTCAAGAAATCGCCTTTGTTCACTATAAGGCTTGGTTAGAAACTTATCATGGCTTATTACCTAAAAGTTTCCTAGACAAACGCAGTCTTGAATCAAGTATAACTATTTTTAAAAATAATCATTGTGCCAACACAGTGGTTGCTATTGCTGATGACA
This sequence comes from Lactococcus cremoris subsp. cremoris NBRC 100676, assembly GCF_001591705.1. GTDB lineage: Bacteria > Bacillota > Bacilli > Lactobacillales > Streptococcaceae > Lactococcus > Lactococcus cremoris. The sequence continues at coordinate 20,084 of NZ_BCVK01000013.1, read as the reverse complement.
AAGTAGTTGGATTTTGTTGTTGGGGTAGTCTGCGAGAAAATTCTTTTCAAGAGAATTTGGGAGAAATTCAAGGAATTTATCTGCTTGACGCCTATCAAAAAATAAAATCGGAAGAAAAATGATTGAATTTGCTTTAGAGCAGCTTGTAACAGAAAAATATTCCAAAGTAGGTTTATGGGTTCTAAACACTAATGAAAATGCTATTAATTTTTACAAAAAAATGGTCTTTTCTGATACAGGAATCTTCAAAGAGGAAAATCTAGGGGAAGTGGTGACAGAAATCTTTTTTACGAAGGAACTATAGACAAAAAATATATCTCAGATATATTTTTTTTATTTTGTGCCCCTTTTATATTTTTAAGCAAAACAAAAAGTACCACGAAGAACGCGGCACTTGATGTTAAGTTCTACTAATTATTTAACTGCGTCTTTCAATGCTTTACCAGCTTTGAATGCAGGAACAACTGTAGCTGCGATTTTGATTGCTTCACCAGTTTGTGGGTTACGTCCTTCACGAGCTGCACGTTCGCGAGTTTCGAAAGTACCAAAACCGATCAATTGAACTTTTTCACCTTTTGCAAGGAATTCAGTTACAACTTCACCAAAAGCATTAACTGCTTTTTCTGAGTCTTTTTTAGTCAATCCTGTTTTTGCTGCAACTTCAGCGATAAGATCTTGTTTGTTAGCCATTTTAGAAATGTCCTCCATTTGTTTTTTACCTTAAACATAGGCATTTTTCATTTTAGCAAATCTTAGCCCAGTTTGCAAGTCAAAATGCCATTTTAAGGCGTTTTTCAGGCTTTTTTCATGAAATCAAAGATAAAATTTCCTTTAACTAAATCAATTTGATTAACTTTAATATAAAGATTACTTGCAAGCTTAATTTTTGGTAAATTAATGACAATTTGATTTTTTTTGCTTTCGACTTGTACAAAGTCTGGCAAATCATATGCTTTAACAATTTGTAATACTTCTGAGGTCGGCAAACTCAAACTTCCAGCAGAGATATTTTGGACAGATAAACTGATTGAACCGTCTGACAATGCCAAAGGTTCAAAATAGATGTACAAGGGAATTTTAGTCCCAAACAGTTTATAAGAAGCCTCAAGAACTGCTTGCTGATTAGAAATATAGAACTTATAAGTCATTTCTTTCGTTTGGTAAGTTTCTAAATAACTGTTGATTAATTCATTGAGTTGTGAAGTGGTACTACTGATTTGAGCGACCTTTTGGTCAGAGCTGCTGACTGATTTTTGGTTCAAAACAGTCTGATCTCTGGGTGTCGTGACGCGGATTGCTACAAATACTATCCCAGCCAAATTAATAGCTAAAAGCACAAGAAAGAGCCATTTCCAAATTGCACTTTTCTTAACTTTTTCTTCAGCTTCATTCTTTGGCTTCTTTGAATCCTTTGCTTTAGATTTTCTGGTTTGACTTTCTTTATTTTCCATTTGCTTCTCTATTCTACAAGTTTCATTTGTTCTTTTACTTTCATCACCCTTGATGATGCTTGATTAATTTTTTCTGCAAATCCCTGATCAGATTTTGCTTTTTGCAAAACTTCTGAAATCATTTCTGGAATTTGAGTGGGCTCATTGGCTAGGACAAGGTCATTTCCCGCTGCCAGCGCCAATACTGCTCTTTGGCCTGGTGACCAAGCTTGAACTTGAACAGCGTTTGATAAATCGTCAGTAATTACCAAACCATCAAAGCCTAATTGATTTCGGAGTAAGCCATCAACCATTTTAGGTGAGAAGGCTCCCGGAAGCTCAGGGGCAATTTGATCATAAATTGCTGTCGCCGTCATAATTGATGGAACTCCCGAAGAAATTAATTCTTTAAAAATCTGAACGGATTCACTTTTAGGATTTGTTTGACTATCTCTGACGCCAGCACTGATATCCGTGTTACCTGTCACCGCTCCAAGCCCTGGAAAATGCTTAGCGGTTGTTAAAACACCAGCTGATTTCATTCCTTTAGAAAAAGCATCGGCATGGCTGACAATATTAGCTTTGTCATAAGCATACTGACGACTCCAGTAGCCAATCGGAGCATTTTGTGGTGCAAAATCAGCAGATAAAACCTGGTCAGCAACTGGGGCTAAATCAAAATTGATTCCAGCGGTTGAAAGTTCACTCCCCCAATTTTTAGCTTCTTCTTGTAATTTTTCTGGCGCCCAACTTCCTTGAATCAATCCATTAGGCATTTCTGAAAAACCAGTCCCTTGAAGAACCTGAACGTTTCCTCCCTCTTGATCACAAGAAATCAAAAGACGTCGATTAGCTGGTGCTAAGCCTTGTAGCTTGTCAGTAATAACTTTCATTTCAGGAATACTGAGATTAGAGCGGCCCGTCAAAATGATACTCCCAACCTGATATTTTTCAATCGCATCAAAAGTTGCTTGGTCATAGTTATTTGCAGGCATCCCCGTCATAAATAACTGACCCACTTTTTGTTCTAAAGTCATTTTTGGCATTTTTTGGTCACTTTTATTTTGACTACTTGAATTAGTTTTTGTTTCTGAAACTTGATTTTTCTTTTTACTTTTGATTGCTTCTTGATTATTTAAATGTCCTGACAGACCAAGAACTCCTGACACAATAAGTGCACAACCAATAACAATGCCTAGAAAAACGACTGGTTTTGCTTGCTTCTTTAATCTTTTGGTCACTTCTGGTTGACCTCCTTATAGCTTGCAAAGACTGCATCAGCCATAATTTGATAACCGATATTATTTGGATGGAAATGGTCTTCAGTATAAAGTAAGTTATTAGCAACCGCACTCGTTGAACTATCCGCTTCAACTGCCTGCTTATCTCCTGAGCCTTTATAAAGTAAATTATTAATTGGAATAAAGTAAGTATTTTTTTCTTGACTGACAACACCAGCAGTTGCGGTATTCCAACTATCTATCACATTTTGCATGACCGTAAGGTCTGGAAAGTTAAGATAAAATGGATTATAAATTCCTAAGACATAGATTTGTGCTTGAGGATTATCTTCACGAATTTTATCCAATAACTTTTTAACTCTTGCCTGATAAAGCTCTTCTGGCTTAACAAAGTCCTTTTCAGTCATTGAAGATAATTTAGTCACATTATCTCGAATGACTTTTAGTACATCGTTGCCTCCAATTGTAATCGTGATGATATTGGCTTTTTTAAGTCCATCAGTAATTTTCTTACTTTTCATCATGCGATTATAGATTTGAGTACTTGTATCTCCAGCCTTTCCGAAATTTTGACTACTGACAGAGCCGCCAGTAGAATTTTCAATCTCTTTGGCAAAAAGTGGAACAAATCCACCTTGTCCAGTAGCATCCCCCACTCCTTCTGTCAGTGAATCTCCCAAAGCAGCATAGGACACATGTTTTACTGACAAAGCCGATACTTTCTTCTCAGTTCTAAATCGGTCACCAGCTTTTGGAAAAGCAAGTAAAAACAAGCCTAAAATTAGCAAAATTGCCAGCAAAAAGCCGGCAAATGTACGTATAAAATTCTTCATCATATTCTTTGCAATCCTCCCTAGTTTTTCAAAAAATAAAATTGCAAATTAGTTTTTTCATTCGTAATCAATCATAATTGCCCAAGCCCCAGGACCTGTATGTGTGGCAATTGTTGTATTGGTGTCCAAAATTGAAATAGGTTTTTCAACAAATTTTTGTAAGACATCTTTGGCTTTTTGTGAAAACTCCAAACCTTGCGCATGAGAAATTCCAATTTCACGAATTTTACGTCCAGAACTACTGATAGTATCTGATAATTCTTCAAGCCATTTGTAAAAAGTTTTGCTTCCACGTCCACGCAAAAGTGTGTTTAATTCGCGGTCTTTTAATGTCCCAATCACCCGAACTTGTAAAAGACTTCCAAAAAGTCCTGTCATTCGACTGACGCGGCCACCTTTAACCAAATTTTCTAAAGTTGAAAATCCGATGAAAAGTTCAGTATTTTCCCGAATATATTTAATTTTTTCTAGAATTTCTTCTTTGGTTGCCCCAGTTTTTGCGAGACGCGCTGCTTCGACCACTTGGAATTTTTGAGCTTGGTCAGTAAAATCACTATCAATGACGGTGACATTACGTCCTGAAAGCATTCCCCCTTGGCGTGCTGCTTCAACTGTTCCTGACAAAGCTTCTGTTAAATGAATAGAGATAATCTCATCATCCTCAGCAGCAATTTTTTCATAAACCTCGGCAAAAACACCAACTGGTGGCTGACTTGTTTTAGGCAAGTTTTTTGATGCAGCCATCTTGACCATGAAATCTTCAAACTTCAAGTCGTCGTCTGAATACATTGTTCCATCGATCGTTACTGACAACGGAACAATAGTAATGTCAAGTTCGCGAGCAAGTTCTGGCTCAATCGTAATGGATGAATCTGTCACAATTTTTATTGGCATATTTACTATTTGAACTTACGCTCACTCTATATGAGAGAGTCGTTCGTTCAATTCCTTTTCTATACAATTTGTGCTATCATATATTATAACAAATTTTCAGTTGGAAAGAGCAAAAAAGGTTGAAAATATTATTTTTTTGATTTCAAAACAAATCATAAAATTGCTCAAAAGCTGAATAAATCAATAAATTGGAGAGAACAAATGGAAGAAACACAAGGTTCAAGAACCTATCAGATTCTCAATGAGATTTTCAATGCGATAACTCATGGAGCAGGAACCGGCTTAGCAATTGCCGCCTTAGTTCTTCTCGTGATTAAAGGTGCTGCTTCTGGGTCTGCACTTGAAGTTGTTGCTTTTACAATCTATGGAGCCTCATTAGTAATTCTTTTTCTGTGTTCCACATTAGCACACAGTTTACATTTTACTAAAGCGGTCAAAGTTTTTCGAGTTTTTGACCATAACGGGATATTCTTTTTAATTGCTGGAACCTACACGCCCTACTGTTTAGTTGCTTTAAATAATTGGTTAGGTTGGATTGTGCTAGCAGTGATTTGGATTTGTTCTATTTTAGGGATTGTCTTAACTTCAATTTACTTACCAAAATGGGGTAAAACTCCTAAATTATCAACCGTTTTATATGTTGTTCTTGGTTGGATGATTTTGATTGTCATTTATCCTTTATGGAATGCCCTACATCCAGTTGGATTTTGGCTTTTAGTTGCAGGAGGCGTGGTTTATTCCGTCGGAGCGCTTATCTATCATTTTAAATTCCGTTTCGCTCACGTGGTTTGGCACCTCTTTGTTTTACTGGCTGCAATCCTCATGTTCTTCTCTGTTTATCTTTATGTGGGATAAAATAAAAAAACCGTTTGCTAAGCGGGTTTTTTTATTTATAAACTATACCAATAACATATCCTTCCAATCGTTTTTTCAAAAACTCCGACTCTTCCACATAAATCTTTGTTTGAATCGTTTTTTTCAAATTTGAATAGTGAAGAATCACTTGATGAGAACCCGGAAATTCACATAAAATTTGCGAAATTTTTTGATTATATTTCTCATCTCTTAAATTTAACCAAAGTTTTTTATCAGTTTCCAAAGCTGGACTCATTCGGTCAGCGACAAGCTGTAATTCATCATTACGTTCGGTTACTTTCCCACTAATCAGGTAGAATTTTCCTTGCTCAAGCTCACTCGAAAATTGACGATAAATCTCTGGAAAAAGAGTAACATCAAAATTCTCACGACTATCTGACACAGTTAAAAATGCCATTGTTTGCCCTGTTTTTGTTCGATGGGTCCGAATATAATTAATCTCAACCAAAATCGTCATTCTACTATTTTTGACAAGATTAGCAATTGGCGTGAAATTTCCTGAGAATCTCTGAGCCAAACTTTGTAAAGGATGGGGCGTTACACCAATCCCTAACAGATTTTTCTCAAAATCATATTTTTCTGTTTCTGAATAATCCTCTGCTTCATGATAAGCAAAACCGCCACCAGAACTTGCCATAAAAATATCATCACTATAATAATTTAGTAAGTTAGCATGGTCAGCCAAATTATAAGCCAATTTCCCTCGATTAGAATCAGCATAATCAAAAGCACCAATTTGGATTAGTGGTAGAATACTTTCTTTTTTATGAAAATTATTGGGTAATTTCTCAACAAAATCTGCCAAATTCTTATATGATTGATTTTCAACAATCCATTTTGCCAAATCGCGAGAAATTCCTTGAACATGAGCTAATCCTAATCGAATCTTTTTATTTTTTACAAAATCACCAATTTTCATCTGATTAATATTTGGTTTTTCAATCTCAAAACCATTGTCCAAAGCATCTAAAATCATGACTTCCCGTTTACGGTCACGTAATTGTATTTCGTAAAATTCATCAGGGAAATGTGCCTTAAAATAAGCGATTTGAAAAGCAAGCGCTCCATAAGCGAAGCCATGCGAACGGTTGAAGCCGTAATTGGCAAAACGTTCAATCAGGTCATAAATTTCTTCTGCTTTTTCTTTAGAATGACCCATTTCTCCTGCAGAAATTAAGAAATCCTCGCGCAGTTTCTCCAACTCGGACCCTTTTTTCTTAGAGATTGCTCGTCTAAGAAGGTCAGCCTTTCCAAGAGAAAATCCGGCAAAAGCTTGAGCCACTTGCATGATTTGTTCCTGATAAATCATAATTCCATAAGTCGGCTTTAAGATTTCACTGATAGAATCATCGACAACTGGAACAATTTCTTTTCCATGGCGTCTGGCAACAAATTGTGGAATAAACTGTGATGGACCGGGACGGAAAATCGAGGTTGCATCAACAATATCATCAAATTTGCTTGGTGCAAGGTTTCTTAGAAAACGTCGCATTTGCGGATTTTCAAACTGAAAAATTCCCATCGTATTTCCAGCTCTAAAAAGTGCCAATGTCGCTTCATCTTCTAAATCTATTTTTAACGGGTCAATATCAATTTTTTGACGTTTTTTCACCAAATCACGTAATCTCGAAATGATAGTTAAATTACGTAATCCCAGGAAGTCAATTTTTAGAAGCCCTATCGCTTCCACATCTGGTGCCTCATATTGAGTCAAAGCTAAATCTTCTGACGGTTTTAATGACACATAATTCACCAAAGATTCTTCAGAAAGAACAACACCTGAAGCATGTGTTGAAGTCTGGCGAGGCATTCCCTCAATTCGTCTGGCGACTTCATAAATTCGTTTTAATTTTCCATTTTTCAATACTTCGGCTTTAAAACGTTGATTATTTTCATATTCATCAGCCAGAGTTCCAAAACGGCGAACAAGCATCCGAGTCAAATTAGATAATTCAGCTTCGGTCATTCCAAAAGCTTTACCGACATCTCTGAGCGCCTGTCTTTTTCCTAAAGTTGAAAAAGTGACAATTTGTGCTACATGGTCTGAACCATAACGATTTTTCATATAGGCCAGTAACTCAGCACGACGGTCATCAGGCATATCAATATCAATATCGGGCATGGCCACTCGTTCTGGATTCAAAAAACGTTCAAAGAAAAGATTATGTTTGACAGGGTCAACCTGAGTGATTCCCAAAACATAGGCAACCAAAGACCCAGCAGCCGACCCACGCCCCATTCCGCAATAAATGTCTTGTTCACGCGCATAGCGCAACAAATCCGCGACAATCAAAAAATAATCATCAAATCCCATTTGGTGAATGACTGACAACTCTTTTTCTAAACGCTCCTGATATACTGACAAATCAATCATCGTTGATTCTTCAGCTAAAGCATTTGCCAGACTTACTGACGAAATTCCTGTCAGTGATTTTTTTTCTTCAAGTCGGGCAGACAGTCCTAAAATCGCTTCTTCTCGGAGATGTTCAACTGCTTCCCTTTTCTTATCAAATCTCGGAAGTTCCAATTTTTCATCAAATTGATAAGCAATTTTTGCTGTTAATACTGACAGATTTGTCAGTGCTTGCGGAAAATATTTCTGAAAATAAGATTCATAAGCTTCTGGTCTTTGGAGCAATTCATTTGAACTGACCGTCAAACTTTCGTCAAAGGAAAGCCCATCACGCACCGCGTGCAAAATAGCTAAAATTTCATTATCAGCAAAATTCAGATAACGAACTGCTGGAAAAGGAAGGGTTGGTAAATTAAATTTAGTTCCTTTATCTGTCTGCTGGTCAATCCCAATATAGGCTTCGTCGGCAAATGCTGCAAGCTCTGATAGCTCACTTAAAGCCCCATAAGTTTCTGGAATAACCAGTGCGATTCCTGACAAATGATTTTGAATATCAGAAAATTGACGTCGATCATAATTATGAAATGTTGAAATCCGAAGTAAGTTTTTATAACCTTCTGTATTTTTAGCAATAAAAGAAAAAGAAACTGGCAAACCCCGCCATTCAAAATTTAATTCAATACTAATAACTGGTTGTAAATTAAGCATTTGAGCTTTTCTGACAAACCGAAAGGCTGCATGGAGGTTTCCCACATCACAAATTCCGACCGTTTTATAGCCTAAACGTAGAGCCCCTTCCAAATAATCGTCTAGTTTAACAACACTATCTAAAAAACTGTATTCTGTTTTTGTATTTAAGGGTGCAAACATTTTCTACTCCTTTCTCTTAGAACCAATCATAACTTCTTACAAATTTATATTACTTTTATTATACTATATTTTACCTTTAACTTGGACTAAGTTTAAATAAAAGAAAAAACAAGAATCTTCATTCTTGCTTTATTTCAACTCACTATCGAACAGCGACAGCATATTTGCGTGCATTATAAATTGTTTCGAAAGTTGCCCGATTTAACCAATAAGAGCCACTGATTGAATCAGAAACATGAACCTGATTGCTTGATTTATTAAAGCCATCCAAAGTCACTGCTTGATTATTATTTACTGCTGAGCCAAATGGCCAAGCACCCCAACGAACCGGTTGAAAATTAATCGTTACCCAAACCACTACTGGATTTCCATTTTTAACTTCATTGATTAATCCATCAACGCTTGTTCCTGAAATATTTTGAACATTTGTATCATATTTTTTGGCCCAATTTGACAAAGGACCCGGATAAATAGCTGAATATACATTTGATGCTTCAACAAATGGACTACCTACGAAACCACTATTTGGACTTCCATCTGTTGATTTGGGAATTGTATTTAAAAATTGTACCAAGCCCCAGTTAGTAATTTTTCCTTTATATTGCAGAGCTTGCAATAAAGCAGCTCCTTCACAACCACTCGGTGCTCCCAAAGCATATTGGTCATAATTACGAACCCCCAACAAACGATAATTATCATTATTTGTTTGTCCATTATTAGCAGCGTACCAAGCCACGCCTTCATTACGCCAACCAGCTTTTACTAACGAATCTCTTTCATAACTAATTAAAGTATAGTGATGCCAACCACTATTAGGATTGTAGACACGATAAACTGGAATCCCTGTATTAGCTGCCGAATTAAAACTTATAGATTCATAATTCCAACCATGTTTTCTTAAATCATCACGCTCATAGGCACTCAAGGTATAAAAGTGCTCACCACTATTTGGATTATAAAGTCGATAAACTGGTGAACCACTCTCTGGAGCTTGCCATCCCACTCCTTCATAATTCCAACCAATATTTTTTAAAGAATCCCGTTCATAAGAATTTTTTGTATAAAAATGCTCACCAGAATTTGCATTGTACATTCTATAAACTGCTAGGGTTTGTGCTTGAGTCGCTGGTGCAACTGCCATTCTTGAACGAAGACTTACTGAATCATTCTGACCTAATTCTTCTTTAGGAGCTTGTGTTTCATTCGCTTCAGATTGACCTGCTTTTACTGGTACTTCTAAAACAACATTATCACCATTAATAGTTGTTGTCCCTCCTGGAACCTCGTTGGCCAAAGCTTTACCTTGACTCAAAAATACAAGCGCCACAAGCGCACTCCAAAATACAATGTTTTTTTCAAAATTTACTCCTTTTAATATTTACTTAGGAAGAACTGACCATGCTGGACGTCCTGCATTCCAATCGTCAGAGAGTTGTGAGGGATGTGCCCATAATCGCTCAACTGAGTTACTACCTGTAATCCTATTCAAAGGATCATGTACGGTTGTATAGCCATTATTGTATCCTGAAAGAACGACAAAGTGAGAAATCTTAGGATAAGTATAAAGCCACTCCATACCATAGATAACAGGTTTGTTTGATCTCAATTCATTAATTAATTGCTCTTTTGTTGTAATCTGGTTCATCTGCATTCCGTAGTAATTCAAAGTTTTCACTACAGTCTGTCCATCAATACCATCTCCGGGAATATTAGGATTATTATAGTTTCCGATTTGATTAGCTGTTCGAGCAATCTGGACAGGATTGTAATTAGCACCATATCCATTTAAAATCATGGCAATTGCTGTGGGGCCGCAGCCCTCTGGGGCCATGGTTGAATCACCCACCCTTACATTTGCCCAGCGTGGATCATTTTGATATAAAAAATTAGAATGCCAAACTGGTTGCCGAGAAATAGTGTTATCATTGGGATTTCCATAGGCATTTGCATAAAAGGCTATTCCTTCATTTGACCAACCTAGGCTAGTTAAATTGTTCTGTTCTCCAGCACTAGTTGTATAATTATGCTGACTATTATGCGCATTGTATGCCCTATATATTGGAATATTTCCACCCGAAACAAAAGCAATCAACTCATAGCGCCAACCACGATTCACTAAGTTCTGCTTTTCATAAGCACTTGTAGTATAAAAATGAACACCAGCGTTTGGATTGTAAAGACGATAGACAGGAGCCCCACCAGTAACTGGTTCATAACTTTCAATCCCTTCGTAATTCCATCCTACATTATGTAAGGAGGTTGCTTCATAAAGATTTTCAGTATAGAAATGTTCACCAGAATTTGAATTATACATCCGGTAAAGGGGCACATTTGTAGAAGCTTGAGCATGGACAGTTCCAACTCCTATCATCGTCAAAGAAAGTAAAAGCAAAAGCTCTTTTTTAATTTTCATAGTTTCTCCTAAACTTGAAACACCAAATCTAATTCAATCATTTCTGGTGTATAAAAATCCATTATTACTTATTCTTTACTTTCAATATATAGTTTTACTAGTAAAAAGTCAACAATCAAATAAAAATAAGAAATTATATAATTAAATTAGAAATTTTATTTTTATATAATCAAATTCTAAAGGTTCTCTAAATTCACTTTTTGAAATATTTTGTTATTTAAAACATATCCATTTTATTAATTTTAATCATAAAGATACCTATAAATAATTTAAAAACTGAAAACGTCCAACATTTTTGACATTTTAGAATAAAAAATCTGCTTTTTAACCTTGTTCCCAATCAAAAAATATTACAATTCCTTAAATATTGCAAGCTACCAATTATCGTAATAAAAAAATCTAAAAGACCTTAAAAAAGCCTTTATTATCGAGATTAGATGCACTTTTAAATTCAATTTGACGATATTTTTATTTTGCACTATAATGAGCAAGCTTTGTTTATTTATTACTCATTTTTTAATTAAATAAACAGTAAAACTAAAAATAGAATAGGAAAGGTGTAATGACAGTGCTAGTATTAGCTGGAACAATTGGAGCAGGAAAAAGCTCTTTAACTGAGATGTTGGCGGAGGAATTGAAAACACAGGCTTTTTATGAGAGTGTTGACGATAATAAGGTTTTGCCATTATTCTATGAAAACCCTCAAAAATATGCCTTTTTATTGCAAATATACTTTTTAAATAAGAGATTTGATTCAATCAAAAGAGCCTTATCTGATAATAATAATGTATTAGACCGCTCAATTTATGAAGATAGTCTGCTTTTTCATTTGAACGCCGATTTAGGACGTGCTGATGAAACAGAGGTTGAAGTTTATGATGACTTACTCAAAAATATGTTAGAAGAAATCGACAGCTTATCTTTTAAAAAGAGGCCTGATTTACTTATTCATGTCAAGGTTTCCTTTGATAAAATGCTAGAAAGAATCAAAAAAAGAGGACGACAATTTGAACAATTAGAATATGACCCAAGTTTATACGACTATTATAAAGAATTAAATAGCCGATATGATACATGGTTTGAAGCTTTCGATATTTGCCCCAAAATTCAAATTGATGGCGATAAATATGATTTTGTAGAGAATGAGCAATCAAAAATCCAAGTTCTGCAACAAATCAAAGCAAAACTAAAAGAAATTGAAGGAGAAAATAATTAATGAATGTTACTGTCTTCTTATCATCAAGGGATGGAAAAAATCCAATTTATAAAGATACCAGTGAAAAATTAGGGAGATTACTTGCACAATCAGGTCATACCCTTGTTTATGGGGGCTCAAAAGAAGGTTGCATGGGTATGGGTTTCAGATTCTGTTATTCAAAATAAAGGGCAAGTGATTGCTGTCTATCCTGCTGGAGTCCTCCCATTAGAACCTCCTCGTCAAAATGCCTCTAAACTTTATTTAACAAATGACATGGCTGAGCGTAAACGCAAGTTGATAGATTTAGGCGAAGCTTTTGTTATTTTAGCTAAAGGATTTGGAACATTAGAAGAAAGCTTTCAACTTTTAACTGAAATGTCCATCAATCAAACTCGCGTGCGCCCTGTTATTTTTGTAGGTCAAAAATTTTATCAACCACTTTTTGACCTACTGCGCCTGCAACTTAAGGAAGGGATGATTTCTAAAGAAGTCATTGATGCCATTTCTCTCGTTGACTCTGCCGAAGAAACAATCGAATTATTAGGAGATTTAAAACTTGAACAAGTTGTTTAATAAACCAGTTAATGTTTACCTTGCCGCCCCATTTTTCAGTCAGACACAAATAAATAAAGTTGAACTATTAGAAAATGCACTTTCAAAAAATAAAACAGTAGCAAACTTTTTTAGCCCAATGAGATGTCAACATCCTGAATCTTTACCAAAAGAAGTTGAAGCTTTTACCCCAGAATGGGCCAAAGCGACAATGGAAAATGATGTTAAAGAAGTCAATAAAGCAGATATCATCGTTGCTATCGTTGACTTTGATAAACAAGATACCGATTCGGGTACCGCTTGGGAATTAGGATACGCTATTGCTTTAGAAAAACCGACCTACCTCATTCGCTTTGAAGAAAGTCTAGCAACTAATATTATGTTGACTGAAAGAAACAGAGCTTTCTTCACAGATGTCAAACAAATTGAAGACTATAATTTTCTAGAATCTCCAAAAATTCCCTATAGTGGAAAATATCAATAGTAAAAAAATAACAAATAAATCGTCCTTCAATTAGATATAAAATTTGAAATTTGACTTGATTTGTACTATACTATAGGCGGATAGAAAATATGGAAAGAAGCGTAATTATGAAACTTATTGTCACACTTTTCTGGTCGCTTGCTCTTGGTCAGGTTGTAGGCTATGTTGCTACTGCCCTTGCTGGTGTTCCAGATCCTGAACTTTGGACAACTATTATCTCGCTTATCTTTGGTCTCTTTGTATATCTTTTCCAAGCTGTTGCTGTGGAAAAAGAAGCCAAAGCAAACTAAACAACTGATGATTTATCAGTTTTGTGCGGTATAAACGCCTAAACTCAAAATAAAAATCCTTATTGCTATAGGGATTTTTATTTTGTTTCTTGAGGCTTGCAAATTTCTTAAAATACCTTATAATTTAATATGGACATTGTTATTTAAACCGTCCCTTAGAACCTAAAAGAAAGGAGAGCGCTCAAGCTTTGAAAGGTCGACCCAAACCCGCAATTATACTGATTACTTATTCTGTCAAATTGACCAAGATTAGATTAGCGCTCTTCTTGCGCCATCTTTTTGATATTAGTTCTAACGACTTGATCCATTTCACAAAATAAGAAATTTGATTTTTTAAGCTTGAACCATGCTATAAAATGGCTCCAACTCCAATTAATAAGAACAAAGTCGTCTGTCTCGTTAACGGTCGTATTCACCGTAGATCAGGAGGAGACTTTCTTGAGAATCTTGACCCTAGCCTTCAAACCGTCATTATGCGTGACTATCCTGAAGCGACTAGTCATGACTTCATTTGTAATGAACATCAGGTTAAATTTCGGTTAGAGGTCTTAGATACATTGTTTCACCTTGACCTTCAAAAAAACTTCACCGTCAATGATTTGCTTAATGAAGAATTAACTAAAGCAAACTTTGAAATTCACGACGTTGAAGAACAGCTCCAAACTCAAGAAACTATTGGTGAACGAGTGGCTGACAAAGTCACCGAATTCGTCGGTTCGTGGGCTTTTATTATCACCTATCTCGGTATTTTAGTAGTCTGGATGTTTGTCAATGTGACTGGCCTCTTTGGCGTTGAATGGGATAAATATCCTTTCATTTTACTCAATCTTTTCCTCTCAATCACTGCTGCTATGCAAGCGCCACTGATTATGATGAGCCAAAACCGCGCCGCACACCATGACCGCTTATCTGCCAAAAATGACTTTCAAGTTAATGTTAAGTCAGAAAAGGGTGTTGCTGCTTTACATGAAAAACTTGATCACTTAATGATGGATGATCAAGCTTCAAATATGCAAATCCAAAAAATCCAAACTGAAATGCTTGAGGATATTCAAATCCTTCTAAACGAAGTTTATCAACAAAACCAAGATATCCGTGAACGTTTGGATGATGTTGAAGACCAACTTGATGATTTTGAAGAAACCTTTGATAGTTTTGAAGAAACTCTTGATAGTATTGAAGAAAATACTGATGATGAGGAAGAAGAAGGCATTGCTAATGCTGCTAATGCTGATTAAAAAAAGTCTGTTCGATTGAACAGACTTTTTACTTTTAACTAAAATAATTTATTTTTTCCTGAATTTCAACCACTGAATTTTTTAATTTGCCTTCTTCTTCTAAAGTTAGTGGAAGTTTTATCAATGCTTCTATCCCATTTTTACCAATCAAGGCAGGTGTCGAAATATATGAACTAAAATTTTCGTCATAATGTGAGCAGATAGCAATGTTTTTTGCATCAGAAAGCACCAGATTCATCAAGGAAACCGTTGCTGCGGCTATGGCTACGTTGGTATATCCTTTTGTGTTAAATACAGCAAATCCTCCTTGACGGGCTTTTTCTTCTAAGTCTTTTAAATTTAAATTTTTTTCTTTAGCAATCTCTAAAAAAGATTGACCACCAACTCTGACCGTTGACCAAGCCGTAAATTGTGAATTACCATGTTCCCCCAAAACATAACCTTCAACACTTCGGGCATCAATTTCCAACGCTCGACTTACTTGAGCTTTCATACGAGCCGTGTCCAGATAAGTCCCCGTTCCAATAATCTGTGATTTAGGAAGATTTAATAATTGAGAATAAATATTAACAATCACATCGTTCGGATTGGTTGTTGCAATCAAAATTCCTTTGAAATTAATCCTGTTTAATTGCTCAGAAACTTCTTTAATTTCTGGAATATTTGCTTTTAATTCAGTGAATCTATCTCCGCCCGGTTTAATTAGTTCGATATGACCCAGTGTAGATAAGACAATATCGGCAGTCGCTAAATCATCATATTCTCCCACGTATATTTTGACATAGAATGGAAGCAAAGCAAGGGCATCTAGGAGGTCTAAAACCTCTGCCTCTGCTTTTTTTCTATCCTTGTCAATAATTACTAGCTCGTCAGCGAATCCCCCCTGAACGATATCCAAAGCAACTGTTGCCCCAACATGACCGCAACCAATTAATCCTACTTTTCGCATTTTTTCTCCTTTTTCAGCTACTTTTTATCATAATATTCTTTTAAGAAAGTAGCAAATTCTTCAAAAGTTCCATTTTCTAACCAAGTTCGGTGCAAGAAGAAACCCTGACCTTTTGATATATAAATGATTATAATGTCCTTATGATAGCCAATTTTATGAATGTAACTTTTATCAAAAGTCGCTTCGCTAATATTTGATTTTTGATAAATATATTCTTCATCTATTATAAACTCTTGAAATCCCTGGACTCCCTTATTGCTTTTATATAATCTCACTAACCACCAATAATAAGCCCAATAAAAATGAGTGGCGCAGCAATCCCAAAGACCAATCCAACTATAGACTGACTATAAATGGCATAAATTTCAAGAATAACAAATACCACGATAGAAGCAAAAAAAATATTTTTCATCACAAATTTCATATAAATTTTTTGAGTTAATGTCCCAGAGAGTTTGTATTTCATAATTTTTCACCTTTCAGGCTTTTGCCTTTTTCCTGTAGCCCCAATATTTTCATCTAACATTTCTTGCGCGCTCTCTTTCGCTTTCTCTTCATCAAACTCCAAATCATCTACCCACTGATAATAATTTTGAATATTTTCCGAAAGACTGAAAAGCATAATCCCCAACATATCTTGAAAATCATATTCTTTGAGCAGTTCTATATAATCGCCACAAGCCATTTTTAGAATAGAACCATCACCTTTTTCAGGAAATACGGAAAAATTTGTCAACATTTTTTCTTTCCAAGCAATTTCTCCAAAAACAAATTTTCCACCAGAAATATAAATCACTATTTTTTCAGGAAATTCATAATTTTTATCTAACCATACGAAATAACGAAAAATTTCTTTTTTTATTAAGCGATGAACGGTAGGTGTGAAACGAAGAACAATATTTTTATTGAGCATCATTTTCGATATTCCTTTCCAAACGTATGCTTTTTCACGTCCCGATTTGGGTTTTTTATTAGAGCGTCTTTTTATATTTTCTATATTTTGGAATGCCGGACCAACCCCAACGATGAATACGATTTTCTCCGTGAGGAAAACCTCGATATTCCACATATTCATTAGTTAATAAAGTAGCTTTTTTATCAGTTTCATTTCCATGCAATTCTTTGTCTTCCAACCATTGATGATAATGTATCAGCTCATGAGAAATACTGTTCAAAGTAGAATAAATCGCACTATCTTTCCCCCATTTTTCTAACTCCCAGAAATCGCCTGTTGATATTTTCATATAGCATGCCTCTTCTTTATCAAACGGCGCCCAAAAAGTTGAGATCACATGCTCTTGGTCAATACTTCTAATAAAACTTACACCTGTTACAATAATTCTTAGTTCTTTAGGTAATGAGTGATTGACTTCAAGCCAAGCTACATACTTTTTTATTTCCTTAGCAATGAAACGATTGACAGACGGGCGGATATCAAGATTTATATTTCCAATTATTTTCATTTCCAATGTTCCTTCGTAAAAGCTCCAATTCAAGCGAATCAACCGTCAAATAGTTAAGTTGTTCAAATCGTTCATTATCTAAGTAAGATTTTTCGTCAAGGGATTGGATAATAAAGCTTGACCCCATCACTTCATCACTGACTGGAAAAATATCGAACTTATCATTTTGTGAGTGACCTGCAATTACCAGCGTTTCTTCCTGATTTTCATCATTTTCATCAAGAAAGCTAATAAGTTGATGATTGAGCAGATTTAACGTGAAATTCTGCCATTTTTTCGTAAGCTCAAAGACATCATAATTATTGACCGAGCGATTGATATCTATATAATCTTGCATAATATCCAAATAAGAATTTTCAGCTGTCATAAGCTCTATTTTTTCTTTATTAACAAGTTTTAAACTCTCAAAACGTCCCCAAGCATCAATCAATTCTACAAGATAAAAATCTAAAAATTCCTGACGAATATAACCCACATAAAATTCGTCAGCAAAAAAGGCTAAGTCTAATCTGTAAAGTTTATTTTCTAACATCATGATTTTATCATTCGCTTTCCTGTCTGATGACCGCCTGCATTTGATTAAGCGC
This sequence comes from Lactococcus cremoris subsp. cremoris NBRC 100676, assembly GCF_001591705.1. GTDB lineage: Bacteria > Bacillota > Bacilli > Lactobacillales > Streptococcaceae > Lactococcus > Lactococcus cremoris. Next base: position 2,413 of record NZ_BCVK01000013.1, on the reverse strand, counting down.
AAGCGTTACACCATCAATCATGTAGACATCTCCATATTCTCTCTCGTACTTTTCATCAAATTTGACAACATCTGTGTCAATATCCCAAATGGTAAATGCTTCATCAAAAACTTCTAAAATTTTACCTTCGTTATAGTTTTCCAAATCCATCTTACCCTTAGCAAGCAGCATGACCTTTACAAAAACTTCTTTTTCTTTGATGAAATTCAAAAACATTTTACAAATAGTTTCATCTGTCAAATTTTTCAAATCAAAATCTGTCAGTAAACTTTCTTGACCAAATGGGTCATAAAATCCTAGCTTTTTAGCATTTTTGGCATATTTTTTAATTGCTACAATATAATTATCTTCTGAGATTATTTCCAAATTATCAGTTGGCAAAATCCGTTGCAGACTAACTCCTCCAAACATTCCTGGAACTGTAATAAAACTATACAGTAACCACTTCTTACTTTGATAATAAATATGACCAATATTGAGATACTCATTATCATCATTTGCAAAATTTATTATTTGTATGTTGTTCATAATTGTTCACTTTCCATAGGTCCTGTAACCCAATTTTTTACTCAACAATTCCAACTCCACCGACAAAATCTCGATTGTGACGAAATTTTCAAGAGGTAAATCTTTTTCTATACCATTTACGGTTGAAAACAAAGGTGTTTCAACAGCTTTGAGCATTATTGTTTTATCATTGACCTCTATTACTTCTGACAAATCCCAAAACTCTTCATCGCCATACAAAGTATTGACAAGCTGACCTTTAAGTTTTGAAAAATTAAACCTCTCTACATCAAAATTTTGACGTAATTTAAGTGGGTCATAGGCATTCACTTTTTCAAGAGAATTTTTATAGAACTCAATATAATCTAAGTAATCATCTTTTTTTACAATCTTAGTTATTGCTTCATCGTTGATTACGGAAATACTTAAAAGTCGTCCACGTTCGTCAGTCATCTCGTAAAGTCGAAAATTATCATGTTTCCCGAGGAAAACACCGACATCAAACTGTTCATTTTTCTCATCATCTTGTGTGAAGATTTCTTCAAACATGTTTTTCATTTCCCCTTTCTTAGATTATTTTTAGGTTTGTAGGTTGGTTTTTGACGATTTTTATTTTTAGTAGAATCTTGCCTATTTTGATGCTTATTTTGAGTAGACTTTCTAGCATTGCTAGTATGTTCACTATTTTTATTACCCGGATTTTTTCCATGACGTGCCATCGCGGCAATCATAGCCGGAGTGGCCTTGATATCTCCGCCTACTTTGTGTGGAAAAAGCAGGTCATAACCTACGGTCAATCCTCCACCTATGAGAAGTGCAGCACCAGCGCTAGCGAGAGTACTTGCTCCTCCTAAGCTTCCTATTGCAACAGCTCCTTTGGCCGCTGCTCCACCAATATCTGGCCAATTCATAGTCGAGGCTATCCTTGTTTGAGAATCAATGACAATCTTTCCTGACGCGTCCACATGAAATTGGACTTGCGGATTAGGGACAAAGTTTTTCTCAATGTATTTTGCAAATTCTGCTTCGGTATAAAACTTGTTATTAAATTTTACACCACCATTAACATATTCAATCGTAGCACTAGGCTTTGCCTTAGTAGGAGCGGGGAGTTGGGGCGGGAACATCTGGTCAATCATGCCACTTAAGGTGCCTGATTGTGACTGTTGTGAAGTGGTTGATGTCTTGGTCTGTTCCTGTGCGGAAGAAGATTGCGCCGTTTGTGAGGGAGCATGTGCTTGCTCTGTTGAACTTTGACTTTGCTCTGTGCTTGCCGATTGACTTGATTTGACTGTACTTGCTTGTTCAGATGACGAACTTGATGTCTCTGTTTGCACTGTTTCATCTGCTTTGACTTTTAGATTGCCAAATTCTCCAGCATAAGGGGCAAGCAAAAAGAGCGTTGACGTTATCAGAATAATTTTCCAATGAAGCTTTTTCATGTGATTCCTTTCGTTTTAAAGCGCTTTATTGTTTATTAAAAATTAAATGAATATCATATTTCTCAAAGCCAGTACTCAGGACAGTCCATTTTATTAATTTTGAAATAGAATAGTCAATATATCTTGACTGTACCCATTCTCTATATCATATCTTCATTTATTTACACTTTATTGAGTGGAATATCTGGACAAAGGCTATAATTGGTTTCTTAGTAGTTTTTCTCACTACTTCAATATTCGTTCCAGTTCTGCTTAAAATATCCCTCTAACCACTCGCTGTCTTTATCAATTTCAATCTCATGAAATTCAAAACACTCCTCACTCAAACTTTTAAAACCTTTAAGGTTTCGATATCTTTCAATAGCATATTTTATTTGGTCAACTGATGAATAAACTCCTAAATGATAAAAATCATTATATTCATATTGTTCTCCAAATTCGTACAAAAAGTCTAAAGCAAAAAG
>NZ_BCVK01000012.1 GCF_001591705.1 Lactococcus cremoris subsp. cremoris NBRC 100676 | reverse complement strand
CAATCAAAGTATTTTCCATCATTTTATCCTTATTGACAAAATTTACACTTTAGGAATAAATAAATCCCCTAAAGTAGCTGCCATCACTGATTTTATCGTGTGCATCCGATTTTCGGCTTGCTCAAAAACGACTGAATTTTTGGAATTAAAAACTTCATCGGTGACTTCTAATTCATTAAGATTATAATTTTCTTTGATTTCTTTCATGACTTCCGTATTCAAATCATGAAAACTTGGCAAACAATGCATGAAAATAAAGTTTTTATTTATAATTTTATCCACCACTTTTTGATTGATTTGGTAGGATTTTAGTAACTTGATTCGCTCGGCTGTTTGGCTTTCTTCGCCCATGCTGACCCAGACATCTGTATAAACGATATCGGCATTTTCAAGACCATTTAAATCCGAACGAATGCTGATTTTGCTGTGTGTTCTTAGCGCATAATTACGAGCAAGTTTTTGAATTTCATGAGCTGGTTGCAAACTTTCCGGCGAGATAATTGTTACATTGACCCCAAAAATTGCCCCTGTCACCAGCAACGAATGGGCCACATTTTTGCGACCATCGCCAACATAAGCAAGAGTCAAACCTTTTAAATAACCAAAATGCTCTTTAATTGTCATAAAATCAGCTAACATTTGCGTGGGGTGCCAATCATCAGTCAGACCATTCCAGACTGGCACTTGCGAGTCTTTCGCCAAGATTTCTACATCACTTTGTTTAAAGCCGCGAAATTCAATGCCGTCAAACATGGTTCCCAAAACCTTTGCCGTATCCGAAATGGATTCTTTTTTCCCAAGCTGAATATCATTTGGTCCTAAAAATTCAGGGTGCGCCCCTAAATCAATGGCGGCTGTCGTGAATGCGGCTCTTGTTCTTGTTGAGGTTTTCTCAAAAATAAGAGCAATATTTTTATCCAATAAATATTTATGTTGAATATGTTCTTTTTTTAATTTTTTTAGATGAATGGCAAAGTCAATCAGATATAACAACTCATCTTTACTAAAATCTATTTCTTTTAAAAAACTTCTTCCTTGAAACATTCTCTCTCCTTTGTTTGCTTACATCGTCAGTAAATCTGTCAGTGATTAATCAAAGTCCCTTGACCTCTGTCAGTAAATAATTCTAGCAATAAAGCATGTGGCACTCGTCCGTCGAGTAATACGGCCTGTCCCAAACCTTCTTGCATGGCGTATTTAATGGCTTCTATCTTTGGAATCATGCCGTCAGTAATTTTTTTCTCTTTAACTAACTTTTCCAGATTGGTCAGATTAATTTCATCAATAAATGAACCCTCGTCAGGAAAATTACCATATAAACCGCGTACATCACTTAATAAAATAAATTGCTCGGCACAAAGCGATCCAGCAATTCGACTGGCGGCGGTATCAGCGTTGACATTATAAATTTCGCCATCAAGACCAATAGCGGCTGACGCAATGACTGGAACAGCATCTGTTTGATTGATGCGCTCAATGATTTCCGGATGAATCGCCGTAATTTCTCCAACATAGCCTAAATCTTCAGAAATAGGTTTGGCTTCTATTAATTTACCATCAATTCCTGAAACACCAATCGCATTACCTCCCAAGCGAATGATATCTTGAACCAAACTTGTATTTACTTTCCCAGCTAAAGCTGTTAGTGCTAATTGAGCTGTTTTTTTATTGGTCACGCGCAAGCCTTGAACAAATTGACTTTTTTGTTCATATTTTTCAAGTAATTCTCCAATCGCAGGTCCTCCGCCATGAACCAAAACAACTTTAATTCCAACTGTTTTAAGTAATAAAATATCTTTTAGAATACTTTCTTTCACTTTTTCATCAATCATGGCATTGCCGCCGTATTTGATGACGACAGTTTGGTCATGTTTTCAATTCATTTGAAGAACTTGAACAAGCGATTACTAAATGGATTCACTATTACAACACGAAACGAATTAAGAAAAAATTGAACTGGATGAGTCCAATCCAATATCGTTTAACTTATTCAAAATAACAAAAAAAAGACAAGAAATTATTCTTGTCTAAAAAGTCTAGCTTTTGGGGTTCACATCATTGCTATTCTACTTTTTTAGATTAAATCCATCATTATTTATGTATTTTAATACATTTTAATTTTCGTAAATTCCAATATGTTCATGTTGATATTTTCCGTCTTCAATCATTTTTACGACCGCTTCGGCATAGTCAGCATATGAAATTCGGCTTTTTCCGGCTTTATTGTATCCCAAAACATCTCCGGTGATTGTATAATCATTTGTTTCTAAACCTTCTGGGTCAAAAAATTCTGCTGGGGAAAAGAATGTGAAATTGAGTTTTGAACTTTCATAAATCAAGCTTGCTTTAGCCATCTCCAAAAGTGTTGGATAATAAGGCAAATCCGTTTGTGTCACATCTAGTAGGCGTTGATAGCGGTTCTCATCAAGATAAAGTGAACTTGCTCCTCCCACGATGATTAAACGACTTTCTGAACCGTCAAGAATTTTTATCATTTTCTCTGCTACTTTTGAGTAATCTTCTTCTTGACCTGCTGGTGCACGATGAGCCAAAACGATGGCATCAAATCCAGATAAATCTTCTGCAGTCAATGCAAAGATATCTTTTTCAAGAACAGCAGTCACTTGATTTTTTAATCGCTCTTTATTTCTGACAATGGCAGTCACTTCATGACCATGACTAAGAGCTTTTTGGGCAATTAAACTTCCAGCTTTACCAGTAGCAGCAATCACAGCTATTTTTTTCATTACAAACTCTCCAATCCTTTATTTATTTTTATTATAACAAATTAAGTAATTTTGGCTTCTAAAAATGGTTCAAAAAAAGCAGCAAGTGCTGCTTTACTATATTTATCGGCTTAAATCCACTCTTTTCCCAAGTTTATCCATCACAAACGCCCCAACCAATAGACTGGCAAATTCACCCAGACCAAGTGTCAACCATGTCACAAAAAATGGGGCTCCAGCGACAAATTTTAGCTCCAGAGCAATGGTAAACATACTAATTGAAAAGAAAATTGCAAAAAACAGAAAGGCTTTATTTAACTGACCATTCCAAAAATACTGTCCTTTAAAGCGTTCAAATAAGAAAAGACCAAGACTTAAGAAAATTAAAGTTGATAAACCACCAACAATCACATCGACCCAAGTGAAAGACAAAAAGTTTGAAATCATACAGCCAATCGTAACTGCAATAATATATTTTTTATTGAAGAATGCTGTGAAATTTAACATTTCCGACACCCGAAATTGGACTGGCCCATAAGAAATCGCGCTCAGACCCGGCGTCATCGTTAGAATAACATAAAGAGCGGCAACAATCGCAATCGTAACAATATCATAAGTTCTAGACTTTTTCAAAATACTCTCCTTTGGCGACAAAATGTCGCGTTTAATATGCTTGAGCAAAGGGAAGAAGGCTCAAGGGTTGACTCGCAATTGAGCAACGTTTTTATTTTAACAGATTTTTGAACAAATGAAAAGGAGTGACAAAGATTTTCTTTCATCAATAAATAGAGAGAGGTTAGTTTCGCTGACAGCTGCTAATTTTTTGTAATCAATAAAAACTCTCTCAAGACAGACCATCAAGTAGATGTGCCAAAAAGAAGCTCAAAAATTACTGACAGATTTTTTTTCACAGAAAACAACCAATTGAGCAACTCGTCAGTAAAATCAATGAGTCTGTCAGTACTTTTGTAATTAATACAGACTTTCCTACAATAAATAAAAGACTTACCAACATGCTGATAAGTCTTTCAATATCTTTTATTTAATTGTCCAACCTCCATCAATTGGAACAATTGCTCCCGACATATAAGAAGCCTGTGGACTGGCTAAAAAGAGAGTCAGATTAGCCACTTCATCAGGGCTGGCCCATCTTTTAGCTGGTGTCTCATCTGCTACCCACTGAGCCATCTGACCGTTATTTTCAGTAAAATCAGCCGCATTCATCGGAGTATTGATTGCCCCCGGAGCGATGGCTGCTATTTGAATCCCATGTTGCGCCTCATCTAAAGCCAATTGTTTTGTCAGTCCAACAATAGCATGCTTACTGGCCGTATAAGCGACACCGCCTCCACCTGCCACTAATCCGGCAACCGAAGCCATATTGATAATGACTCCTGATTTTTGCCTTTTCATTTTAAGTAAGAAAGCCGAAATCATCAAATACATCGAATTGAGATTCGTTGACAAAATACGTTGCCATTCTGCAAAATCGGTTTCTTCCAAGGTTTTATAAGCATCCAAAATGCCCGCTGTATTGAGTAAAATATCAATCGTTCCCACTTCGTTAGACAATTTTTCAACTGCTTGAGCATTGGAAACATCAACCATTTTTACTGACAGATTATTTGATTTACTGACAGATTCGTCAGTAAATTCTTGTAAGTCAACAGCAACAACTTGTGCGCCTTCGGCCAAAAATGCTTTTGTTTGAGCCAAGCCAATACCACTGGCAGCACCTGTAATTAGCACTTTTTTCCCAGAAAATTTCATTTTGTAGCCTATCTATTCTATCTATTCAACCAAGGCCCAATCATCAGCCAAAACGTCGCAAGGCGTTGGTGCCCACATTGAAAAACCTTCACCCTCTCCTGAGACATTAATCAAGAAATAAGGGGTCACTTCTAACTTTTCACCAGATTCTAAAACAATCGAATCATAAAGTTTGACATAATTTTCGGCACCAGACCAGCCTTTAGTTCTAACTACTTTTTTTCCAGCTTTAAGTAAAGCTAATGCTTCTTCAAAAGTCATTTTTTTCCTCCATATTGTTTAAAAATAAACTAAATTCATTATAGCAAAGTTCGAGAGATTTTAAATAAATGAAAACCAGTTTTAATTATCCGATAGATAGAACTAATAAAGAGCCCACAAAAATTATAGTCTATTTGTCTCCCTTAAAATTTTTTGTTATAGTAATTTCAACAAAGTGGGACACGCAAAAAAAAGGTCTGCGCTAACAGACCTCGTGTTAAAACTTGGTTATGGTGGGACTAATCGCTAATTGCGATTAGTTTTTTTATTTCAAGCCAAAGTCTGACTAGGTTAATTGCGAAGTTCAAAACTTCGACAATCATCCCAAGTACCATCAGCATAAAATCCTCTCCATAACCAAGAAACACCTTGACTTCATAGGCACCTCCTGCATCTAGAATTTGTCAGGATACATGAAACCAAGTGAACACTAAGAGATTTCCCTCCTAATCTACTATACATAAAAAGCCGTGAAAAATAACAAATTTTCACGACTTTTTTCTGTAGGCTTCACTCCAACAATTTCTTGTAGCAAAGATTATATAATACTGACAGAACTGTCAGCAATTATATTTATTATCCAATCAATGAACCAGCAGGAACATCAGCGTCAACGGTCAAGACACGCAATTGATCCCCAAATTCAGCCGATAAAATCATTCCTTGTGAAACGTATTTTTTCATCATTTTACGTGGTTTCAAGTTGGCTACAATTTGTAATTTTTTACCTACTAATTCTTGTTCATTTGGATAGAATTGTGCAATTCCTGACAAGATTTGACGTGGTTCAGAATCACCGGCATCAAGCTTAAATTTCAATAATTTATCAGAACCTTCAACACGTTCCACTTCAAGCACTTCGGCAACTTTTAGTTCAATTTTTTCAAAATCATCAAATTTAATTTGTGGTAAAGTTAAATTCAATTCAACTTCTTCAGGCACCCATTCATCTGCCACCTCAGCGGAGTCCGCTGAGCCACCAGACATTTGTAATTTAATATAAGCAACCTCTTCTTCCACATCAAGACGTGGGAAAATAGGTTGACCTTTTGCCACTACAGGATGAGTAAATGAATAACCAAAAGCTAGATTTTCAAGTGAAAATGATTCTTCATCCATTCCCAATTGCTCGAAGATTTTACCTGAAGTTGCACGCATAAATGGTTGTAAAAGGCTACCTGCAATCCGTAAATTTTCTGCCAAATGATACAAAACATTATTCAATTTTGCTTTGTCGTCTTCTGATTTCGCAAGGACCCAAGGCGCTGTTTCATCAATATATTTATTTGTTCTTGAAATCAATGTCCAAACATCAGCCAAAGCCACGTTGAATTCAAATTTATCCATTACTTTATGGAAATGACTGATTGTTTCTTCAACCACTTCTTCCAAACTTGCATCAAATTCAGTCGAAACTCCAGTTGCTTCGATTTTTCCGTCATTATATTTGTTAATCATTGAAACAGTACGATTCAACAAATTCCCCAAATCATTAGCCAAATCAAAATTAATACGTCCAACAAAATCTTCTGGAGTGAAAATTCCATCTTGTCCAAAAGAAATCGCACGCATCAAATAATAACGAACCGCATCAAGGCCATAACGTTCAATCAACATTTCAGGATAAACAACATTTCCTTTTGATTTAGACATTTTTCCGTCTTTCATCAAGAGCCATCCATGAGCGAAAACTTGTTTTGGTGGTTCAATTCCTAATGCTTTACAGAAAATTGGCCAATAAATCGTGTGGAAACGAACAATTTCTTTTCCGACCATATTTACCCCAGGCCAGAATTTTTTATAAAGTGAGTCGTCATCACCATAAAATCCTAGTGCTGTTACATAGTTAAAGAGCGCATCCAACCAAACATAAACCACATGTTTTGGATTTGATTTTACCGGAATTCCCCAAGTGAAAGTTGTCCGAGAAACTGCCAAATCTTCCAATCCTGGTTTGATGAAATTATTAATCATTTCATTTTTACGAATTGCCGGCTCAATAAATGTTGGGTTAGCTTCATAAAAATCAAGAAGCCAATCTGCATATTTGCCCATACGGAAGAAATAAGATTCTTCTTCAACCCATTCCACTTCATGACCAGACGGTGCAATCCCACCAGTCACATTGCCCGCTTCATCTTTAAAAACTTCTTCCAATTGTGTTTCAGTGAAAAATTCTTCATCAGAAACAGAATACCAACCCGCATATTTGCCCAAGTAAATATCATCTTGTTCAAGTAATTTTTCAAAGATTTTTTGAACGGCTTCCTCATGATAAGTGTCTGTTGTACGGATAAATTTATCATAAGAAATATCCAATTTTTTCCATAATTCTTGAACATCAGCCGCCATTGGGTCCAAGTATTCTTTAGGAGTCATTCCCAATTCTTCGGCTTTACGTTGAATTTTCATTCCGTGTTCATCAAGCCCTGTTAAATAAAAAGTATCAAAGCCCATCAAACGTTTGTAACGGGCAAGCACGTCACAAGCAATAGTTGTGTAAGAACTACCAAGGTGCAACTTACCTGATGGATAATAAATTGGGGTTGTAATGTAAAAAGTTTTGTTTTCTGTCATATTTTCCTCTTTCCGAGCAAATGAGGCTCGATATTTGAGAACATTCTCATCTAAATATTATACCAAAAAACCTCTAAAATCGCATTGTCTGATTAAGTTTGTTATAATACTCACAGCCCATAACCCGCTAGCTACGCTGTCCACACCACAGGTATCCGTGCTCACTAAGTAACTAAAGTCACAAGTCGCAGTGGTTCTCGCTAAGTCGCTATCTACACTGTCCGTTTTCTCTACCTGCTAAAGCAGGTGATGAAAAGGCAAAGCGACAAGTCGAGTCGCAAGCGGGAATGGGCGGACGTCAATCCCTATGGGGATTGACTAGAGTCTTACTACTTTCTCTGATGAAACTACTAGCATATTCGTAAGTCAGCATCTACGCGCTTAGGCGCTACGCTGTCCGTTTTGTCTATTCGCTAATCTTCGCTACGCTCGAATGTCCATTCGCTGTAAGGTGCCAAAGCACCAACGCGAATCGCAAGCGAATGACAAAAAGGCAAGCTGATAACGACTATCCTAAGTGAAAAAGTATCGGTTGCGATTGCGACTTACCAGCTTGCTGGTTTAGCGAGCATCGACAGCGTAGCAATGTAGTTGCGAAGATTCACTTCGCCAAAGCGTAGCTGTTGGCGCTTCAGCGCTTACAGATAGGCTTGTATTTTTATCAGGTCGTAATTAGACGAAAAGCCGGTAACATAAAACGTGTTTCATGTTACCGGCTATGTTATAATTATCATAGAAAAGTTAAGAATTCCTTTAAGTCACAGCTCTTTGGAAATTCTTTTAAAAAATAAAGGAACGATTATGAACTATAAATTTATCTCATGGAATATTGACTCACTCAATGCTGCATTGACTGGAACCTCAGAACGTGCTGCACTTTCTCTTGCTGTTGTTAAAAATCTTGCCCAAGCACAACCAGACGTTTTAGCAATTCAAGAAACCAAACTTCCTTCTACTGGACCTAAAAAAGCTCATCTAGAAGTTTTGGAAGATCTGTTTAAAGGTTATAAAATCGTCTGGCGTTCATCAGTAGAACCTGCTCGTAAAGGATATTCTGGAACAATGATTCTTTATAAAGAAACTCTACCAGAACCAGTCATCACTTTTCCTGAAATTGATGCTCCTGAACCTATGGATGCCGAAGGTCGAATCATCACCCTTGAATTTCCTGACTTCTTTGTCACTACGGTTTATACACCAAATGCTCAAGAAGGTCTGACGCGACTTGATTTACGTGGAATTTGGGATGATAACTACCGTAACTATCTCACAAGCCTTGATGCTCAAAAACCTGTCTTTGTTTGTGGAGATTTCAATGCAGCCTATACAGAAATCGACTTAGCCAATCCCCGTGGCAATCACAACTCAGCTGGATTTACCGACCAAGAACGTGAAAAATTTGGTCAACTTTTAGAGGCTGGATTTACTGATACATTCCGTAAACTTCATGGTCCTGTTGAGAAGTTTTATGAAGAAGGACGCAGTATTTATACTTGGTTTGCCCAACGTGCAAAAACCTCAAAACTAAATAATTCAGGTTGGAGAATTGATTACTGGTTAGTTTCCAATCGTCTTGCAGATGCAATTAAAGTTTCTGAACCCCTTGATTCTGGCGAACGTCTAGATCACGTCCCAATTCTCTTAGAATTTGAACTCTAAAATAAAAGAACCTTAAAGGTTCTTTTTTATTGTCAATAAAACAAATAGAGGCTATAATTGAGTGAAAATAGTCAAGGAGAAAAATTATTATGGTTGATATAAATTTAATATTAGCAGAGCATCAGACCTTAGAAACTGAGCGCTTGATTCTTAGAAAATTACAACTTGAGGATGCCACAGAAATGTTTAACTATGCTTCTAATCCAGAAGTTGTTCGTTATACTAGCTTTGAACCGCATGACTCGGTAGAGACAACCAAATCCACAATTGCCAATTTTTTTCTGCCTGATGGTCTCAATCATTGGGGAATTGTTGAAAAACTTCAGGACAACTCATTGGGGAAATTTTTCTTAATATTATCAAAGAAAAAATTGTTGAATTTGGTTGGATTTTAAATCAAAATAGCTGGGGCAAGGGATATATGCCAGAAGCAGCCAGATGTCCTTTCGAGCTCTGTTTCAATGAGTTGGGGATTGAGGTCATTCAGGCCGAACACCTAACAGAAAATTCAAAATCTGGCCGTGTCATGGAAAAATTAGGAATGAAGCATTTAGGAAAAGTTTATTCCTATTTTCCTAAGTTTAAGCAGCCTATTCTTACAGACTATTGGGCAATTACCAAAAACGAATATATTTTACTTCATTAACTTACGAATGAAAGAAATACTAATAAAAAATTTATTTTTTTAAATTTTTGTGGTAGTCTTAAAATATAAAAAAGACGACGAAAGGCTACTAAATGTCCCGTTCTGATGAAATTATCCGGATTGTGAGTGATTATAAAAAAATCGAAGTCACTCAACTTTCACAATTACTCGAAGTTTCAAACGTAACAATCCGAAAAGATCTTGATAAACTTGAAGAAAAAGGAATTATTAATCGCCAACACGGTTTTGCTTTGATTAATAATACAGATGATATCAACTTCCGTTTAGCAAAAAACTATAACTTAAAGCGTAAAATTGCCATTAAAGCTGCTGAAAATATTCTTGATGGGGATACAGTGATGATTGAATCTGGCTCTACTTGTGCTCTACTCGCTGAAGAGTTAGCCTTTAATCGGAAAAATGTTACCATCATTACTAACTCTGTTTTTATTGCCAATTATATCCGGAAATCCGATTCCGTTAAAGTCATCTTACTTGGTGGAGAATATCAAAACAACTCCCAAGTCAATGTAGGCCCACTGATAAAAAAGGTAGTTGATGAATTTTATGTTGACAAATTATTTATCGGCATTGATGGTTTTGACCCCATACGTGGTTTTAGAAGTAATGACCTTGCCCGTAGTGAAGCCATTCATGTCATGGCAGCTGCCGCTAAGGAAGTCATTATTTTAACTGATGCTTCTAAATTTAAGCAAAACGGCACCGTCACTTGTTTTTCATTCCCTGAAATTTCGCAAGTCTTTACTGATAAAGCGATCAGTAAAGAAACCGAAGCAATTCTTGAAAATCAAAATATCAAAGTCACAACTATTCAATAAAAAATGGACAATGTCCGTTTTTTTATTGACAGATTTTCTAAAATATGATATATTTTCTTCATAAGAAAGATTTTCGCTTTCGTTTGAAAGTTTAGCTTTTTTAGAATCTCCTAAGATTTAAATATTATTACATGAAAAAATGAGTCTAACCAACTCATTTTTTTATATTTTTTTATAAGATGATTCTTTAAATCCAATCTGCTGAACTTGATCATTTTTTACGAGTAATGGGCGTTTGATAAGCATTCCATTTGATGAAAGAAGTTCTGCCATTTCTTTTTCCGATAATGTTGCTAGCTTATCTTTAAGATTCAAGTCACGATAAACTAAGCCACTTGTATTGAAAAATTTTTTAATGGGAAAGTCAGCTTCTTTAAACCACTTTTCAAATTTTTGCTGACTAGGTGGTGTTTCCTTCAAATCAATCGCTTGATAGTCTATACCAAGTTCATCTAATTTTGCTTTTGCTTTTCTACAAGTAGAACATTTTGGATACCAATAAAAATCGTACATTTTCCCCTCCTTAAATCCAGTCTTATTATAGCATAATAAAAAGTCAATTTTTATAAAAATTTCTTGATAAAAAAACCGTATTATTAAAATAATATGGTTTTTTATTGCTGACTAAGTTTCAGCCATCGTTATTTTTTCACAATCAATTTGATGGCTTGTTCAAGTTTTTCTTCCTTGTCAGTCACTTCATTATCCAGTAAAAGCTCTTTAAGATTTTCTGCCACGATTAGACCAATCAGACTATCTAAACTAGAACGAACTGCAGTCAGTTGCCTGACGACATCAATACACTCCTCACCTGAATCCATCATGTTTAAAACACCTGACAGCTGACCATTAGCCCTTTTCAATCGATTTTCCATTTTTTTATCATATTTTTTCATCAGCATCTTCCCTTTGTTTATTCAATTAAATCATTCGTGACTTTACTATATAAACCAAAGGCTCCATCTAAATTTTTAACTTGATAACCTTCTTGTTTTAAGATCCGTTCAGCATTGTAAGAACGAAGTCCTGACTGACAACTGACGATATATTGAATCTTCTTATCCAGTTCATTAAGACGTTCACGGAGCTCATCAAGTGGAATATTTTGAGAATTTTTAAATTTACCTTTAATTAGTTCAGCAGGATTTCTTACATCAAGCAAAACTTTTCCTTTTGCCAATTCATCTGCAAGTTCATGCCACTGAATATTTTCTGACTGTCCCAATATAATATTCATTGCAGCATAACCAGCCATATTCACAGGGTCTTTAGCCGATCCAAAAGGTGGAGCATAAGTAAATTCTAATTCTGGTAAGTCAAACACAGTGAGTTTAGCTTTAATTGCTGTCGATAAAATATCAATTCTTTTATCAACTCCTTCTTTACCAAGCGCCTGTGCTCCAAAAATTTCCCCACTCTCTGGCTCAAAAATTAGTTTCAGAACAATAGATGTCGCTCCTGGATAATATCCAGCATGATTGTTTGCCGTCACATGAACAATTTTATGCTTCAGATTTAAGGACTGAAGTTGCGACTCTGAAAGCCCTGTACTTGCCACTTGTAAATCAAATACACGAACAATCGCCGTCCCGAGCGAACCACGATTTTCAACTGGCAAGCCACTAATGATATCAGCGACCTGACGTCCTTGACGATTGGCTGGAGAGGCCAGTGAAATTAAAGCATCATGTCCTAATTGATCTTTGACAACAATAGCATCACCTACCGCATAAATGTCTTTAACCGATGTTTCGTAATGTTCATCAACTAGAATAGCATTCCTAAGTCCTAATTTAATATCAGCCATTTTAGCTAAACTCGTTTCGGGTTGAACACCGACTGAGAGAATTGTTAGATCTGATAAAAGACTTTCACCATTATCAAGTAAAATTTGCTTGTCCTTAAATTCCACAGCTCCTGTATTTGTCATTACTGAGACATTATTTTTGATTAATTCTTCATTGACATAAGCAGCCATTTCACGATCAATCGTTGGCAAAACATGTGGCGCTTTTTCAACGATTGTGACCGCTATTCCACGTTTTGCAAGATTTTCGGCCATTTCTATTCCAATGAAACCAGCACCAATGATCGTCGCCTTTTTAGGCGCTTTCTCTTTCAGCTGAGCCATTATTTTATCCACATCAGGAATATTTCGTAAAGTAAAGACATTGTTTGCCAGATCTAATCCTTTAATTTGTGGAACAAATGGTTTGGCACCTGGTGAAAGAATGAGTTTATCATAGCTTTCAAAATAACTTTTCCCATTTGAAAGGACTGTAATTTTCTTTTCTTTACTGTCAATTGCAGTGACCTCAGAATTTTCACGCACATCTAAGTTAAAACGTTTTTGCAATGCTTTAGACGATTGGACAATTAAATTTTCTCGTTCTTCAATTTCTCCGCCCACATAATAAGGCAAACCACAATTTGCAAATGAAACATAAGGTCCTTTTTCAAAAACAATAATTTCTGCCTTTTCCTGAAGACGACGCAAGCGGGTGGCCGCAGACATTCCTCCAGCAACACCACCAACAATTAATATTTTCTCTGTCATTTTTTGATTTTTCCTCTCCAAGCTAACATTCCACCAGATACATTGGTCACATCATAATCAGCTTTGCTCAATATTTTGTAAGCTTTTTTTGACCTCATTCCTGACTGACAAATGAGTAAGTATTTTTTGTTCTTATTTAATGATTGAGCGGTCAGTTGACTCAACGGAAGATTTCTGGCGCCACTAATATGTCCTCTTTTAAATTCCTCTACTTCCCGAACATCAATTAATTGTTTTCCTTTTTTTATTTCCTCTGTTAATCAGAGATACTTATTGTTTTTATTTTATTAAATAACTTGAACACATTTTCTCCTCAACTTTGTCACTTCTTGCTTTTAATCAAAATCTAGCTGTCCATCCCAAGCTGAAGTTCCTCCAGAAATATTGATTGTTTCAATTCCTTTTGCCAAAAGATATTGACAAGCCCTAGCAGAACGAGCGCCTGACTGACAGATAATATAGTTTCCGTCAGTAATTTCTTGATATTTTTCTTCTAGCTGACTTAATGGAAGATTTTTAGCACCTGGAACATGCCCATTTCGATATTCAAAATCTTCTCGAGCATCAATGATTATTGCTTTTTTATTTTCTATCAGTAATTTTAACTGACCAGCATCAATTGTTTGCACTTCATTGCCTCTTCTTTAGTTAATTTAAAACCATTATATACCCCCATGGGTATATAAGTCAAGTTTTATCACTTCCTAATTTATAAAATAAAAAAACCTAAGTTTTTAATCACTTAGGTTTTTGTTGATAAAAAATAGGAAATTAATTAGTTATCTTTTTTATGTTTGACAGAGTCAACCGTATCATTAAATTTTTCTGCAACAT
Organism: Lactococcus cremoris subsp. cremoris NBRC 100676; assembly: GCF_001591705.1. Classification (GTDB taxonomy): domain Bacteria; phylum Bacillota; class Bacilli; order Lactobacillales; family Streptococcaceae; genus Lactococcus; species Lactococcus cremoris. The sequence continues at coordinate 29,662 of NZ_BCVK01000012.1, read as the reverse complement.
CTTCAGCAAGGTCAGAAGCCTTATCTTTGATATTTTCCAAGCCTTCTTTAGCTTTTCCCATAAGTCCTTCTGTTTTACCTTTAGCTTCTAGTTTTTCATCACCAGTTACTTTACCTGTGGTTTCTTTAACTTTTCCACTTACTTTATCTTTTGTTGCATCAAGTTTGTCATTTAAAGCCATTTTAAATCCTCCTCGTAATTTGCGATTTCATCTCAAATTATCATGAAAGTTTCATAATAATTTTTAGAAAAACTAAATCAGTTAAATTTATCAATCATTGATTGATAAAATAGAATGTACGATTTCCCTCCTTTATTCTCTTCTTAATCTATTCTCATTCTAACATCCGTAGCAAAAAAAGTACAGAAAACTGCTCATAACGATAAAAAAAACTTGGAACATGCCAAGTTTTAATAATCATAAAGTTCTGTTGAAAGATATCGCTCCCCATTATCAGCACAAAGTGCTAGTATTTTTTTCCCTTTTCCGAGTTTTTTAGCCAAATCATAAGCTGCCCAAATGGCCGCCCCTGAAGAAATTCCGACTAGAAAGCCTTCTGTTTTACCGATCTTTCGTGCGGTATCTAAAGCATCATCACTTGTCACATCCACCACGCCGTCATAAGACTTTGTATCCAAATTGGGCGACATAAAAGGAATGCCGATTCCTTGAATTCGATGAGGCCCACTCTCTCCTCCTGTTAAAATCGGAGATTCCGCTGGTTCAACGACAAAAGTTTTTATCTTGGAATTTTGGCTTTTTAGATAATGAGAAACTCCAGAAATTGTCCCACCAGTTCCTGCGCAAGCCACAAAAGCATCCAGTCCTTCTTTACCAAAGGCTTCAATAATTTCAGGGCCTGTGCTCAATTCATGGGCTTTCAAATTGGCTGGATTTTCAAATTGCATTGGCATGTACCAGCCATTTTCTTTGACCAGCTGTTCACCTAAATCAATAGCAGCCTTAATTCCGTCAGCTGCTGGAGTTAATATTAATTTTGCCCCATAAGCTTGAATGAGCTGACGACGTTCTTTTGAGTAACTATCAGGCATGATAATTACGACATTATAACCCAAGGCTGCTCCAACCATGGCAAGTCCAATCCCTGTATTTCCAGAAGTAGGCTCTACAATCGTTCCCCCTTTTTTCAAGAGTCCCTCTTGTTCTGCTTGTCGAATCATTTGTAGGGCAATCCGGTCTTTAACTGAGCCTCCAGGATTGAAATATTCCAGTTTGAGATAAATTTCAGCACTGTTTTCTGGGCTATTTTTTAATTTTATTATTGGACTATTGCCAACTAATTCAGTGATATTTTCAACAATTTTTGTCATATTAATTCCTAAATTACTGACAGTCTTGTCAGTTCTGCTTAAGAATGACAGACTTTGAAGTTTACCATTCTGTCAGTAAATCATTCTCAATTTTTACTATCTAATTTTTCTGACAGCTCAACAGGACCAACGGGAGCTGTTGAAGCGGGGGAGAAATGAGTTGTAAGCTTTGCTTACAACTCTGTCAATATATTATTCTTTTTCGAGTGCTTCTTTAAGGTCCGTCAGTAAATCTTCAAGAGCTTCAACACCGACTGATAAGCGAATCAATCCATCTTTTATCCCAATTTCTTCCCGAAGTTCTTTAGGAATTGAGGCATGAGTCATTACTGCTGGCACTTCAATCAAAGATTCGACTCCGCCGAGTGATTCGGCTAGTGTAAAATAGCGCAAGTTTTCAACAAAATTTTTAACCGCATTTTCGTCAGTCAATTCAAATGAAATCATTCCACCAAAAGCAGTCATTTGTTTTTTAGCAATCTCATGTCCTTCATGATTGACGAGACCTGGATAATAGACTTTTGAAACAGCTTGTGATGCTTCTAAAAACTCAGCAATTTTTTGAGCATTTGCTGAATGGGCCTCCATCCGGAGTGCAAGTGTTTTGATTCCTCTTTGGACTAACCAGCTATCTTGTGGACCAAGAACCGCTCCAATAGAATTTTGTAAAAATCCAATTTCACTAGCGAGTTCATTTGAATTTGTCGTTACCAAACCAGCCACTACATCTGAGTGTCCTCCTAAATATTTCGTTGCAGAATGCAAGACAATATCCGCTCCTAGAGCGATTGGTTGTTGTAAATAAGGCGTCGCAAAGGTATTATCAACTAATGTTAGAGCATTATGAGCTTTAGCAATGCTTGAAATTTCTTTGATATCCAAGACTTTTAGCAGGGGATTTGAGGGAGTTTCAAAGTAGACTGCTTTGGTTTCTGCTTTAAAAGCTGCCTTTAAATCTTCAAGATTGCTCAAATCTACTAAATCATAGATTATTCCTGTCTTTGTCAGCACCTTGTCCATCAATCGAAAAGTTCCGCCATAAACATCATCAGCTAAGATGATATGATCGCCCGTAGAAAATAAAGATAGTACCGCGTGAATTCCAGCCAAGCCTGAACTAAAAGCAAAACCTTGAACCCCACCCTCTAAATCTGCAATTAATTCTTCCAAAGCATGTCGTGTCGGATTACCTGAACGTGAATATTCATATTCTTTAGGTTGTCCAAGTCCATTTTGTTTATAAGTTGATGTTTGATAAATTGGAACAGAAACAGCTCCTGTTGTTCTATCTGTTGAAATTCCACCGTGAATTACTTTTGTTTTTAAACTTGTCATTAGTCCTTTACTTTCTAATTTTTTCTATAATATAAAAATATCATGAAAGTTAAAAAGTCGCCATAAGAAAATGCTATGGCAGACTTAATATTTTTTATGGCAAGCTTAATTCGCATACAAATTGTTCACTCCTTTACTGATTGAAAAATAAAAAAACGAGGCAAAGGGCTTCGTTCTTAATATTTTCTAAATCGATTATAGCGTTGTTCTGCTAATTCAGTTTCTGTCAGTAAAGTTAACTCGCTGAGCGTTTCTGTCAGCTGTCTTTTGAGATTATCAATCAGATTTTCTTCAGAAATAATCCCATCAACAATTCCCATTTCTAAAAGATGTGGCGCAGTAATTTTCATCAGCTCAGCCGCTTCATCACGACGCGAACCATCTTTCCACAGAATAGTGGCAAAACCTTCTGGCGAAAGAACAGAATAAACAGCATTTTCTAAAATATAAACCTTATTAGCAAGCGCAAGAGCAAGTGCTCCACCAGAGCCTCCTTCACCTGTTATAAAGGCAATCAGTGGGACTTTAAGGTCAGACATCTCTAAAAGATTTCTAGCAATCGCCTCACCTTGACCACGTTCTTCTGCTTCAATCCCCGGATAAGCACCTGCAGTATTAACAAAAGTAATGACTGGTCGGCCAAATTTTTCGGCCTGTTTCATCAATCTCAAAGCTTTCCGATAACCATTCGGACTGGGTTGTCCAAAATTAGTCGCCAAATTTTCCTCAAGATTGCGCCCTTTTTGAATTCCGATAACGGTCACAGCTTGGTCATTAAATCGTGCAATTCCACCGACGATTGCTTCATCATCCGTTAATTGACGATCTCCGTGTAATTCAAGGAAATCAGTGAAAACCTGAGCAATAATATCTCTTGCCGAAATTCTATCAGCAGCTCTTGCTTCATTAATAATATCAGCAATATTTTTTTGCGAAACTTCACCTGTCATTGAATCAATAGTTTCAGACATTTTCCACCTCCGTATGAAGTTCTAAAAGAAGGGCCAATTTTTGACGTAATTCATTGCGCTTAACAATTGTATCGACAAAACCGTGATTCAAAAGAAATTCAGCCTTTTGAAAATCATCAGGTAAGGTTTGACGCACCGTTTGCTCAATAACTCGACGGCCAGCAAAACCAATCAAAGATTGTGGTTCGGCAAGAATAATATCGCCTAAGCTAGCAAAAGATGCCGTCACTCCACCCGTGGTTGGGTCAGTCAAAACAGTAATATAAAAAAGACCAGCATTTGAATGACGTTTGACAGCAGCTGAGGTTTTAGCCATTTGCATCAAGGACATGATTCCCTCTTGCATACGTGCCCCACCTGATGCTGTAAAAACAATAATTGGTAATTTTTCAGTCGTCGCATGTTCAAAGAGACGTGTCAGTTTTTCACCAACAACCGTCCCCATAGAAGCCATAATAAAAGTCGAGTCCATGATTGCCAAAGCCGTTTTTTGACCTTTAATCGTAGCCACTCCGGTCATAATTGCTTCGTCAAGACCTGTTCTTGCTTTTGTGGCCGCCAATTTCTCAGGATATCCTAGAAAATCTAAGGGATTTTTACTATCAATTCCAGTAAACATTTCAACAAAAGAATCTTTGTCAGCAACAATGGCTAGACGTTCCTTTGCCGTAATTCGGAAATTATAGTCACAATTAGGACAGACTTTATTCTTTCCTAAGTCTTTTTGATAAATCGTATGTTTACAAGCAGGACATTTAGCAAAAAGTTCGTCAGGAACTTCCGGATGCTCTGCTTGTTTCTCAATAATTGAACGATTTGGATTAATTTTAATGTATTTTTTCTTTTGGAAAAGAGCCATCTTTGCATCCTTTTCTCATTTTTTATTAAATTTAGTGACAGACATTCGCTTTCTGCTTTTGCAGAATTTTCTTGTCAGTCTTCTTTTTGATATTCTGGTAAGAAAACATTTCCTAAGAAACTTGTATCGTAATCTCCCGCAACAACATGTGGATCAGAAATAAGCTCCAATTGGAAATCAACATTCGTTGTCACACCTTCAACATCGAATTCAAGGAGGGCACGTTGCATTTTCATCAAAGCTTCAAAACGATTTTCGCCATGAACAATGACTTTAGCAATCATACTGTCATAGTAAGGGGGAATAGTGTAGCCACTGTACATGGCACTATCAACCCGTAAGCCAACCCCACCACCTGGTAAGAATAGATTAGTAATCTTTCCTGGCGATGGTGCAAAATTAAACTTAGGATTTTCAGCATTAATTCGACATTCAATCGCATGTCCGCTAAAAGTCACGTCTTCTTGCTTAACAGATAACTCATTGCCATTAGCTACACGAATTTGCTCTTTGACAATATCTACACCAGAGACAAATTCAGTTACTGGATGTTCAACTTGAACACGAGTATTCATTTCCATGAAATAAAACTTACCAGAAGATTCATCAAGTAAAAATTCAATGGTTCCTGCATTTTCATACGAAACATGTTGAGCCGCTTTTACAGCAGCCGACGTGATTTCATTACGTAAAGTATGTCCAATTGCTACTGACGGAGATTCTTCGAGAACTTTCTGATTATTACGTTGAAGAGAACAATCACGTTCGCCAAGATGAATCACATTGCCATGGCTGTCACCTAAGATTTGAACTTCAATATGACGAGCTGGGAAAATCATACGTTCGATGAACATGGCACCATTTCCAAAAGCTGCTTGGGCTTCAGCTTGGGCTGCCTCAAAGGCTGGGACAAGTTCTTCGACAGTATTAACTTTACGAATTCCTTTACCACCACCACCAGCTGACGCTTTAAGAATGATTGGATAGCCAATTTCTTCAGCAATTTTCACGGCCTCATCAGTGGTATGAACTTCGCCTTCAGAACCCGGTGTTACTGGAACACCAGCTTTAATCATTTCTGCACGAGCATTGATTTTATCACCCATCATATCCATGACTTTTGCTGAGGGGCCGATAAATTTAATATTCATTTCTTCACAAAGACGAGCAAACTTTGAATTTTCCGAAAGAAATCCAAAACCTGGGTGAATCGCTTGTGCGCCAGTTGCTACAGCAGCTGACAGAATATTATTCATATTAAGATATGATTCTGTACTTCTAGCTGGACCAACACAAATGGCTTCATCAGCTAAATGAACATGTAAAGCGTCACGGTCTGCAGTTGAATAAATGGCAACTGTACCCACTCCTAATTCACGAGCTGCACGAATAATTCTTACAGCAATTTCGCCACGATTGGCAATCAAAATTTTATTAAACATAGATGTTCTCCATATGGGAAAATACCCCGAGCTTTTGCTCAATGGGAGTTTTGAAAGGAATGATAAAAAGAAAGTCATAGCCAACAAAACAATTTTTTGATAAATAAAAATAAGTCCGAAATTTACCATAAGTAAAAAATCTTATGGTTAAAATAAATTTTTTGCTTCTTAATCATAATAAATATGATTATTTTTAAATGGGAATAACCTATTTACCTAAGGCAAAGGTTAAAGTTCCTTTCGCTGCCAATTTTCCATCAACAGTTGCCTCTGCTTCAACAACCGCAATTGGTCCACGACGTTTGATAAATTTAGCATGTAAGACCAACTGGTCTCCAGGAGTGACTTGTTTTTTATATTTAACGTTATCCATTCCCGCATAAAAGACAAGTTTCCCTTTATTTTCAGGTTTAGATAATTCCAAGACACCAGCCGCTTGGGCGAGAGCTTCCATGATCAAAACACCTGGCATTACTGGATATTGTGGAAAATGTCCTTGGAAAAATTCTTCATTAATCGTCACATTTTTAATTGCTGTAATCTCATCATCAGCAATATCAATCACACGGTCCACTAATAAAAATGGATAACGATGAGGCAAAGCCTCCATAATTTCTGTTACATTAATATTTACTTCAGTCATTTATTCTCACTTTTCTTTTAGATGATTTACTGACAGAACTTGCCTGTAAATCATCTAGCCTCTAGAACTGTCAGAAATTTTTACATTAAAGATAAGCTGACAGAGCCTTATCAGTAATTTTTATTTGATTCTCATCAAATCTTGACCAAATTCAACAACATCTTCTCCTGAAACCATCACCTCAGTGATAATTCCATCTTTTGGTGCTGGAATTTCGTTCATCACCTTCATTGCTTCAATAATAAGCAAGGTTTGACCTTTTTTAACCGTATCTCCAACTTTAGCAAATTCAGCTTTATCTGGAGAAGGTTTAAGATAAGCCACACCTACCAATGGAGAAGTAACTGCTTCACCTTCAGCTTCTACGGCTATTTCATTTGCCACGGGAACTTCTGTGCTTTCTGCAACTGGCGCAGCTTGTTGAGCTGTAAAAGCAGCTGCAATAGGAGCGGAACTTTGAGGACCAACAAGGGCTTGCCCTTCATTTTTTGAAAACGATAATTCGCCGTCAGCATTTTTCCAAGAAAATTCACGTAAAGTAGAACCATTGAATTGGTTCATCAAATCTTTTATTTCTGAAATGTTCATTTTTGTTTATCCTTTTTGACACTTTGCTAGGCAAAGTTTTATTCTATCGTCAAAATACGCCTTATTCGGCCGCATTTTCCCATTTCTTGAATGCCAATACAGCATTGTGTCCACCAAAACCAAAGTCTTGTGACAAGGCAAGGTTAATTTCAGCAGGTTTCCCTTCACCAAGAACAACATTAATTGTCATTCCTTCATCAAGTTCAGTTGTTCCAGCGTTTACTGGTGCATATTGATTCAAAAGGGCTTGAACAGTTGCTACTGCTTCAATTGCACTCGTTGCACCAAGTGCATGTCCATGCAAAGCTTTTGTAGATGAAACGTAAGCTTTATCGCCGATAACATTGTGAATCGCTTTGCTTTCAGTTTCTTCATTAGCATGTGTTGAAGTTCCGTGAGCATTGACATAATCTACATCAGCAGGACTTGCCCCAGCTTCTTCCAATGCCAATTTAATGGCATTTTCAGCACCAACTCCTGAAGGAGTTGTCATATGGAAAGCATCATTTGTATTTCCGTAACCAACAATCTCAGCCAAGATATTAGCACCGCGAGCTTGTGCATGTTCAAGACTTTCCAAAATCAAAACACCAGAGCCTTCACCCATTACGAAACCAGAACGGTTTTTATCAAATGGAATACATGCTTTTTCAGGGTCAGTTTCTTTAGTCAAAGCTGTCAAATTAGCAAATCCAGCAATTCCAAGTTCACAAATTGCCGCTTCAGCACCACCAGCAATCATTGCATCAGCGTAACCATGTTTGATTTCACGGAAAGCTGAACCAATTGCATTGGCACCAGCCGCACAAGCAGTAACTTCGGCACGTGAAACACCACGAGCACCTGTACGTAAAGCAACATTACCAGTTGCCATATTAGCAATAGCAAGTGGAACATAGAGTGGTGCTACGCCTTTACGAGGTCCTTTAGCAACAATCGCTTGTGAATTTTTTTGTGATTGTTCAAGTCCACCAATCCCAGAAGCCATGATACAACCCAAACGGTCAAAATTAGTATTTTCTTCTGTAATTCCAGACATTTCCATCGCATCAAGCGCTGCATAAACCGCATAAAGTGAGAAAGTATCCATGCGTCGTGCATCTTTTTTCTGGAAATATTTGTCAAATGGAAATTCTTTTACTTCTGCTGCAATAGAAATTCCTGTTGCTTCGGCATCAAAATGAGTGATTGGACCAATTCCAGTTTTACCAGCTTTAAGATTGTTCCAAAATTCTTCTGGGCTATTCCCAATTGCACTAACTACGCCATAACCAGTGATTACAACTCTATTTGTCATATTATTATCCTTCTTAATTTCAAAATTTATAAATGAGCAATTTACATCGCAACCCCACCATCAATGGTGAGTACTTGTCCAGTCATATATTCTTGTTCGGCCAAGAATTGAACCGCGGTCGCAATTTCTTCTGGCATACCAAAACGTTTCATTGGAATTTGCCCTTTCATTGCATCTTTAACCTTATCAGAAAGAACTTCTGTCATATCTGATTCAATAAATCCTGGAGCCACAGCATTTACACGAACGTTACGTCCTGCTACCTCTCTGGCAATTGATTTTGTTAAACCAATGAGTCCAGCTTTTGAAGCCGCATAATTTGCTTGTCCAGCATTTCCCATCAAACCAACAACTGATGAGATATTAATGATTGCTCCAGAACGCGCTCTAGTCATTGGTTTTAAAACTGCTTGTGTCATATTAAAGGCACCTGTCAAGTTGATTTTAAGAACAGTCTCAAAATCTTCTTCTGACATTTTTAATGATAAGCCATCACGCGTGATTCCTGCATTGTTTACCAAAATATCCACTGAACCAAGAGCTTCAATTGCTTCTTTAACCATTCGTTTAGCATCTTCTGATTTTGAAATATCACCTGATATCCCAACCGCTTGAACACCAAAAGCTTTAAATTCAGCTAAAAGTTCTTCTGAAACAGCTGAACGTCCATTAATGATCACATTAGAACCCGCTTTAGCAAATTGAAGAGCAATTGCTTTACCAATTCCACGAGTTGAACCAGTTACAAAGACGTTTTTATTTTTAATTTCCATTATTTATAAGATGTGAGCCCGCCTTAGGGTCTTAGCACTTTAGTGCTTAGACTTCAAGGACAGCAATAATCTGATATCTCTGATGTCAGATTATTGCTGACTGTTTAGAAGGACGAACTCAATTCCTTTCTCCAATTTTACTGATTAATCAAGGCTTCAAATGTAGCAATATCACAAACATTTGTAAATTCTGCATTTTTATCAATTTTCTTTATGAAACCAGAAAGTACTTTTCCAGGACCAACTTCAATAAAGCGAGTCACTCCTAGTTTTTGCATTGTTTCAACAGATTCATAGAAACGGACAGGTTCCATTACTTGGTGAGTTAACAAGGCTTTTACCTCATCCTCTTGCATTACTTTAGCGCTAGTATTTGAAATTAAAGGTAATTCAAAAGATTTAAAATTAATTTTATCAAGTTCCAAAGCTAATTTTTCAGAAGCTGGCTTAAGAATAGCTGTATGGAAAGGTCCTGATACTTTTAATTCAATCAGTTTACGAACCCCTGCCTCTTTTAATAATTCAACGGCATAATCAACGGCTAAAACTTCACCACCAATAACAATTTGTGCGGGCGTGTTATAATTTGCCGGACTCACAATGCCACGCTCAGATGCTTTTTGACAAATCTCTTCAATCAAAGCAGGCTCTGTATTCATTACTGCAACCATTTTACCTGAACCAGTCGGAGCAGCTTCTGTCATGTATTGACCACGTTTAGCTACAAGCTTAACTGCTTCTTGAAAATCAATAATTCCTGAAGCAACTAATGCTGAATACTCACCAAGACTAAGCCCAGCAACTACGTCGGGTTTTATTCCATTTTCATTCAACAATCGCATAATGGCAACAGAAGTTGTCAAAATAGCAGGTTGTGTATATTTTGTTTCATTTAATTTTTCTTCATCATGATCAATCAAAGCACGTAAGTCATATCCTAAAGCTTTGCTTGCTTCATCAAAAGTCGTTTTTACCGATTCGTGTTGGTCATATAAATCACGAGCCATTCCTAGCTGTTGTGCGCCCTGACCCGAGAATAAAAATGCTGTTTTAGTCATAATATATAGTAATCAACTATTTCAAATTCAAATAAGCTATTCAAACTAGAAGATTAGAATTCCTCGTATTTTCTTTTATAAAGTTAATTATTAGTATTGTAAAATGTTTTTATCTTAAAAAAATGACATTCCTCAATATGAAAATTATAGGATAAGCCCAGTATAACACTACTGAGCTCCCTATACTAGAATTCTATTTTTAAAAATAGAGCTAGTCCAACGAAAAGAAGGGGCGAAAGTCGCAAAAGAATCAACTCCCTTGCTCGCTTCACCCCCATCCCGAATTATTTGTTGTTTTCTACGTATTTAACGAGGTCAGCAACTGTTTTCATATCTGCTTCTGTATCAACTTCAACGTCGAATTCGTCTTCGATGTCATTGATGATTTGGAAAAGGTCAAGTGAATCAGCGTCGAGCTCTTCAAATGAAGTTTCGAGTGTTACTTCTTCTTTTTCTTTACCGAGTTCGTCAACGATAATATCTTGTACTTTTTCAAATACTGCCATAATTTTTTCTCCTTTAATTGAGTGAAAATATTTATATTATATCCGCAAAGCGGTTTATAACCATTAGTTAAATGTAGATTTTTAAAATCTACTTAAGAGTTAAGTCAGCTTCAACTTTTTCGTCACTTCTTTAAAATTTAAAGTAGACAACTTACCAAAAGCAGGCTAAACTTTTTGACTCTTATAAATTAATAATTGCTGTGCCCCAAGTGAGGCCACCACCAAATCCTGTCAAGACGACTTTTGTTTGACCGTCCAAACTAAATATACCATTTTTTACGGATTCTGACAACAATATAGGGATACTTGCTGCCGATGTATTGCCATATTCTTGCATATTTTGGAGGAACTTATTCCTTGTCACGCCTAACTTTTTAGCCATTTTATCAAGAATTCTTGAATTTGCTTGATGAAGGAGATAATAATCTATTTCTTCAGCAGCAAGGTCAGATTTTTCTAATGTTGCTTGAATGTTCTTTGGAACATCGCGTACAGCAAAATCAAAAATTGCTCGCCCTTCCATACTCAAGTTTGAACCCTCGTATGAAACAGAGGCAAAAGGCGTTTGAATATCAGCGTAGCTAGAAAGTAAACTTCCACCTCGCTTGCCATCTGTCTGCATTTTTTCAGCAATAATAAGAGGTTGACTTCCACTATTGTCCAAGAGTACACCAGCAGCACCATCTCCAAAAAGAACGGCTGTTGACCGGTCTGACCAGTCAATTACTTTTGAGAATACTTCTGCCCCAATGACAATCCCACGTTGATAAGCACCTGAGGAAATTAATTTTTCTGCGGTTGATAGTGCAAAAACAAATCCTGAGCATGCCGCGGTCAAGTCGTAAGCAAATGCATTAGTTGCACCTACTTGCGCTTGAACGCGTGCGGCTGTTGAGGGCATCATTGAATCAGGGGTCACAGTAGCAACAATAATAAAATCTATCAATTCTGGGTCTACCCCAGAATTTTCAATCAACTGTTTAACAACTTTTGTTGCTAAATCTGAAGTATTTTCCCCAGTTGAAATATGACGATTTTTAATTCCTGTTCGACTGTAAATCCATTCATTATTAGTATCCATAATTTTTGATAAGTCATCATTAGATACTACGTTTTCTGGCACATAATGTGCCGCTTGCGTGATTTTCGCAAAATTCATTATTTCATATTCTCCAAAGAATTATGCAGAGCTGCAAGTTCACCAGCTAGCTTGTTTTCAGTTGTTCCATAAACACTATCAAATAGATTGTCAGTAATCATATGGAAAAACTCACGATGAGTGGCGCAAAGCTCGTCACCTTTTGATGTCAGTATAATATGAGTCACTCGTCGGTCCGCTGTTGAACGTTTACGTTCAATGTAACCTTTATCTTCTAAACGATTGAGGGTAATTGTGATAGTTGATAAGGCCAATTTTTGATTTTTGGCAATATCTGTTGCTCAACAAGTCCCCAACGTATGGACGAGTGTCAAAATTTGTAATTCTTTTACTGTTACATCTGAATAAGCTGAATCTTTTAAGAATTGCTCCTCTAATATCATAAAATCATGAAAGAGTTGAATCAGCCATTCATTTACCTTATCAAAATCTGTTTTCATCTGTCATCCTCTTCATTTTTTAGATGTGAGTCCGACTTTAGACATTAGTAAAAATAGGAAACCGAAATAAATAAAAGTCCCTATGGGCTTTTATTATTACATTTAGACAGGGGATAAACTGATAGCAAAATATCATCAATTTATCCCCTGATTAATAATCTATTTTATCTTTCGCGCAAGATGAACTCAATTTGTTTTTATATTGCAAATGATTTTCTGTATCAAATTATATTATTTTTTAGAATGATTTGCAAGTAATAATTTTTAGAAAACGTCAACATTTTTAAATTTTTTTAAAAATCCACAGTTTTTATCTGTAAAAATGCTATTTTTACTGACAGAAATTTTGTCAAAAAAAAATTACTGACAGAATTTTTTTGAACTTTCGTCAGTAATTTTTCATTTGATTAGGCTGGATTGCTGGCAATAATTTCTAATTGACCAGATAAAGTCCAGTTTTCAACATTGCTTGGTAAGATAAAATGAGCACCTTTTTTCAAGGGATATTCATTTCCATCAACAGTCAGTTTCCCTTCGCCATCAAGGACAGAAACCAAAGTGTAATCAGCAACTTTGGCAAATTCATGGTCACCATGAATTTGCCATTTATAAACATCAAAGAAGTCTGATTTCACAAGAGTTTTAATTTCTGCATCAGCAAATTTTTCAGTTTTAACTTGATTTTCAGGAACTTTGTCGCCCGGAATATTCAAGACATCAATCGATTGTTGAATATGTAATTCACGAAGATTTCCTTGGTCATCTTTACGGTCGAAATCATAAACACGGTAAGTCGTATCAGAAGATTGTTGTGTTTCAAGAATGACAATTCCAGCACCAATTGCGTGCATTGTTCCTGATGGAACATGGAAGAAATCACCCGTTTTCACTTTCACTTTACGCAACAAATGATCCCAATCACCAGATTTAATCATTTCAGCGAGCTCTTCACGTGATTTGGCATTATGACCATAGATAATTTCAGCTCCTGGTTCAGCTGAAATTATGTACCAACATTCAGTTTTTCCCAGTTCACCCTCATGTTTTTGTCCATATTCATCATCTGGATGAACTTGTACAGAAAGCCAATCATTGGCATCTAAAATTTTAGTTAATAAAGGAAAGATTTCCTTTTTACTGTCACCAAACAATTCGCGGTGACTTGCGTATAATTGGTCAAGCTTTTGACCTTTAAATTCGCCATTAGCAATTGTTGACAGGCCATGTGGATGAGCAGAAATGGCCCAATATTCGCCAACTTTATCGGATGGCAAATCATAGCCAAATTCTTTCAAATGGTCGCCGCCCCAGATTTTTTCTTGCAAAACTGAGTTCAAAAACAATGGTTCTTTCATATTTTCCTCCAAATGAGCAGATTTTATTCGCTTTCATTTCACAATGTCTATTATATCACAAAATTTATCTAGAACAATTTGTCAGTAATTTTAAGACAAAAAATTACTGACAAAAGGTGCAGAATCTATCTCTATAGAGAATAGATTCAACTTTTTCTGTCAGTAACTTTTTAATTAATATTCTGATTTATCGTTAAGCCCACGTAAGAGCTCGTCAATTTTTGAACCATATTCAACAGATTCATCTTTTGAAAAAGTTAAATCTGGAATTTTAAAAATAGTCATTCGTTTTGCCAATTCACTTTTGAAAAGTCCAGTTGCTTTTTTCAAAGCAGTGGCAGCTTTTTCATTGTCAGAAGCTAAGTTTGACAAGAGACTATAATAAACAGTCGCTTGACTCAAATCGCCTGTCAATTGAACATCAGTAATATTAACATCTTGTACACGTGGATCGCGAACTTTATTGCGCAAAATATCATTGATTTCGCGTTGAATCTCTACTGCGACACGGTCGCTACGAAAAGAATTTCCCATTTTTTTCCTCCTAATTTATTTCAAAATGTAAGAAATAAGTATGAAACTATTTTTACATTTTTTTAAGTGAGTCAATAGTCCTAGAAATCATTGAAAATAGGTGAAATACAGAACCACAACTTGTGTGAATCCTAAATTTTCCTATCTCCGCACTTTTGCTACTGCGTTGTCCATTCTCGCTATACGACTATAGTCGCAAGTCGAATGGCATTTCTCTTAACTTCTAAGCGAATCTTCCTCACATCTTATTTTTTACGTTCGATTTCAACCATTTTGTAAACTTCAAATGTATCATCAATTTCAACATCATTGAAGTCTTCAACCATCAAACCACCTTCTTGAGCATTTCCGACTTCTTTAACATCATCTTTAAAATGTTTAAGGCTGGCAATGGCACCATCATGAATCACGACACCTTCACGGATAACACGAACTGAAGCATCACGAGTCACTTTACCACGAATAACCATGAATCCGGCAATTGTACCCACTTTAGAAACGTTGAATGTTTCGCGAACAATTGCTTCACCGATGATTTCTTCTTTGAATTCTGGGTCAAGCATTCCACGCATCGCAGTTTCAACTTCTTCAATTACTTTATAAATGATACTGTGCAAGCGGATGTCAACTTCTTCTTGCGCTGCTTGTTCACGAGCAAGACCAGTTGGACGAACATTGAAACCAATGATAATCGCATTTGATGCTGCAGCAAGAGAAATATCAGATTCTGAAATTGCTCCAACAGCTGAATGGACGATATCAACTTTTACACCTTCAACTTCAATTTTTTGAAGTGAAGCGGCAAGTGCTTCTGCTGAACCTTGTACATCCGCTTTGATGATAATGTTAACAGATTTAGTTTGACCTTCTTTAAGTGTGTCAAAGAGATTATCCAAGTTAACACGACGTGTATTTTGACGTTTAATTAATTGAGCGCGTTTAGCACGTTCTTCACCAGCAGCGCGGGCTGCTTTTTCATCTTCAAATACCGCAAAGTGGTCACCCGCTTGAGGAACATCTGAAAGACCTGTTAACTCAATTGGTGTTGATGGACCAGCTTCTTTAATTCGGCGTCCAAGGTCGTTTGTCATTGTACGTACACGACCGTAAGTATTTCCGACAACGATTGGGTCTTGGATATGAAGTGTCCCTTGTTGAACCAAGAGAGTTGCAATCGCCCCTTTACCTTGGTCAAGACGTGCTTCAACAACAGTACCAATTGCTCGAACAGATGGGTCAGCTTTGAGCTCTTGCACTTCTGCCACAAGAAGAACTGTATCTAACAATTCCTCAAGATTCTGGTTGAATTTAGCTGAAATTTCAACAAATTCTGAACCATTTTCTGGATCCCAAGCAACTGGGAAAACACCATGTTCAGTCAATTCTTGTGTCACACGTTGTGGATTAGCCCCTGGTTTATCAATCTTGTTAATGGCTACAATAATTGGCACGCCAGCAGCTTTAGAGTGATTAATTGCTTCAATTGTTTGAGGCATTACACCGTCATCAGCAGCAACAACGAGGATTGTAATATCAGTGACTGAAGCACCACGAGCACGCATAGAAGTGAAGGCTTCGTGACCTGGTGTGTCAAGGAAAGTAATTTTCTTGCCATTGGTTTTAATTTGGTAAGCCCCAATATGTTGAGTGATACCACCAGCTTCGCCTTCAGTTACGCGAGATTCACGGAAACGGTCAAGCAAAGTCGTTTTACCATGGTCAACGTGTCCCATAATTGTTACAACTGCTGGACGTTCAACCATTTTATCTTCATTAAGATAACCATCTTCAACAAACAAACGTTCAATATCTGATTTATCTTCTTCAACCTTTTTAAGTGGTGTCACACCATAATCCATAAGGATTAATTCGATTGTATCTTCATCAAGCGATTGGTTTTGATTGACCATTGTTCCCATCATGAAGAGTTTTTTGATAATTTCAGCCGGTTCACGTTTGATTGATTTAGCAATATCTTGAACGTTCATTCCTACTTCATATTCAAGACTTTCTGGCAATTCATGGAATTTACGTTGAGTTGCTGGAACATTTGAAGATTGGTTATTTTGGTAACGACCACGACCACCTTTTTGATTCCAATTTGAGTTACGAGCATTACGGACTTGATTACGATTATCGTTTACGCGAAGTGGTCCACCTTTGCGGTTACCATCTTTTGTATTATCGCGGTTGCTATCCGTTTTTTTGCGGTCACGATCACGACGATTATTTTTCCCTGAAGCAGCTGGAGTAAAGGTATCACTTGTAGAGCTGCTACCTGATGAAGCAAATTTATCACGTTTTTGCCCTTGATTTTGTCCTTGACCAGCTGGACGGTTTTTATCATAATGATTTCCACCTTGTGAATGGCCTTGACCATTTCCATTTTGGTTTGGACGGCGGTTATCATTACGGTTGTTTCTATCGTTGCGATTTTTGTCGAATTTTTTCTTTTCAGGACGAGCAGCAGCTTGTTCTTTTTTGATATCTTCGGCACGTTTGATAACTTTAATTTGAATTCTTGGTTTTTGAGTCAATGATTTTTTCTTCTCTTCAGTAACAACTGGTTCTTTTTTGTCAGCAACATTTTCTGTTTTTACTTCAGCTTTTGGAGTTACTGTTTTGGCTTTGGCTTCTACTTTTTCAACCTTTGTTTCTTCAGCTTTTGCTGCGGCTTTAGGTTCAGATTTTTTAACTGGCTCAGCCACTTTTGGTTTTTCCGTAGTAATAACCTCTTCAATCGGTTCGGCTTCTGTTTTAGCAGCCTTTTTAGCTTCTTCTTTTTCTTTGATTCTTGCTAAAATAGCTGGATCTTCAACGACTGCTTTCCCAGCAAAAGTACGTGGGTGGTCCTCTTGTTTACTTTTTGCTGTTTCTGGAACAGTCTTAGTTTTAGCTTTAACAGTTTTTTCAGCAGGTTTAACAATAGTATCAGTGCCTGTTTTTACACCTTGAATGATTTTTTCCGCTTGTTCTGCTGTTACAGAGCTTGAATGTGATTTCACTTCAAAACCGAGTGATTGTGCAGTTGCGACAAGCTCAGTATTTGATAATCCAGTTTCTTTAGCAATTTGGTTAATACGTTTTTTATCAGACAATCTTTGTCCTCCTTATATGATCAATTGTTCATGAGGCTCTCCATTTTCTTTGCAAATCCATCGTCCACAAGCGCAATAACCTTACGATTTTGGCCTATAGCGTGCGATAATTCTATTTCTGTAAAGAGTGTTGAGACAGGAATCTCATAATAATTTGATTTATCAGTAATTCTTTTACTCAAATTTGCTGCGGCATCATTAGCAAGAAGAATAAGTCTTGCCTTATTCGATTGAATTGACTTAATCACCAATTCTTCTCCACTAATAATTTTACCCGCACGTTTTGCAATACCTAGCAAATTTGAAATCTGTTGTTTTTTATCCATCTTTAGTCATAATCCGGCGCTAAATCAGCAGAATAAGTTGTCGATTCAAGTTCACGTCGAGCAACAAGGTGTTCAACATAAGTGATTAATTCATCATAAAACTCATCAGCGATTTTAGTTTGAAAAGCTCGGTCAAATACGCGTTTTTTCTTAGCTTCTTTTGCTTCTTTATTAAGAATTGCAATATAAGCTCCGCGCCCATGTGCCTTGCCAGAAGGGTCAATTAAAATTTCTCCCTCTTTGTTGTAGGCAATGCGCAATAAATCCCGTTTGGGAAATTGCTCATTTGAAACTAAAGATTTTCTCATTGGAATTTTTTTCTGCTTCATCGAAAATCCTCAAAATTTCTGTTGAAAAAGTGACTGACAGCCATTTTTTGATTCCTAAACTCTCAGTCATTTTACTGACAGACTTATTAAAAAGAAATTCCTAGAACCTTTATGCTTCTACTAATCTTTTACGTTCTGTCAGTAAATTTTTCAACTTTTAAAATTTATTCTTCACTTTCGCTAACTACTGGTTCTTCAACAACTTCATCAACTGAGATTGTTTCCTCAACTTCAAGAGTTGGAGTTTCTTCGTCAGCTTCACCAACAAATTCATAATCGTCCATGTTAAACTCGTCAGCAGCTTTAATATCAATCTTGCTATTTGTGACGTGAGCAGCAAGACGAACATTTTGTCCGCGTTTACCAATGGCAAGTGACAATTGGTCACGAGCAACAACAGCCAGACTTGAACCATCAGCAGTAATCAAAACTTGTTCAATACGAGCAGGTTTCAAAGCATTAGCTACAAGAGTTGCTTTGTCTTCTGACCATTCAATGATATCCATTTTTTCGCCAGCAAGTTCGCGAATAATTCCTTGAATACGTGAACCTTTAGCCCCAACCATTGTACCAATCGCATCAACATTTTCATCATGACTTTGAACGATGACCTTCGCACGGTCACCAGCATCACGAGCAATAGATTTGATTTCAACAGTTCCATCAAAAACTTCAGGAATTTCTTTTTCAAACATGCGTTTGAGCATATCAGGCGCAGTACGAGAAATAAAGACACGAGTTCCTTTTGGAGTCAAGACAACATCAGTCACATAAACCTTCACACGGTCACCCACATGGAAGTTTTCTTGTGGAATTTGGTCTTTCTTAGTCAAAAGTGCATCAACACGTCCAAGATTTACATAAACGGCACGTGCATCAACTTTTTCAACAGTCCCTTGGATAATTTCGTCCTTGTAACGGCTATATTCGTTGTAAATGATTGTGCGTTCTTCTTCACGCATTTTTTGCATGATGACTTGTTTAGCAGCCCCTGCAGCAGTACGAGCAAAATCTTTTGGTTTTTCTTCAAACATGATTTTGTCCCCAATTTCATAATGAGGATTTAATTCATGAGCATCTTCAAGAGAAATTTCGAGACGACTATCAAAAACTTCATCTACTACTTCACGAGTAGAATAAACATTAAAGTTTCCTTTCTTTTCATCAAAGATAACTTTAACATTTTGTGCTTGACCATATTGACGCTTGTAAGCTGCTGTGATAGCTTGCTCAATCGCTTCAATAGCAATCTCAGATTTAATTCCTTTTTGCTCTTCTAACATTGCAAAGGCGTTCAGCATTTCTTTGCTCATTTTTTTCTCTCTTTCTTTTATAAGAAAATTTCATTTTTAATATCTGCTAAGTTCGACTACCTTGAATCAAGGAAATTTTTCCGATTTCACCTAACTCAAGGAAATCGAACTCAGCTAAGGAAAATTAATTTCCCAGTAGAAAATTAATTAAATCCATTCAGAATTCTTTAAAATTTCACCATCGTTTGTGCTTTTGCAACAGCAGATAAAGGAATTTCAATATTTTTATGACGCGTCTTATCTAAAACATCTACTACTAAATTTTCCCCGTCAAAACTAACCAAATCACCAGTAAATTCTTTTTCATTATTGATTTTTTGATAAAGTTTAACAAAGATATACTCACCAACTGCACCAGCAAAATGTTCAGCCTTACGCAACGGACGTTCAGCTCCCGGACTTGCAACTTCTAATAGATAACCTTCTGTTGGAAATGGATCTGGGCTGATGGTATCAAGCAAAGGTGAAATAAGTTCACTTAGTTCTGCTGTTTCATCAATTTCGATTCCGCCTTCTTTATCCACCAGAATTGAAAGCATCATATCTCCGCCAAATTTTTCCCATTCAACAGCAAAGAGTTCAAAGGGTTTTGGAATATGAGGTTTAATGAAATCTTCTACAATTTTTACAACATCATTCATAGGCAATTCTCCTTTCATAAAATCCAAAGTTGAAATCAACTTCAATTTTAAAACACAAGAGAAGGAGCGCCCTTGCGAACGCTCCTTTCTAATAGTTTATTTATTTTAATTATAACATGTTTTAAGCAAATGTCAAGTGGACTTTATAAAAAAATTTTTCAAGATTATTTTCATAAAAGCAATACCAGCTTATCCTTGAAAAACCCTATTTCAAAGAGTACAATAAAAATTGTTGTAAAAATTATCCGTAATTAACTTAGGGAGTTAACAAATATGAAAATTTACCTGCAATTATTAATCATTTTTGGCTTTTCTTTTATTGGAAATGTCATCTCAAACATTTTTCGTTTACCGGTTCCTGGCTCTATTTTAGGAATGATACTACTTTTTCTCGCCCTGCAATTTAAACTTTTAGAATTTCGTCATGTTGATGAAGCAGGAAGTTTTCTTATTAATAATATGACCATTTTATTTTTACCCGCTGGTGTCGGAATCATGGCCAAGTGGAATTTAATCAGTCATTTTTGGGCACAAATTCTCTTGATTGTTGTTGGAGCACTTGTTATCAATATGCTTATCTTAGGAAAATTAGTCGAGTGGATTAAAGTGAAATTTGAAGGCGACTATGTCGCTTTAAAACCAGATACTAACGTCACATCGTCTACTGAAGACCAATAATTTGGAGTATTTAAAATCATGAACATTATCACTACTGACCCACTCTTTGGCTTTGTCCTTACCGTTCTTGTCTTTATGATTGGTGTACGAATTAATGAAAACTTTCGTAAGCCTTGGACAAATCCTCTCCTCTTTGCTACTGTCGTCATTATTCTCATTCTCTCACTAGCTCATATTCCTTATAAAAATTATTATATTGGGGGTTCAATCATCAATGACCTCATCGGTCCTAGTACCGTTGCTCTTGGAATTCCTCTTTATAAAACTTTCCATTTAATGAAACACCACGCGCGTTCAATCGTTAGCTCAATTGCTATTGCGGCATTAGTCAATTGTGTCTTTACTGCTCTCTGTGCTAAATTTTTCAGCCTCAGTAAACTCGCCTCTCTTTCAATCTTCCCAAAATCAGTAACTACTGCAATGGCTATGGGAATTTCTGATAAAATGCATGGCGTGGAACAAATTACCGTTGTTGTCGTGGTTGCTACAGGAATTCTCACCAGTGTGCTTGGCGGTCCATTATTAAAACTCTTTAGAATTACAGACCCTGTTGCTCAAGGAATTGCCCTTGGAGGAACTGGACATGCTGTCGGAACTGGAACAGCGATCGAACTTGGTAAAACGCAAGGAGCAATGGCAGCACTCAGTATTGGTGTCACTGGTATCATGTATGTTATCTTCGCACCAATCATCGCTAAAATTATTCTCGGTTATTAACTATCTATTTTAAAAAAAAAAACGTTGAACTTTACTTGTCCAGCGTTTTTTTATCTGCCTAGGAGTTATTATTTCACTTAACTTCTTCTTCGTTTTTGATGTGCTTTTTTAAAAGAATGATAATCAAGAATAAAGCAAAGCCATAAGAAGTCAATAGTAAGGAGCTCACTACGCCCGTTTTTGGTAATAATCCAAATACTTTCTTAGAAGAATCATCAACCTTTTTAGGTGCATTAGGAACTTCAATCGGCTTAGGCTTAGGTTGAGGCTTTGCTTGTGGAGGACTAATTGTTTCTTCTTTATCTACACTAGACTTAGGATAAATATAAACATTATTCAATCCAGTCACTGGCAGCTTTACAACTAAAGGTAGAGCAGGCTTTAGCAGACCCTTTTGTGGGTTACTTTACTCTTCAATCAGATAATAACCATCGCTCACAGAAAGACTGGTCACACCATTTGAATCAGTCACTAAGTCAGCAATTTCTTTCGAAATTCTATAACTTGATTGTGGAGGATTTGTTGCCGTAAGCTCTGAACCATCCCCAATAGGTGAGATTTCATAGACTAAATAATGAATTCCAGACACTACCGAAAGCTCATTGCCCAAATTATCCAAGGGGAGGTTGTTAATTTTTAGTCCATCATTTGT
Source organism: Lactococcus cremoris subsp. cremoris NBRC 100676 (assembly GCF_001591705.1). Taxonomy (GTDB): domain Bacteria; phylum Bacillota; class Bacilli; order Lactobacillales; family Streptococcaceae; genus Lactococcus; species Lactococcus cremoris. Next base: position 7,616 of record NZ_BCVK01000012.1, on the reverse strand, counting down.
CGTCTGATTCTCGCTAAAACCAGATGCCCCTGGGATTAATCCATATTTTACAATTGTTAAACGGCTATCAGCAAAAGCGTTTTGACTGACAAATCCAAAAATCAAAACCAAAGCAAACGCTAAAATGCTCATTAATTTGATCCTTTTAGTCAATTCTTCCTCCCCCTTTCTTTGATTTATTTTTATTCAAGCATTTAATATACTTTAGATGCTCAAATGCTTCTTCTGTTTTCAAAGCATATTTCATGACTTTCTTATCACTGGTAAATACAGGACCCACAACAAGCGCATGTTTCTCATCCCCATATCCTTGTTTTTAAAGGATATAATGTTGCCAGTTTTCTGTCTTATCTTTAAATATCCAACGAGATAAATTTTTTATTTTTTTCAGGCGATAAACATTTATAAGGAGTTCATCAGGATTTTGATTTTTTTTATGAGCTTGTTCATCTAACCATTGATTAGCTAGTTTCTTGGAGTCAGTCAAATAAAACCCTTCTCCAAACTCTCCCCTTAACTGTCCATCTGAAAGCTTTGGTTCTTCTATTTTTCTGTCAGCAACATGATACAGCTTATGTCTCGAGCCTAAGAGTAACCATAAAAGATAGAGAAGCCCCAAAAGCAGTAACAGACCCGAACCAAGCATCACCCAAAAATTATAACCAAACTGATTTCGTTGGACTTTTTCTTGGGGTAATACCTTAGATATAGGAACACGCTCGCCAGTGACCAATAACCTTTTATTATTAATCCCTGTCGGATAACAAGTAACTAAAGTTACTAAATCTCGACCTTTTTCGATGCTCAATGACGAAACTTGATTTGGGGCAACAATCCGAATATCATCAATCTTATATTTTAGAGTTAAATCTAAGACGTGTAAATAAAAGACGTACCCATTCTTAAGTTTGTCCAGATTAGTAAATAAAGTATCATTCACTCGACCAGAATGTGCAGGCAAAACGGTGTGAGTATTGTTTCCTCCGATTGGTAAAGAAGATTGGGGCACATGACCAACACCAAGCCCTAAAATCGTTTCAGAATCTCCATGATAGATTGGAATATCATTGACCTTAATCTGTGGAATCGTGATAAAGCCCATCATTCCTGTAGAATCAACTTTTAAAACATTGTTATAGTTGGGAATAGGTTTATTCCATGCAATATGCTGACTTGCATCATAGATGTATTCGTTGTAAAGCTGTGCATTGTATAATTGAGACTGAGCAAGTAGTTACTTAACTTTCGAGTTTCCAATTGTGGACAGTTGATTATCATATTTTTGGACTGATTTGACGTTTTGTTGTCCTGCTAGGTAATTAACCACAATCGGATAAAAAAGTAATCCGATTGCGATAATTGCCAAAATCACACTTAGTATATTTCGTAAACTAAAGCCCTTTTTACGGGAGGTTTTTGGTTTTTTTCTTGCCATTATTCCCCTCCTTACTAATTAGATTTTCATTTTATCAAAGGTAATCTAGCTTATTTTACGACTTCTTCTTCATTATCTTTACGACGTTTGATGGCAAAGGCTACAACTCCTGAGACTGTGGCAATAGCGATAATCCCTGCCAATCCTTGTCCACCAGTAAATGGCAAAGCAAATGGTTTGATATTAGTAATGGTTGTGTCAGTCGCAGTAGGTGCGGTACTAGCTGTCACAGCGCCTGTCAAGTTTGCTGCTGTATTTGGTGCTGGAAGTTGATAACCTTTTGGTGCGGCAACTTCGACAAGGTAGTAGTTGCTTGTATTAGTAGTATCTGTATTGTCATCTACCAAGTTCAAACCGCTAAATGTTGCAATACCATCTTCTCCAGTCGTGAACGTCACTGGTGTGGTTGCTGTCGTACTTGCGTTACCATTGGAATCCCCTGTGACAAAGGCTGCCTTAGCCAAAGTTGGATTTGCCACTGAACCGCCAGCTGCCGAGTTATTAAAGTAGGCTGCATTGGCAATGACAAAAGCTTGGGCATCAGCTTTATTGTCCGCACGGACTACCGTAAATGTTGCACCTTTCAAGGCATCGCTCGTTGAGGCGTCTGTCTTCGTCATGTCAACTCCACCAACATTCAATGTAGACTGAACAGCGGCAGTCATTGAAAGGTCAGCCCCATAAGCATTCGTGATGGCTGTTGTTGCCGAGTCTTTTGCTGAGTCAACAACAGCCGTCTTAACCGTAGAAGGAATGATGATATTCAATGCACCATCGGCATTTCCAAGCAAGCTCGCCGCATGTTGTTGACCTACAGGAGTCAAAGTTACAATGATTTTACCGTTACCGTCATTTGTGACTGTATAGTCTGTTGTAGCTGTCAATGTCCCGACTTTCGCTCCGCTACCGTCTGTGACATTCACGATAACAGTACCATCTGCAGCTGTTGAGCTATCCACAAGGTTATTTGGTAATTGGTCGGTCACAACATAAGTTCCTGTTACACCAGTTGTACCATTTCCATTATTTGTTTGTGAAGAGTCAAAGACTGTGTTCACATTCCAGCTCACTGTATTTCCGGCTGCTGCAGTCGTTGTATTTTGGTTATCACCATTGTTTACCCATGTTCCATTAGCAAGATTTTCATTACCAGCATTATTATCTGAGTTTGTAAGTGTTTGGTCAGAATCGCCTGTTGCATTTGGATTAGCAATTTGGTTTGGTGTTGAACCATTAAAGTTATCATCGGCGTTTGTTGTGGCACTTGTCCCTAAACCTGCCGAACTTGACATATCTAATTTTGGATAGACGTTGACGATGCCGGCTTGACTATCATTATGATTGACTTGGACGATAAAGTCGCCAACTGTTGTAATCCCGTTGACTGTTGTTACTTGATGGAAAAGGTAATAACCATCTGCCAAGCCAGTAAAATCAGCAAGTCCTGAAGGAGCTGAAGTCGCTGTGACTTTTGCACCATTGAATGCCGAATCGGCAACACCCGTAGGAACGCCTGTTCCTGTGTATTTGGTAGCTGAGAATGTCACATTAGCCATTACACTCGGAGTTGAACCTTCAAGGCTTGATTGTTGGCTCCCGTCATTTTTAGTTGTACCAGTATTTCCTGCTTGTCCACCTGTTTGGTTGTTGGCAACACCTGTATCAGGGTTTGTACCATCGTTGTTGGTCGTTGCGACTGCATTACCTGCTGCTGATTGGGCATAGATAGCAACTTCACCATTTGAGACTTGGTCAGTTACAACCGTAGTTTTAGCATTAACATTTACTAGCCCACCAAATCCTGCTAATGTGCTAATTGTCAGAAGACTAACGCTAGCAAGGGCAAATTTTTTGTTAAGTGAATTGAGTTTCATGTTTTTTCTCCTATTTTTGTTTGATTGAGTCTGAGGCTGTGCGCTCATCTCTGCTTATCGCACTTTTGTAGCTAAATGAAGTTCTAAGGTTAAGTAGAGTTTCCTCTTATTTTCTTAATCATTTTTCCCCTCCTTTCGCTGCGTTTGCGCCAGATGGATACGGTTTTTGCTATGGAAGACCTTACGATAGGGTCTGGTTTTTCTTAGTGTTTGGAAAAACCTTGCCTTGTTGCCCTTAGTATTTGTTGAAGCTCCATAACCCGCTTGCTCAGGGACGAACTCTAATTCTTCTTCTTTACGTCGCTTACTAAAGTAGAGTCCGAGCGCTCCGATTGCAGCTAGACTTATCATTAGATAGAGAAATTGATTTCCACTCCCACCTGCAAAGGGTAAGATAAAGTTTGTAACCGTGAGTTGCGTCGTGGCTGTCACATAATCACCACTTGTTGTTTGACCAGAGTTGATAAAGTCGCCCACTGTGTTAGCACTTGGACTTGCTGTTGCTTTCCAAGTCGTATAGTCCGCAGCTCCTTTAGCAGTTAAAGCATAATACTTTTCACTATAAGTCCCCACGACCAATTTGTTTTTGGGTAAGTTAACGGTCATGTTGTTGACCCAAACATTATTACCTGCTCTGTCTGTGATAATCACCCCGACCGGAACATTATTGACAGATGCAAAAGCATTAGTGCCATCAGCATTTGTCGCGCTAAGAATATCCGAGCTTGGGTTGTAAGAGCCGGCTTTAGGAATGATATGCTGATTATTTGCCGAGATAGTCGTTGCGTCAGCGACGGTTAGTGTGGTTGTTGAACTTACCGTATATTTTGCCAGATTGGCACTAGACAAACTTTGAAGAAAACTAGCGACTGTCGTATATGTTGACTGTGCTTGGTAAGCCTGAAGTCTCAAGTAATTAAGCGCATAGTAAGTTTCTGTGTATGAGCCAATCGGAAGTTTCAGAGAGTTTGTCGCATCTCCCCAGTAGTTAGTCGTGCCGCCTACGATATTGGTCACGGCATTATAGCCATTGATGGCATAAGGTAGACCGTCATCATCTACACCATCAATATCTGTACTTGCCGTGATATCGTTGATAGGCATATAGTTCGTTGCTGGGGTTAACGGTGTTGTGCTACTTGTCGAATTAGATGTGATGCTCGTCTGGTCAGAAATCATGTTGACAGTGACAAATTGTAGGGGTTGATTATAAAGCCCAGCAGGAATGTATGGGTTTGCGGCAAGAAGAGCCTCAAATGTCGAATAAGTCGTTCCAGTCCCACCAGCAGTCGTCGCATAGGTATAACTTGTGATGATATAGCGAATTCCTGCAGGATCAGTATAGACGATATTATCTGTCGTCGTCATAGATATACCGCTATTAGTAGCAATATAACTAAACAGATTGTCTTGATTATTGGGAGTTGCTTGACCTACCACAACACCATTAGGCTGATTTCCAAGCCCATCAAGGTAATCAGGGTCCGTCCCTAATACAGAAACTTTCCAAGAAGTTCTGACTGAATATGGCGAGAGTTGAACATAGTATTGATTGCCCGTTGCCCCGTAGGTCTGACCTGTTGCAGGAAAATTAGCCCATGCACCAGACGTTGTTTGTGGTCCCATTCCCGTCCCTGTGGCTATCGGTGTTCCTGTTGCAGAGTTTCCTGCATAGATGGCAGAGATATAATATCCATAAGGGATTTTATTCGCCGCTATCGCTGTATTGGAAGGCGTGTTCCAGCCAGTTGGTAGTGATTGTGCGACATTCGCTCCTGTCGTCCCTCCTGTCGTTGTCATACTGCTGGGTACAGCCGGCGTGTGCTGTGCCGTGTTGATATAGCCATAGTTGAAGGTTGCCGTTTGTGCTGCAGCTGTGAGCGTGACCGTATAGTTATTGCTTGCTTGAGTCGCACTGACTGTCGGGTTGTTGGCTGCTTGCGAAAGCTGCCAGTGTTGCTGCAGTTGTCGCACCTGTATAGCTCGTCGTGCCATTCGTGATATCCGTAATGTTGTAGCCTGCAGGGACAGCTGAGGTCAAGTCACTGGCATAGTTTTTAAGGAGGGTCGTAGAGGCGAAAGGATTGTCAGTTACGACCGAGCTATCGGTCGTAACTCCAGTTCCTGCTGCGCCGTAGCTTTTAGATGCAGGAAGTGTTGCAAGAGTGCTGCCAGAGGCCAGTGCCCAATTGAAAGCAACGGTCTGTTGGCTCGGCGTATAAGTCACGTTCACTACATTAGGATTTGTTGCACCTTGAGCGACAGCTTGAACCTTTGTTGCAGCGGTATTGGTTGAACTTGCAGGATTCGTTGCAGAAATTACCGTATTCGTAGAAGAATTGGCATTATAGCCTGCCGGCGCTGCTGGTGCTAGAAAAGTATAACTATTGCTATCGGGACTACTTGTCGTCGGAGCAACAAGCGATAGTCCAACGGTATCCCCGACATTCGCCGTGATTGTGCTCGGACCCATACTAGGAATCGCTTGACCTGTCACTTTGTTCAAATAATTGACAGGAACCGGAGCTGTGACTCGGCTTGCAGTGAGCGTGGTGTTCGTATAAGGTCATCGTAGATGTCCAACCACCTGCCGAAGCGGCAAGTCCTACCTGCATTGAAGCGGGCAAGGTAAGATTTGGCCAAGTGACAATATAGGTGCTACCGCCTGTTGTCAGTGCATAACTTAGCGAACCTGTAGTAGTCCCAGTAGTTGGCGTCCATGTCAAGACATAGCTTTCACCAGATGTACCGTTATAGGTGCCTGTCCCAACAACTGGATTGGCTGTGTTATTTGTAGAAGCAGACGCTTGTTTAAGACCATTCGCCCCTGTCTGAGAAATACGAATCTGATAGTAAGAACCTCCTGTCCAGTCATTATTGGCGACACTTTGTCCATTAATTGACGTCGAACCAGAGTTTAGAGGAAAAATATCTCGCCCAGCAAAGATAGCATTAGGCGTTCCTTCTGTCGGAAGGATACCTGTTCCCGTTCCCCCTACATTGAGACTAAGGGAGGTCCCTGTTGGTAAGAGCATTACCCCAAGTGCTGAGGCAACAGAACTATTAGTACTTGTCGTTATCTTGCCTGACAGTGTTAGGCTTTGAGTCATATCAAGCGGTTGATTAAAAAGACTGACCGCATTGGTTTGTGTTGTGCCTGCAATCGCAGTCCAAGTCCCACCTGACCATCCGCCACCTGCGGTGGATGTCCCCGAACCATAGCCCGCTCCTGTTAGCTTTGAGGTCGTCCAGTTTGTTGCAGTAGATACGTCTCCTGCGAGTACATTATTATTGTTCGTACTAGCCGGACTATTGGGAACTAAAGTTCCTGAGCTGGAAGTCGCCGCATGTACTATTTGTTCTTGTCCATGCTGAAGTAGGGGAATTGAACCAATATCTCCTGCAAGAAGACTAAAGGCCATAAAAGCATAAACCCATTTTTTCCCCGATTTCCAAGTACGGAAGTGAGTCACTTGTACTTTATGACTGGTTTTATAACCTTTTTGGTGCTTAGAATAGTACATGTCCGATACCTCACTTTCTTAAATCTTTATTCCTTAGTCGTCTCAAGTTGTTTAATGATGAAATCCTGAAAATCCCTTCCTGTCTTAAGGTTATTTTATCATTGCAATAATGTTTCGTCAAGTAAAACAGAAGCAAGCATTTTAACAAAACAAAAATCTTTCTAGCTTTGTAATATTATTTTTTTGACTAAAAAATTGATTTATTATTTAATGCTTTGAAAACAAAAGAGCTTTGTATAGCTGTATTACATAGACCTTAAACAAAAAATAAAAACCGTTCATTTTAAAGAACGGTTTTTATATGTCTTTTTCAATTGTAACATCATGTAATAATCACACATGGAATTTTGGACCTTAATCTAAAAATATGAAGTTTTTAGTCCAAGTTTAGTTTTTATTCTGCAGCCCAAAATTTTGACGTGACGACCTTCATCTTTCATTGGGCTTTTCTCTAATTATTCTTTTATCATATTGCATTTTTAGTGTTTTGCGAAAATCTTCGGCTCCTATTTTTTTTAAAAATTTTAATGTGTCTTGAAGTTGCCTCTTACCTTTTTGTTTATCAACATAATAATAAACAAAAAAAGATTCGGCATAATTAATAATGACACGACTCATCACATCACCGGGCATAAAGAACTGTTTGGAAATATCGAGCACTTCCTGAGCTTTTTCTTTCCTTCCAGAATCAATACAGTTAAGGATTACTTTATAGAGGAAGCGATAAATGAGCACTCGATAATATAAATCATTCTCATAATAAGATTTATTATAACCCGAATT
>NZ_BCVK01000011.1 GCF_001591705.1 Lactococcus cremoris subsp. cremoris NBRC 100676 | reverse complement strand
CTTATAAAAATTTTACTGACAAAGATTTTAGACTATAAAATGACAATTCTGTCAGTAAAAGCTGAAGATAAACAACATAATGTCAAAGAACTTTGTCACATTTGACGGTTTAAATTTGGCAAGAAATCCTGTAAAATAAAGAAACAAAGAAGTTTTGGCTCGCAAATTTACTGACAATAGATTTGACTAAGAATTTTTCTTTTTGGAGCCTTTTCAAAATACTTACAATCTTGAAAATTGGAGAATTGAAACATGTCAATTACAAAAACACGTCCAGAGGTTCTTGCACCAGCAGGAACGCTCGAAAAACTAAAAGTCGCTATTGATTATGGCGCAGACGCAGTATATATTGGTGGACAAGCCTACGGCTTACGTTCACGCGCAGGTAACTTTACTTTTGAAGAAATGGCTGAAGGGGTCGCTTATGCAAGTGCCCACAATGCTAAAGTTTATGTGGCAGCCAATATGGTGACACATGAAGGAAATGAAAAAGGGGCGGGCGAATGGTTCCGCACATTACGTGACTTAGGAATTTCAGCAGTCATTGTTTCTGACCCTGCTTTGATTGCCATCTGTGCTGCTGAAGCACCAGGTTTGGCTATTCACTTGTCAACGCAAGCGTCTGCTACTAACTATGAAACCTTAGAATTCTGGAAAAATCTTGGGCTTGAACGAGTCGTTTTGGCGCGTGAAGTCTCTGTAGAAGAATTAAGAGAAATCCGTCAACATACAGATGTTGAAATTGAAGCTTTTGTTCATGGAGCTATGTGTATTTCATACTCAGGACGCTGTGTCCTGTCAAATTATATGAGTATGCGTGATGCCAACCGCGGGGGATGTTCACAATCTTGCCGTTGGAAATATGATTTATATGATATGCCATTTGCTGGCGAGCGCAAATCGATTACTGGTGAAGTCACTGAAGAATTTTCAATGTCAGCCGTTGATATGTCTATGATTGAACATATCCCTGATATGATTGAAAATGGAGTTAATTCGCTCAAAATCGAAGGAAGAATGAAATCAATTCACTATGTTTCAACAGTTTCTAATGTTTATAAAGCAGCTATTGACGCCTATTTGGAATCACCAGAACGTTTTGAAGAAATAAAACCAGCCTTAGTTGATGAATTATGGAAAGTAGCTCAACGTGAATTAGACACTGGCTTTTATTATGGGACACCTGATGAAAATAAACAACTCTTTGGGGCCCGTCGTAAAATTCCTGAGTACAAATTCGTCGGAGAAGTTGTTGACTTTGATGCTGAAACAATGGTAGCTACGATTCGCCAAAGAAATGTTATCACCGAAGGAGACCAAATTGAATTTTATGGTCCAGGATTCCGCCATGTTGAAACAATGGTCAAAAATCTTCGTTTAGCAGAAACTGACGAACATATTGACCGTGCCCCAAATCCAATGACCCTTTTGCATATTGATGTTCCTTTTGCAGTTAAAGCTGGAGATATGATTCGAAAAAATGGGTCAGGGTTGATTAACCTTTATGATAAAAAAACAGGTCTTGCTAAAACAGTGAGAGCTTAATAAAAATTAAAAGAGAATTTTTGCTAAAATTCTCTTTTATATCTTTTTAAGACTGATAATTTCAGAATTGTCAAACTTCTATTTTTTATAAAATTAAGGCAAAGTGCTATAATCAAGGAAAGAAGATAAAGAAAACAAGGCTTGACTTTATTTTCTTTAAGTAGTCTTTAAAATTCATTTTATACAAAGGAGTCCCGATGATAAAAGCAATTGCCTTAGAAAATGTTTGGTTAAATTTTTCAGATGAAACAAAAGCAGCTTTCAAGAAAAATAAAGCTTACCAGTTTCAATTTAAAAAAGAAGAAGAGCTGACAGAATCAGATTTTCTAGAAACAGAAGTCTTAGTTGGTCTGCCAAAGCCTGATTTATTAGCAAAATATAAAAATTTAAAATGGCTCCAACTTTTATCAGCTGGAACCAATGGTTATACTCAAGGAGCAAATTTTCCTCAAGAGGTAGTTTTGACAAATGCAACAGGAACTTATGGACTTACGATTTCTGAGCATTTACTGACAATGGCTTTGATACTTCTAAGAAAATTTGACCTTTATGAAAAACAACAAGAAAAAGAAATCTGGGAAAATATTGGTCAGATTCAATCTATTTATGGCTCAACAGTGTTGGTTCATGGTTTAGGTGATATTGGAAGTCATTTTGCACAGAAAATTCAAGCTTTGGGAGGTCATGTCATTGCAGTCAAACGAACTGTTTATGGTGATGAAGAATTTGCTGATGAAGTCTATGCTGAGTCTGACCTAGACAAAGTTTTACCAAGAGCTGATATTATTGCTTCAAGTGTTCCTGGGACTCATGAAACTTATAAATTATTTAATCAAGAAAAATTTGATTTAATGAAAGAAAATGCTATTTTCCTAAACGTTGGTCGAGGAACAAATGTTGATTTAGAAGCCTTATGTGATGCACTTGAGGCGAAAAAAATTGCGGGTGCGGGAATTGATGTGACTGATCCAGAACCTTTACCTAAAGGTCACCGAGCTTGGCAGACCCCAAGACTATTAATCACTCCTCATGCTTCTGGTGGCTATACACTCCCTGAAACATGGCGTCGCTTTATGAAAATTTTAGAAAAAAATCTTGAAGCCTATGCAAATGGGAAAGATTTAACAAATATTGTTGATATGAAAACAGGATATAAACGAAATGCTCACAAATAATATTTCAAAATCAAAATTAAGTGGAAAAAATATTGGTATTTATTTTGGAACTTTTGCTCCCTTACATACGGGGCATCAGCAACAAATCTATAAATGTGCAAGTTTGAATGACGGAGTCTTGCTTGTCGTTTCCGGTTATGATAATGACCGTGGTGCCCAAATTGGTTTGCCCCTTGAAAAACGTTTTCGTTACTTGCGTGAAGCTTTTAATGATGAAGAAAATATTAAAGTTTCGATGCTTAATGAAAATGATTTACCAGAAATGCCTAATGGTTGGGACGAATGGGCAAATCGTTTATTTGAATTGATTCATCATAATACATTGGAAAAAGATTTATCAGTCACTTTTTATGTTGGCGAATTAGAATACGCCGCAGAATTGAAGAAACGATTTCCAGCTGACGGTAATCAATATGCTGTTGAAATTGCTGACAGACAGGATATTTCACTGTCAGCCACGCAAATCAGAGAAAATCCACAAGAACATTGGACTCACATTAATCGTGTCTTTAGACGACATTTTTCCAAAGTTGTGACTGTCATGGGTTCTGCTTCAACGGGAAAAACAACTCTTGTTAGACGGTTAGCTCGTTCCATTAATGCCCCATTTTCAGAAGAATATGCAAGAGAATACGAAGAAGCTTTCAATATTGACGATGATGAATTGAAAATGGATGATTATGCTCGAATGATTACTGGTCAATACGATGCCAATTCTCGCGAAGTCAATTCTCCTGCCAATCAAGGAATTGTCTTTTTAGATACTGACGCCATTGTGACCAGAGTTTACGCTAAATTATACTTACCTAAAGAAGATTTTGAACAACTTGAACCTTTGTTTAGAAAAACAATTGCAGATGAACGAATGGATTTAATTTTAGTTATTCCACCAATTACCGAATATATTGATGACGGTTTTCGCCATATGGAGTGGGAAGAGTCGCGTCATGAATTCCATGAAGAATTGATGAGTCAATTAGCTGAGTTTGGCCTGTTGGACAAAGTGGTAATTTTAGATGACGAAGGAGACCATCGAGACCAAGAGGGTTACTTAACACGTTATCATCATGCGATTGATGCTGTTCACGAATATACCGGTGTAAAAATTGAACGATTGAGTTATTAATTTTACTGACAGCTTTATTTAGAAAATAAAAAGTTACTGACCAATCTATCAGTAACTTTTTTAGTTTTTATAAGAGATTTTCAATATTAATTAATTCTTCGTCAGTAAATTCCAGACGTTCTAAAGCTGCAACATTTTCAATGATTTGTTGCGGACGACTTGCCCCAATCAAAGCTGATGTAACAGCTTGAACTTTGCTAGCTCTTTCCCGTAAAACCCAAGCTAATGCCATTTGAGCTAGAGATTGTCCACGACTTTGAGCTAAATCATTAAGGGCTTGAAGTTGTTCCAATCTTTCTGTGGTAAGACTGTCATCATGCAAAGTCGCATAATGAGGATCACGCATTCGCGAATTTTCAGGAATTCCATGCAAATATTTTCCTGTTAAGAGTCCTTGATACAAAGGCTTAAAGGCAATTGTTCCTATCCCCGCCTCTGTCAAAGTTTCTTGTAAATCATCTTCAATCCATCGATCTAACATTGAATAACGAGGCTGATGAATCAAGAGTTTAAAGCCTAACTTTTCAGCCGCTAAGACCGCAGCTTCGGTTTCTTTGGCAGAATAATTAGACAAACCCACATAAAGTGCTTTTCCACTATCCAGAGCAGTTTTCAAAGCGCCCATGGTTTCTTCAATAGGGGTATTTGGGTCAGGACGATGTGAATAAAAAATATCAACGTAGTCAAGTCCTAAACGTTCAAGCGATTGGTCAAGACTTGCAAGTAAACTTTTTCGACTCCCCCAATTTTCATAAGGACCAGGCCACATCACATAACCTGCCTTAGTTGAGATAATTAACTCATCACGTAATCCTTGAAAGTCCTCTTTCAAAATTCGCCCGAAATTACGCTCTGCCGAACCGGGTTCTGGACCATAGTTATTTGCTAAATCAAAATGCGTAATCCCCAAATCAAAAGCAATATGAATCATAGCACGCGCGTTTTCAAAATCATCAACTGAGCCAAAATTATGCCATAAACCAAGTGAGAGGGCTGGTAGTAGTAAACCAGAATTTCCAGCTGGCCGATAAATCATTTGGTCATAACGAGAGGGGTTAGGAATATAAGTCATTATTTTCTCCTTAAGAACTTTTAATTATGAAGCGATTTCATAGCTATTATAGCAAATGTAAGCGCCAAATGTTATAATTTTATAATAGATAACCCGAATTGCTAGTTAATTTCATTGGAAAATAAATAAGTCGTGCTATCCTAATCTTAAACCACTAAGCATTAGAAAGCGCACGACTTATATGACTTATAATAGCACACTTCCAAAAGTTTTTGTTTATTTACTGACAACCATTGAGACGCTTTATCAAACGAGGGTTCCCCTTGAGGTTCAAAACCGAAAGAACGTCCATCTCGCAACATCAGATTGCTTAGTTATCGCTTGTTACCTATGGGGCGTACTGCATTTTAGTGAAACGCTTAAAGCTAAGCATCAACTTGCTCAAAGTTTATTTCCTAATTTCCTAGAATATTCTCGCTTTGTCCGCCGTTGTAATGCCCTCTTACCGAGTATCCAAGTCATTCGCCAAGCACTCGTCTTTAAAGAGGTTGAAGGAATGAGTGTATCCATTATTGACAGCTTCCCCATTCCTTTGTGTCAGCCTATTCGTAATTTCAGAAGCAAAGTTCTTGGAGATTATGCAAATGTTGGCTACAATGCTACAAAGGGACAGTACTTCTATGGATGTAAATGTCATGCTTTAGTCAGTGAATCGGGCTATGTCATAGACTACACAATTACTCCTGCTTCAATGGCTGATAGTTCAATGACCGAGGAAGTGTTGAGTCAATTTGGGACACCAACAGTCCTTGGAGATATGGGATATTTAGGTCAGTCACTGCATGATAGGCTGGAATTAAAAGGAATTGATCTAATGACACCTGTCAGGAAGAACATGAAGCAAAAGAAAATCCTTTTCCCTAATTTTTCAAAACGTAGAAAAGTGATTGAGCGAGTTTTCTCTTTTTTGACAAATCTAGGAGCTGAGCGTTGTAAAAGTCGTTCGCCTCAAGGTTTTCAATTGAAATTAGAGATGATACTTTTAGCGTATTCTTTATTGTTAAAATCAGCTAAATCACTGGAACCAGAGACTTTAAGATATTCTATCGGGTATCAAGTCATGGCTAAATAATCAACTAGCAATTCGGGTAATAGATAACATTTTTTGATAACAAAAAAGAAATCAATGGAGTAAAAAAACATGTCCAATTTAACCAATGCAGAATCCTATACTTGGCAAATTATTCAGGAAAATTATGAAAAAATCCCTCAATTATCGATATCAGAGTTGGCGGAACTGGCTCATGTTTCTTTATCAACTGTAAATCGAACCGTCAGAAAAAAAGGCTTTGAAGGTTATGGGGAGTTTAGATATTCAATTCGTGAGAAAAAGCTCCCTGAAATTAATGGATTTTCAAAAGAAGTTTTAGGAGCGATCGCTAAAAATCAAGAAGAACTTTTAAAAACCATTGAAAATATCTCGGCTGAAGAAATTGAAAAAGCTGTTGAATTAATTCAAGAATCAGAAGAAATATTAATATTTTCTCGAGGTTTGTCTACGAACGTTGCTGACGAACTAATGAAAAAATTACAACTTTTTCGTAAAAGAGTTAGCTTACACGATGATTCAAAATACATGGCTTACTATGCTCAATTTGTTAATGAAAAAAGTTTGATTATTGTTTTATCTCTTTCGGGAGAAACGGTGGAAATTTTAAATGCTTTAAGAATTGCCAAAGCTCAGAATCCCAAAATCTTATCCTTGACTGTCAATGCCAATACTAATCTGACCAATCTTTCTGATATTAGTTTGATAGGTTATAAAAGCAGTCTTGAAGTCAATTGTTTTGATTTAGATGTTCACAGTCGACTCTCATTATCAATTTTATCGCGGGTATTAATTGATGCCTATTCTATTTATACTTTAAAACAAGGTCGCTCTGATATTAGATAATGTCAGAGTTTTTCTTTCACTAAATAAAAATAGAAAGTGTTTCCAAAAGATAAGCCAAAATTGGAAACCCTTTCTTAAACCAAAGTGTTATACTCTAAATGTGAGCGATTTCAAAATGAAATATACTACTGTTTCGCTTTTGAAAATTATCAAAAATAAAGTTTTACAATCACAGTATTTCTTCATACCAGACTACTAAATGGGTGATAGAAATGAGTGATGTAAATCACTTCGTACTCAAAAACAAGGCAGTATCTCTGCAGTTTTACTCAAAAATGAGTAGATCTAGTATAAAGGAGGATTCCCATGAAAGAGGGAAAAATGAAACAACGTTTATCGTACGCTTTTGGTGCACTAGGACATGATGTTTACTACTATTCAATTAGTACATTCTTCATTGCCTTTGTAACGGCACAAATGTTTGCCGGTTCACCTCATGAGGATGCAATGATTGCTTTAGTGACAGGCTTGGTTGTTATTATTCGTTTGGTTGAAATTATTTTTGACCCAATTATTGGTTCGATTATTGATAATACACACACAAGATGGGGTAAATTTAAACCTTGGTTGGTCGTTGGTGGGATTATGTCATCTTTGATGATTATGCTCATGTTTTCAGACTTCTTCGGATTAGCCAAAAGTGGAAATCGGACATTGTTTGCCATCGTATTCGTTATTGCATTTATTATTCTTGATGCTTTCTACTCATTCAAGGATATTGCTTTCTGGTCAATGATTCCAGCTTTATCAGAAAAAAATTCTGAACGGGAAACACTTGGAACATTCGCTCGTTTTGGTTCAGCAATTGGGGCACAAGGTGCAACAATTTTAGCAATACCAATTACAATTTTCTTCACTAAAGGTGGACATGCACAAGGTGCAAGAGGTTTCTTCGCTTTCGGTGTCATTGCCGCGTTGGTTCAAGGGATTTCTGCCCTAGTGACTGCATGGGGAACTAAAGAACAAAAATCAGTGATTCGTCAAGAAGGAACGAAAACAAATACCTTAGATGTTTTCAAAGCCCTTCTCAAAAATGACCAATTGATGTGGTTGTCACTCTCATATATTTTATTTGCCATTGCTTATGTAGCAACAACAGCAACCTTAATCCTGAACTTTACTTTCGTTATTGGTAATGCTAGTCTTTATTCAATCACAGGGATTGTCGGATTTATTGGTTCAATCATTTTAGTGCCAATGTTCCCAACCTTGGCTAAAAAATTTGGACGCCGTAAAGTTTTGACAGGGGCCATTATTTCAATGCTTGTCGGTTATGTCCTCTTTGTTTTAGGAAATTCAGTACCAATGACAGTGGGCGGATTAATCTTTTTGACAGCACCTTATCAACTCGTTTTCTTGTCAGTTTTGATGACCATCACCGACTCTGTAGAATACGGTCAATGGAAAAATGGAGTTCGTAATGAAGCAGTAACGCTTGCGATGCGTCCATTACTTGATAAGATTGCGGGTGCCTTTTCAAATGGTATTTATGGATTTGTAGCGATTGCGGCAGGAATGACCGGTTCAAAATATATCTCTGGGCACACTTATGGTGTTGCAACTTTCAAACTTTATTCCTTTGTAGTCCCAGCGGTCTTAATGATTATCGCTCTGGCTGTTTATTTACTCAAAGTTAAATTAACTGAAAAATGTCATGAAGAAATCGTTGCAGAACTTGAAGAACGTTTGAAATAATTAAAACAATTTACTGACAGTACATAGATTTATTATTAAACTTTAAAATACAATAATTTTTGTACTGATCAAGCTGTCAGTTGGGCTATAAAATACTGACAGCTTGATTATTGGAATGGATAACTTTTTATAGATATACTAAATTTTCATTAGTAAAACTTTTAAGAAAAAGTTGACCTCAGGTTAGCCCTAGTTAGGAAATCACATGGAAACTACAACAAAAGATTTTGGTTTAGGAAGTAGCCTAATTAGTCTAACGAACAAAAATGATGTTACAATTGCTTTTACAAACTTAGGAGCTCGCATTGTTGATTGGCAAAAAGACGGGAAACATTTTGTTTTAGGATTTGATTCCGCCCAAGAATACTTAGAAAAAGATGCTTATCCAGGGGCCACAGTTGGACGTACAGCTGGCAGAATCAAAGATGGTTTGGTTGATATTTCTGGAAAAACATATCATTTAAATCAAAATGAAGCTCCCCAAACCTTACATGGTGGAGAAGATAGCATTCATACCAAACTTTGGACTTATGAAATTAATGATTTAGGAGATGAAGTCCAAGTAAAATTTAGCTTAGTTTCCAATGATGGAGAAAATGGATATCCTGGTAAAATAGAGATGTCGGTGACTCATTCTTTTGATGAAGAGAACAATTGGAAAATTAAGTATGAAGCAATTTCTGACAAAGATACGGTATTTAATCCCACAGGACATGTCTATTTCAACTTAAATGGGGATGCTAGCAAGTCTGTTGAAAATCATCAACTCAAGCTTGCTGCTTCAAGATTTGTACCTTTAAAAGATCAAACAGAAATTGTCCGTGGCGATATCGTTGATATAAAAAATACTGACTTAGACTTCCGTCAGGAAAAACAATTATCAAAAGCCTTAGAGTCTAGCATGGAACAAGTTCAACTGGTTGGTGGAATTGACCACCCCTTCTTATTAGATGAACAGAGCCTTGAGAAAGAACAAGCGCGTTTATCTTTAAATGACTTGTCAGTTTCCGTTTATACTGACCAACCAAGTATTGTAATTTTTACAGCAAACTTTGGAGATTTGGGGACCGTTTATCACGGGAAAAATCAAGTTCATCATGGTGGTATTACCTTTGAATGTCAAGTTTCACCCGGGTCACAACAGATTCCAGAACTTGGAGACATTAGTTTAAAGGCGGGAGATGAATATCAAGCCACCACCATTTATAGTTTACATACAAATTAAGGAAATGAATTTAGAGGAGAGAAGAAATGTCAATAGTTGTCGAAAATAGTACTGTATTATCAGCGTTAACAGAAAAATTTGCAGAAGTTTTTGGAGATACAAAAGAAGTTGAATACTTTTTCAGTCCAGGACGGATTAATCTAATTGGTGAACATACTGATTACAATGGGGGATATGTTTTCCCAGCATCAATCACAATCGGAACGACAGGACTAGCTCGTCTGAGAGAAGATAAAAAAGTCAAACTTTACTCAGAAAATTTTCCTAAATTGGGCGTCATCGAATTTGACTTAGATGATGTTGAAAATAAGGATGGTGAACTTTGGTCTAACTATGTCAAAGGAATGATTGTCATGCTCAAAGGAGCAGGATATGAAATTGACAAAGGTTTTGAACTGTTGATTAAAGGAGAAATTCCTACAGCATCAGGCCTTTCGTCATCAGCTTCACTTGAGCTTTTAGTGGGTGTTGTTTTGGATGATTTATTTAAGCTAAGTGTTCCTCGTCTTGAACTGGTTCAATTGGGACAAAAAACAGAAAATGATTATATTGGTATCAACTCCGGAATTTTGGACCAATTCGCCATTGGTTTTGGTGAAGTCAAAAAGGCAATCTTGTTGGATTGCAACACTTTAAAATATGAAATGGTTCCTGTTGAACTTCGTGATTATGACATTGTCATCATGAACACTAACAAACCGCGGGCATTGACTGAATCAAAATACAACGAACGTTTTGCTGAAACACGTGAAGCACTCAAAAGAATGCAAACTAAATTGGACATTCAATCACTTGGAGAACTATCAAATGAAGAATTTGATGCCAATACCGATTTGATAGGTGATGAAACATTAATTAAACGTGCACGTCATGCTGTTTATGAAAATAATCGGACGAAAATTGCCCAAAAGGCATTTGTTGCTGGAAATCTAACAAAATTTGGAGAACTTCTAAATGCTTCACACGCTTCTTTGAAAAATGATTACGAAGTCACTGGACTTGAACTTGATACCTTAGCAGAAACTGCTAAAAAACAAGCCGGCGTATTAGGGGCTCGAATGACTGGAGCTGGATTTGGTGGTTGTGCAATCGCTCTTGTTGCTCATGACAATGTTTCAGCCTTTGAAAAAGCTGTCGGTGAAGTTTACGAAGAAGTTGTCGGTTATCCAGCAAGCTTCTATGTTGCTCAAATTGGTTCTGGCTCAACAAAGCTAGATGTTGAATAACACCAAATAATATTTAAAACTTTAATGAGTGATTTAAGTGAGTTAACATTAAATTAGTGATAGCAAATTCAAGCACTCAAAATTAAGTGCTTGAATTTTGTATTCATTCCCAAAACTCATTAATAAAGAAAAGCAAGAACTTTACTTACAGAAGTAAATTAGAAAGTATTTTATGTCAATTTATCAATCAATTCAAGATTTCATTAGTCTTGCTTTACAAAATGGAACGATTGAGCCACTTGATGAGCTCTATCATAGAAATCAACTTCTTCATTTTCTTGGTCTAAATGATTGGGCAGAAGTTGATAAAGAGGTTCATGAAACTAATTCATTAATTTTGATGGACCAACTTCTGGCGATTGCAAATGAAAATAATGTGATTGCGAAAGGGCAAGATGAATTTTATGAAGCCGCTCTGATGAATTTTATGACACCACGTCCAAGTAAAATTAATCATGATTTCTGGGAAAAATATCAGGCTTCTCCAGATGCTGCAACTCAATATTTTTATGAATTAGCACAGCAAGTGAATCAAGTAAAAACTCGGGATATTGCACGCAATATAGCTTTTAGTCATTTGACAAAATATGGAAAACTTGAAATAACAATTAATCTCTCAAAACCAGAAAAAGACCCCAAAGCGATTGCAGCAGCCAAATTAGTAAAGGCTTCCTCTTATCCGGCTTGTCAACTTTGCTTGGAAAATGAAGGATTTTATGGCCTAGGAAATAAGCCTGCTCGTTCCAATCATCGAATTATTCAAGTTTCAATTAACGGCGAGGACTGGGGCTTTCAATATTCTCCATACGCCTATTTTAATGAACACTCTATTTTATTAAATGCTAAACATCAACCAATGGAGATTAATAAACGAGCTTTTGATAATCTTCTAGGATTCTTGGATAAATTTCCTAACTATATGATTGGTTCAAATGCAGATTTACCAATTGTGGGTGGTTCAATTTTGACACATGATCATTATCAAGCAGGTCGTCATGATTTTCCAATGGCAAAGGCTGAACTTCGTGAAACTATTGAACTTGCTCATTTTCCAGAAGTTTCTTGTGGAATAGTCAATTGGCCAATGTCAGTTCTAAGATTAGCAAGTGAAAATCAAGTAGAACTTTCAAAAGCTGCGGATGACTTTTTAAAAAAATGGCAAGTTTATAGTGATGAAAGTCTTCAGATTAAAGCAAAAAGTACAGATGGAACACCTCATCATACCATTACGCCGATTGCTCGAATTCGAGATGGAAAATATGAATTAGATTTGGTCTTACGCGATAATAATACTAATGAAAAATATCCAGATGGTATTTTTCATCCACATCCAGCCCTACACCATATTAAAAAAGAAAATATTGGTTTAATTGAAGTGATGGGACTTGCAATTTTGCCTGCTCGTTTGGAAACGGAACTTTTGGAGGTTGAAAGGTATCTTCTTAATCAGGACAACCAAATGAACGAAATTCATAAAGCTTGGGCTGAACAGCTTAAAAATGAGGAACATTTTACTAGAGAAACGGTTCATGCCACTGTTCAAGGGGCAGTAGGAGAAGTGTTTGAAGAAGTCCTAAAAGACGCAGGTGTATTTAAGGATACTCAAGAAGGACATGAAGGTTTTCGTAAATTTATTGATTTTGTGAATCAATAAGAGATATTATGAAGCATTATTTAGTGGAGAAATTCTCTGATTATGAAATAAGAATGATTAGAAGTTGATACAAACTTAAAAAAATCTGATATAATAAATAGAAAATGGAGGATCTTATGACAGTTTTAGTACTTGGTGGAGCAGGATATGTAGGAAGCCATGCGGTAGATATGCTTGTTAATCGTGGTTACGATGTGGCAGTTGTTGATAATTTAGTAACAGGTCATCGCGAGGCTGTGTCAGAAAAAGTACGTTTTTATGAGGGAGATGTACGGGACCATGCTTTCTTAGCTAGTGTTTTTGAAAAGGAAAATATTGAAGGAATTATGCATTTTTGCGCTTATTCATTAGTGGGTGAGTCAATGCAAAAACCATTGATGTATTTCAATAACAATGTCGGCGGAGCTCAGGTGATTCTAGAAACAATGGAAGAATTTGGTGTTAAGCATATTGTTTTCTCAAGTACCGCAGCTACTTTTGGTATTCCTGAGGAAAGTCCAATTTCTGAAAAAACACCACAAAAACCAATTAATCCTTACGGCGAAAGTAAATTAATCATGGAAAAAATGATGAAATGGCAATCGCAAGCCACAGATATGACTTATGTTGCTCTGCGCTATTTCAATGTTGCTGGTGCCAAAGATGATGGGTCAATTGGTGAAGCCCATAAAAATGAAACACATTTAATTCCAATTATCCTACAAACTGCACTTGGACAAAGAGAATTTATTACCATTTATGGTGATGATTATCAGACTCCTGATGGAACATGTATCCGTGATTATATTGATATGGAAGATTTGATTGAAGCACATATCAAAGCACTTGAATATCTTAAATCTGGTGGGAAATCTGACCAATTTAATCTTGGCTCAAGTAAAGGTTATTCAAATCTTGAAGTGCTTGAAACAGCACGAAAAGTAACAGGAAAAGAAATTCCAAGTCAAATGGGTGAACGTCGTTCTGGCGATCCAGATGAACTTGTAGCGGACTCAACAAAAGCCGGCGAAATTTTAGGATGGAAAGTAAAAAATGATTTGGAACACATCATTACAAATGCTTGGAAATGGCATCAAAGTCATCCAAAAGGCTACTGATTAATTATCTAAAATTCGAAAAAAAGCTCAATTTTTTGAGCTTTTTTTGTATGAAATCGTCATGAAAATGTAAATAAAATTGTGATAATTATTAATAAAAAAATTGATATAATGAAGTGGATGAAAAAAAGACAGTTAAGAAGAAATAAAAATAATTTTAGAAGGCTTTCTCTGACTTTTATTGCTTTAGTTATCGTTCTTTCTGGAACAATTTTCTTCCTATCTTGGTCGAAAGCTCAGCATTCACATGCTAAAAGTGATAATGGAACGAGTTTGTCAACGACAGCGGGTGTTAAGGAGAGTACTTCCTCAACTTCGAATTCAAATAAGCAAGTAATCTATCCTACAATTTATATTGCAGGTTCAAGTGGAAGTGTTACACCAGTGGATTGGTTAGTTCAACGGCTACTTCCGATTGAAAATGTACCCGCTCATAAATCTTTGGCAATTACTGCAGATACCAAAAAAAATAATTTATTAAAAATTGAAGGACAAATTTCACAAGATAACCAGTATCCGATGATTGAATTTGGGACAGTAAAAGGAACAGACTCTGGCTCAATATATTCTGCTGGATTACAAAAAGTAGTCTCTTATTTGATGCAGAATTATCAGATTCCTTGGATTAATCTCGTCGGTTATTCTTCAGGAGGGACGGGTGCTGTGTACTATATGATTGATACAGCCAATAATCCAAATTTTCCCCCTGTTAATAAATATGTATCTTTGGATGGGGAATACAATAAAGCGACTAATCTCCAATACGGAGAAAGCTTGACTAATGTCTTGCAAAATGGACCTTTAATTAAAACACAAATGTATCAATACATCGAAGAAAACTATGAAAGAATATCTCCGAAAGTTCAAATGTTATTATTGGAAGGAGATTTTAATAGTGCCAAGCAGACAGACAGTGCTATTCCGTGGGCAGATAGTTTTTCAATTTACCATCTCTTCAAGAATAACGGGAATGAAATAACTTCAACTTTATATCCAACCAAAGCGAGCCATTCACAAGCGCCCAAAAATCCAACTGTAGTAAAATATGTCAAAAATTTTCTGTATGGAACACCGTAAATAAAAAAACTCGGATTTAAGATTCCGAGTTTTTTTGTAGACTTTCATAGTAATGATGCTTTTTTTGTAAAATAAAATCTAAATGAGCTTCTAGGTCAGTGATTTGTTCGCGTAAAATTCGTTCTTGCTCAACTAAAAGCGAAATTCTTTGGATAATTGTTGAATCGCCTTGTTCTCTTAAATTTGAGTATTCTTGGATTTTTGTAAGCGGCATGCCAGTTGCCTTGGCTCTTTTGATAAATTCAATCCAAGCAAGATCAGCTTCTGTGAATTCTCGGTAATTACTGGAATTACGTTGGGGTTTTAGAAGTTCAAGTTCTTCATAATAGCGTAAAGTAGGGACTGATAGACCTGTCAGTAAAGATATTTCTGAAATTTTATAAGTTTTTTTCATTTTCTACCTCTTTTTACTTGCTCTCAAGTTAACTTGAGGGTTTATACTGATTTTACCATAGAAAGGTGGAAATAAAATGAACAAAAAAGAAATTGGTTTAGAAAACTTAGCAAAAATTGACGGGGCAGCAGCAAAACCTGTTGAAGAATCACTCAAAGATATTGCCCCTGATTTGAATGATATGATGATCGAATTTGCCTTTGGAACAATTTATAACCGAGGAGTGCTTGATTTTAAGCAGCGTGAAATGATTACAATCACAAGTTTGTTGAGTCAAGGAGGTTTAGAAAATCAATTGCGCGTGCATATTCAGGCTTCAATGAATGTTGGCTTGACACAAGAGGAAATCGTTGAAACATTTATTCATTGCATTCCCTATGTCGGCTTCCCTAAAGTTTTAAATGCCATATTTATTGCCAAAGAAATATTTACTGACGAAAAGTAAAATTTACTGACAGATACAAAAAATTACTGACAAAATTTCCATCATAGGATAGTCGTTGACGCTTAAGCTTTTACGAATATGCTAGTGGTTTCATCAGTAATTTTTTATTCTTTTTCTTTCTCAATTGTCCCATCAGTAACATGGAAAATACTCAAATTTTCCGGTAAATTTTTGAGATGGTCAAGAGTGGTTGTGGTAATAAAAGTCTGGGTTTTACCTAAACTTGTTTCAATCAAATCCAGCTGACGATGATTGTCAAGTTCACTCATGACATCGTCTAAAAGTAAAATAGGATACTCACCCGTTTCCTCAAAAATCAAATCAATTTCGGCCAATTTAATCGAAAGAGCAACGGTTCGTTGTTGTCCCTGACTACCAAAATCAGCAACATTGATCTCATTGATAAAGAACTGTAAATCATCTCGATGGGGACCGACGGTGGTCTGATGTCTAAAAATATCATGATCTTGTCGACTCAATAATTCTTTTGAAAAATCAGTTTTTACATTTTGATTATAAGTGATTTTTAATGTTTCCAAACCATGAGTTAACTGTTCATGAATTTTTTTTGCATGAATTTCAAGCTTTTCAATGAAAGTTTTACGTTCAAACATGATTTTATTGCCATGTTCAGCCAATTGTTCATCAAGAACCGTCAAAAAGTTTTTATCAATCTTTGCTTGGTCAAATTTCAAATAAGCATTTCGCTCTTTTAAAGCGCGATTATAACGCATGGAATCATAAAGATAAACAGCGTGAATTTGTCCGAGTTCAATATCCATAAATCGTCTGCGAGTGGCTGGCGAACCTTTGACCAATTCTAAATTTTCAGGCGCAAACATCAAGATTTTTAGTTGTCCGATATAATCAGCCAAGCGATTTTCCTTCAGATGATTAGCCTTAGCAATTCGTCCTTTGGAACTTAATTGAACTTCAAGAGGAACGTTTACATGAGCCTTTTCAACCAATCCTGAAACTTTCATTTCTTGCCCAGACCAACAAATTAACTCTTTGTCATGACTCGTTCTGTGACTACGAGTAAGGGCTAAAAAGTGAATAGCTTCAAGAATATTTGTCTTTCCTTGAGCATTTTGACCCAAGAAGATATTGAGATTGGGATGGAAGTCGAGTTTTAAATCTTCATAATTTCGAAAATTTTTAAGTTCAATTTGCTTGAGTTTCATTATTTTCTACCAGGAAAATGAGGGGGTGCTTTTTTAGTAGGATTCGTGCTTTTGTTTTCTGCATTCATTTTTTTAACAATGGCTTTGACACGAGCTTCCTCAGCTTTTTCAGCCTCGTGTTCGGCAATCGCTTTTGCGTCAGCTTGTTCAAAAGTAACCTTTAAGTCAAAAGTTGGGAACTCAAGTAAGTCTCCATCGCGGAGTTTTTTTCCGCGACGATTTTCAACTTCACCATTGTAGAAAATATTTCCTTCATTTTCGGCAAGGAAAATTTTTGCTTGTCCTCCTGTTGAGATTAAACCAAGTTCTTTCAAAACTTGTCCGAGTGCAATGTATTCTTCAAATAAAATGTATTTTTTCATAGTCTTATTTTAACATAAATCTGAAGTTTATTTCATTGAAAATTTAGAAATAAGCTTAATAAAATAAGATGCCTTTAAGTTAACTTTTATTCCTAATTTTTGTTGGGAAATCTCACAAAATCGCCTCAGATTTTGGTATAATAAGGGTTGCATTAAGAACTAGTAAAAGCTTGATAAAATAGGAAAGTGATAGTCAATTGACAGAAATAAAAATGACAGATGGAGTTATGCTCCATGTGATTAAAGAAACGAAATTTAAAACAGTAAGGCTGATGGTTCGTTTTCGAGAAGAATTATCAGCTGATAGACTCGGGAAACGGGTCCTCCTATCTAATATGCTTGAAAGCACAAATGCTGTCTATCAAACAGGAAAAGATTTTAGCCGTAAACTCTCAGAGATGTTTGGCGCTTCATTTACGACAGGGGTTGCCAAAAAAGGAAAGCAGCATCTACTTTCACTTAACATGAGTTTTGTAAATCCAAGATTAGTAGATTTTGATACCTTAGGAGCAGCAGTTGATTTTTTGAAAATTGCTATTTTTCAACCTGATGCAAGTCAAGGGCAATTTAATCCTGAAATTTTCAAAAGAGAGCAAAGAAATTTATTGCATTACCTAGCTTCAATGAATGATGATCGGGCTTATTATGCCAGCCGTCAATTGGCTAATTTGTTTTTTGAAAATGTCAATCAGGCTCTGCCAAGTGTTGGAACAAGTGAGCTAATCGCCAAAGAAAATCCTCAAGACCTTTTTGAGTACTATCAAAAAATGTTAGCTGAGAATGCGATTGATATTTTTGTCTTGGGTGATGTGGATGAAAAACGAGTGATTGACTTATTTTCAGACTTTAATTTTACTGACAGAGCGGTCAGTAAAGAAATTTTTTATCAACAATCACTGACAGAATTGTCAGTTCTGACCGAGGAAAAAGATGTAGCGCAATCCATTTTGCAGTTAGCTTACCAAATGCCAGTGGCTTACGGAGATGAGAATTATCTTGCGCTTCAAGTGATGAATGGACTTTTGGGTGGTTTTGCTCATTCAAAATTATTTATTAATGTCCGTGAAAAGGCAAGTTTAGCTTATTCAATTTCATCAACTTTTGATTCCTTCACAGGCTTTTTAAAAATTGCAGCTGGAATTGATGCTGAAAATTTTGAAGAAGCAAGAGGTTTAATATTTGAACAACTTGAAGCAATTAAAAGAGGGGATTTTACAGAGTTAGAAGTTGAGCAAACGAAAACAATGTTAAGAAATGCTTATTTTATAGGTCAAGATTCTCCATCAAATAATATTGAATTAGAATATGTAAAAGCGCTCATTCCAGATAAATTTTTACCGATGTCTGAATTTTTAAGCGCACTTGAATCAGTTTCAAAAGCAGATTTGATAAGAGTTGCCAAATTACTAAGTCTACAGGCAGAATATTTTATGAAAGGATTTACTGTGAATCAGGAAAATATGGAGGTCAGCCTTGAAAAGTAAGTTTTATGAAAAAACAGGGGAAAGATTATATATAGATACTTTACCCAATGGTTTGACTATTTATTATCTGCCAAAGGCAGACTATAACCGAACTTATGGCTTATTTACCACAAGTTTTGGTTCCCTCGATACAAGTTTTGTCCCCTTAGGTGAGCAAGATTTCCAAACTTTCCCAGAAGGTATTGCGCATTTTTTAGAGCACAAACTTTTTGAAAAAGAAGAGGGCGACGTTATGTATAAATTTGGAGCATTAGGGGCTCAAACTAATGCTTTCACAAGTTTTTCGCGTACTTCATATCTCTTTTCTACTCGAGAAAATTCTTACGAATGTACCGAACTTTTACTTGATTTTGTTCAAAAACCTTATTTCACTAAGGAAAATGTTGAAAAAGAACAAGGAATTATCCAACAAGAAATTCAAATGTATCAAGATGACAGTGATTGGCGTCTTTTTGCAGGACTTTTGGGAAAAATGTATCCTGATTCACCACTAGCGGCTGATATCGCTGGAACGCCAGCAACGATTAATGCGATTACGGCTGATGACTTGTATAAAAATTATGAAGTTTTTTATCATCCTAAAAACATGAATTTGTTTTTGACTGGTCCCTTTGATATTGAAATGATGGCTGATTTTGTACGCAATAATCAAGCGAAAAAAGATTTTGCTGATTTAAGGGAAATTAAAAGAAAAGAAATTATTGCGAGTGAGCCAATCACTGGGGGAACTTTAGAACTTGAAGTTGCAATGCCAAAATTCTCTTTGGGTTTAAGAGGTGAAGACGCGCTTGCACAAGATTCAAAGACATTATTTAAGTACAAACTCGCCAATCAACTTTTTCTAGATTTGCTTTTTGGCAGGACCAGTCAGCGCTATGAAGAACTTTATAACGCTGGTTTAATCGATGATTCCTTTGGATTTTCCTTTGATTTGGATAAGAGATTTCACTTTGCGGTGCTGACAGCTGACACAGAAAATCCTAAAAAATTAGGTCAAACTTTGCAAGAAGCCATAAAAAGTTATAAAATAGATAGAGATTTTAGTGAAGAGCATCTCGATTTACTTAAAAGAGAAATGCTGGGTGATTATTTTAGCTCATTAAATTCGCTTGAATATATTGCCAATCAATTTTCATCTGAAATTTATGATGATATAAATTTCTTTGATTTTCCTGAAATCTTGAAAGAATTAAGCCTATCAGAAATTGAAAAATTTGCTGACCAATTTATTTCTGAAATGAAGAAAGTAGAATTTACCATTCTACCTAAATAAAGTTATTCTGTCAGTAAGACAGAAATTGAAAAATTTACTGACAGAAATTTTAGTTGATTCGGATAAAACGAGTCAGTAAATTAAAAGCCGCTCCAAGTTTTCTATAAACTTAATCAGCGCAATACCCAAGGTGAGATGATGAAAATCTCCAAACATATTAAAGAACAGTGATAATTAACAACCGATGGGCAGTACAAAAATGAAGGGAGGATATGTTGACAATCAAAACAATCGGACAAGTCTTAAAAGAAAAGCGAACTTCGCTTGGGCTTGGTCTTTCTGAAGCAGAACAATTAACTCAAGTACAAAAATTATATATCGTCGCACTGGAGACAGACGACTACAAAGCCTTGCCGGGTGACTTTTACATCAAGGCTTATCTTAAACAGTACGCAGAAAAATTAGGGTTGAATGCAGATAGAATCATTCAAGCTTATGATGAAGGAAAGGGAATCACAGTAGAGGATAAGGAGGATATATTAGAGACTTATCATTTTGTGAAACCTAATGAGCGGGTTGAACCCGAGGAAGAAGAGCCAAAAACTTGGCGTCATTATGTCCCAATTATTTCTTTATCAGCAGCGGCATTATTAATTGTAGTAGGTGTTTTTGCGGCAGTGATTATGAATAAACCTGAAACACCTGATTTAATAACCAATGATTATTCTTATTCAAAGAGTGTAGCCAGTACCTCTAAGGCTGCAACAAGTGCTACAAAACCACCAGAAAGTAGTACACAAGCAAGTAGTAGTGTGCTTGAGCCAACGATTGCTATCACAGGTTCAAGCTCAGCAATGGTTGCAACCATCAGCAATATTTCTGACCCTGTAAAAGTTGATTTCTCAGCTGCTGCAGGACGGACAATTTGGATTGGCATGACAAATTCAAATGTTGCGGCTAATGGTCAAACCTTAACTGATGGGGCCAATACTTTGTCTGGTTTAGTGACAACAGGTGCAGAAAATTCAGTGATTACACTTGGAAGTGTTCAAGGACTTACTCTTACAGTCAATGGTAAAGCCTTAGACCTATCTTCGCTGACAACAACTGGACCGGCCAAAATTACTCTACAAATTAATCGAACAACAACAAATTCAGCTGCTCAGTAAAGAAAAACTGATGGCTTGTTTTTGGTTGTAAAAGGAGAACTATGAAACAGAAATTACCTAATCAATTAACGATGGCAAGGATTTTTATGATTCCAATCTTTGTGATTTTATTTTATTTACCACAGGGAGCTCATTTTAATGGTTTTGTTTCCCAAGATCACAGCTCGGTCATGTGGATTGTTGCAGCAATTGTTTTTGCGATAGCTTCTTTTACTGACTGGCTTGATGGCTATCTTGCTCGCAAATGGCATGTGGTCAGTAACTTTGGTAAATTTGCGGACCCGTTAGCTGATAAAATGCTTAACATGGTTGCCTTTGTTGTCCTTGTTGGATTACATGTTGTTCCAATGTGGGCCGTTGCCATTATCATTTGCCGAGAACTTGCTGTCACAGGTTTACGTCTATTGCTTGTCGAACAAGGTGGAGTCGTTATGGCGGCAGCAATGCCTGGCAAAATCAAGACAGCTACACAAATGTTAAGCGTCATCTTCCTTTTCATTGGAAATCCTTTATATATTGGAACAATCCTCTTTTATGTCTGTGTTTTCTTTACTATTTACAGTGGCTATGACTACTTTGCTAAAAATATGCAAGTTTTTAGAAATGCTGACTAATTCTTTTAGAAAAAATATGAAAATCCAAGTAGAAATACTTGTATTTTTTATTTAGAGTGCCAGATATGGCACGAATAGAAGAAGACGAAGGAACAGCTGTTATAATGATTTTAGAAAGAAGAGAGTGCTAATTTGAACCACTTGTGGTTCCCAATAGAAAGGAGATTTTGCACAAATGAATTGGAAAGATTGTTACAAGAAATATTCAGTGCCTTAAGCCTAAAAAGGAGAAAAGCAAATGAAAAAATTTAAAATTGGAAGCCTCGTCGCACTACTACTGGGATTAGTTCTGTTTACAGGATTACTTGTTAATGCTGATGAATTCACAGATATTGGAAGTCTTTATGATAAGGCAGTTAGTGAAAACATCATTAACCCTAATCTTTATCCGAAAGCAAATTGGGAAAAAGATGAAATTTCTATCATGAGACCATCTTATGAAGAATACAAAAACTATGATTCGTCAATCACTTATGAATCATGGTTAAAGCTCAATAATTACGGAGTCATGGTTGATACAAAAGAACCAGTCTTGCAGACCAAAGACCCTACCGCTTCAAATATCAGACTGAGAACAGCGCAAGATAATATTGACAAGTTTTGTAGAGACACTCAGGCAGGAGATATTTTGATTGTTGGCGGTGACTTTCCTACTGGAGTAATCGGACACGCAGCCATTTTAAATGCGGACGGTTATGTTTTAGAAATGCCGGGTGGAAACGGTTGGTGGAATGGCTTATCAGACAATAATCGTCAACTTCCAAAAAGACAATGGATTACCGAACACATTAAAGAGTGGACGTCTGTTTATAGAATGAGAAACACTGGACTAGCAAGACAAGTTGCCCAATATGCAGATACACACTTCTATTGTACATATGGGGGAGCAACCAAAAATATACACCTTGATTACAGAATTACTACCAATATCAAAGAAATAAATCCTAATTATTGTTCAAAACTTGTGTGGCAAGCTTATTATTATGGTACTGGTAATTTACCAGTTGTGTATGGGATAGGAAGTGGTGTCATTGCACCAACAGGCTTACCCACTCTATTTACCCCAGCGTACGCTCCTTATCAGGTAGGAAGGTACTAGCCTATGACAATCAAGAAAACAATCCCTGCTTTATTGCTGGTCTGGCTCTGGCTATCTGCCCCATTTTTCAGTCATATTAGCTTTATGAATGATTCTCTTCGTTTTGTTTCTGATGGGCTAAGCAAGATAATTCCGATTGATTGGCTTGTGCCTGTTCTCCTGTTATTAGGGATTCCGTGTTTTTCTCTTATCTTTTACCTTTACTTGTATATCAAAGAAAAAGATACTGATTTAAACCTGCTCTATCTTCTATTAGCGACATTCTGTTTTTTAAGTCTTCTGATTTTCGGTGTCATCACGTCAATAGGGTTGGGCTATCTTTTGTAATTCAAAATAAAAATATCAGTCAATTCTTACCGGACAAAAATAAAGAAGATAATACTAGTTTCTTAGTGGGGCGAATGAAAAAATAGAAAAGAGAATTTTAACAGATAAATTGAAAGATATGAATATGAAAAAAATATTATCTTTTATCCCCTTTATCCTATGGCTTTGGGAGTTATCTGTGATTTAAAAATCTATATGCGAGGTTTGAAAATAGAAAGAAGGTTTTACGTAGGTGATTGAAAACTAGTTTTACACACTAAAAACACAAGTATATAGACCTCATGAAATAGGAAGATACTAACTAATGAAATAAAAATATTTATTTTTAACCTTACACATTCCCTTTATATTATTAATCTGGCTCTGTGTCACTTCTCCCTTTTTCATACATAACAGTATTTTAAATTCTTCTTTTAGTTTTGTATTCAGAACGATAGAAAAAATTTCTAATAGCGTCCTCTAGCCACAATTTTATTATTATTTGTTATACCAATAGTATCTTTAGGTTCTTGCCTATTTCTTGCCATTAAAGAAAAGCAAATAAATAATAAATCCATAATTTATATCATGATGACTCTGATTTCGGCGACCGTCACTCCAATCTTCTTTGTTACCATGCAAATAGGATTAGGAAATTATCTTTGATTAAATAATCAGGTCGTGAACGCTCCTTTGATTTATAAAATCTAGTAGAAAGAAGGTATAGCCTATGACAATCAAAAAAATAATTCCCGCTTTACTAATGGTTTGGCTTTGCTTATCTGAGCCCTTCTTTAGTCATATTAGCTTTATGAATAAGTCTTTTGAGCTTCTCAGTAAGATATTAAGTGAGATAAGTCCGGTTGATTGGCTGGTGCCGGTTCTGCTCTTACTGGGAATTCCCACTTTTTCCTTTATCTTCTATCTTTACTTATATATAAAAGAAAAAAATAGCGATTTAAATCTAGTCTATCTTCTATTTGCTACGTTTTGCTTTTTAAGACCCATAGTTTTCGGCGCCATTACATCAATAGGATTAGGTTATCTTTTATGATAAGGACGAGCTAATTATGGTTATCTTAAGTCTAGTATTCCTAGTCTCAATCATCTTTGTAGCAGGAATAGTTTTTCTAATTTTAAAATTGGTATCCAAGATAAAAAAGTCGGGCTGACATTGAATCAAAAGAAAAAGACCCTCTTCAGGGTCTTTTTATATCTTAAAAAATTTTATCGGGTCTTGAAAGCGCAAACAAATAGTTATATAATAAATCTATATTATTAAAATAAGGATAATTAGACGAAACAAAAGTCACAAAAATGTGATACTTGTTTTAAAGAGTTGCGTCAGCTGGCAGGCTTTAAATATAAAGATTTGGAATCAATTATGTCTAAAAATGGAATTGTTAGGCTTGAAAACGGGACTTCAAATATTTCATTTGAGAGATTAGCTGAACTTTTAAAATTTATGGGTTATACTTTGAGTGACTTTATGTATTTATCTGGAGAAAGTCGAGTTGATGGGGGTTATGGTGAAAAGTTTCATATTATTCGCTATCAGCAAGGCTATCGTGATGATTTTTTTATTCCAGTTGGAGTAAATCCTGTTCGTTTGAAGCTATTTGAAAGTGGAAAAATTTTGCTACCTTATGATGTGATTGATGCAATGCTTGGACTCATGAACATTCCGGAACAGGATTTTTCTTATATTATCAAAGGAAGTAAGGATGATTATTTTGTTCATTATATCAACTGGTTGGATATGATACAGTTAAGAGAAGAATTTGCGGAAGCAGAAATGATTCAAAATGAAGCACACAAATATGCGAATAATCAAGAAATAAAAGTTAAGATACTTGAAGAAAAATTTGAAACTTTGAACTATAACAATGATTGGCTTGAGCTGCATTCGCAGGAAAGATTGACCAGACAATACACTGATTATCGTGTCTTAGAATTAACTGCCAAAGCTTGTTATCAAATATTAAATGAGGAAGAAGTAACAGAAATTGGTGATTTTTTATTTGGAATCGAGCTTTGGCTTGAATATAGTTTAGGAATTTTGGCTTTAAATGCTTGGCAACTGCCTTATTCCTTAGTTTATGCAATAATATCAGATATTAATTTACACGAGACAGAATATAAAGGTAAATTAATTTATCGACGTCGGATTGTACAGACTGCCGGGCGATGTGCTATGACACTCATAAGTAGAGGGGAAACCCAAAAAGCAAGTGACTTATTATCGATGGTTCATAACTATGCAGAAGCACTTGATACACATGTCCAAGGACTTTATCGCTTTGCTTGGGCTTATTTAGATTATAAGAATGGAAAAATGGAAGGTCAAAAAGAAATGCTTAGAGTGATTGCCTTATTTGACTTTTTAGAAGTTCCTATTAGTCGTGATTTTGCTCAAAAATATTATAATCGTCACGTTCTTAATTTAGAAGAATCATAGAAGTTAAAATATTTTCTAAATCATACAAAACTTGCTTGCTTTGCCTCACTTTTTGCGTTACAATAATAGAAAAGAGAGTGAGTAGTGGTGAAAGCTCATAGGGTTTGTGACAGTGATTATCGGTGATAACGTTATAATCAATTTGAGGCTCTGATTTTCTAGGAGCAAATTTAGGTGGTACCGTGCAATAATGCACCCTAGAGCGAGAGGCTTTGGGGTGCTTTCTTATGTAAACGGTATCTTATTAGATAATTATCACATATAATGATTTTTTACAAAGACTCCCACTCCCAGTGAATCGAAAGGAAAAAAATGAAACTTCAAAAACCAAAAGGAACAGCAGATTTATTACCTGCTGAAACTGCAAAATGGCAGTATATCGAAGAAATTGCTCGTGGCGTTTTTAATGATTATAATTTCAAAGAGATTCGTACCCCGATGTTTGAAAGCTATGAACTCTTTAGTCGTGCCACTGGTGAAACCAGTGATATTGTTACTAAAGAAATGTATGATTTCGAGGATAAAGGTGGACGTCATATTGCCCTTCGTCCAGAGGGAACAGCATCAGCCGTTCGTGCTTACATCGAAAATAAACTCTATGCTCCAGAAGTTGTGAAACCAGTAAAACTTTGGTATGATGCTCCAATGTTTCGTTATGAACGTCCACAATCAGGACGTTTACGTCAATTCCACCAATTTGGTGTAGAATGCTTAGGCTTGAAAAATTCAGCGGTCGATGTAGAAATTATTGCGATGGCTGATACGCTTTTCCGTCAATTAGGCATTTCTGGGGTGAAGCTTTCGCTCAACACATTAGGGGATATGGAAAGCCGTAAGGCATATCGACAAGCTTTGATTGATTATTTGACTCCGTTTGAAAATCAACTTTCAGAAGATAGCCGTCGTCGTTTAAATGAAAATCCTTTACGAGTGTTGGATAGTAAAGAAGCAGAAGATATCGCAATTGTGAAAAATGCCCCTGCTATCTTGGACTATCTCAATGAAACTTCAAAAGCTTATTTTGAAGAAGTAAAAGCCTTACTCGAAGCTTTGAACATCGAATATACCATTGACTCAAATATGGTTCGTGGTTTAGATTACTATAATGATACAATTTTTGAATTCATTGTTAATTTTGATGGTAAAGAACTAACTGTTTGTGGTGGTGGACGTTATGATGGTCTAGTAGAGTATTTTGATGGTCCAGCCACTCCAGCCTTCGGTTTTGGTTTAGGTATCGAAAGACTCCTAATGATTGCCGAAAAACAAGAAATTAACTTTATTCCTGAGGAAACTTTGGATGTTTACATTGCTGTAATGGGTGAAAAAGCTAATCTTGAAGCAACAAAATTGGCTGAGAGTTTACGCGAACAGGCCTTTAAAGTCGAACGTGATTTTTCAAATCGTAAACTTGGAGCACAATTTAAAATTGCCGAAAAATTGGGAGCAGAATTGATTATTACACTTGGAGAAGATGAAGTTCGCACAGGACAAATCAAAGTGAAACATAATCAAACACGTAAACAAGTAGAAACAACACTTAAAGCGGTTCACGAATCATTTGCCCCAATTTTTGAAGAAATTTACGCTGACGAGATAAACTAAGTCAAGAAAAGGCTCAGGTGAAGAGATGAAAGATTGTCCATTTTGTGAGGTGAAAGATAAGGTCTTTGAAAATGAATTGGCACAGGCATTTTATGATGCTTATCCTGTCAGTGAAGGTCATATTTTGATTACCCCCAAACGACATGTCGCCTCGTATTTTGAGCTGACTAAATATGAAAGAGAAGCAATCGAAGAACTTTTAGAACTTTCTAAAAGTCACTTAGATGAAAATTTTCATGCAAATGCTTATAATATTGGCATCAATGTTGGTCATGCAGCCGGACAAACTGTTTTTCATTGTCATGTTCACCTGATTCCACGATATCAGGGAGATGTAAAAAATCCGACAGGTGGCGTTCGTGGCGTGATTCCTGAAAAACAAAATTATCGATAATAAGAAGAAAGAGGGCTTAAATTTTACCTGTTTGCACTAGAGAACAGTGAAATTTACATTTATATGAAACGTACAAATTACGCGGGAAATATTACAGAAGAATATTTAAATCAAACAATCACAGTTAAAGGTTGGGTGGCTAAACGCCGTAACCTTGGAGGATTGATTTTCATTGATTTACGTGACCGAGAAGGAATTGTCCAAATTGTGGTCAATCCTGAAACAGCAGCAACCGAAGTGGCTGAAGCCGCGGATAAAGCACGTAATGAATTTGTCCTTGAAGTAACGGGTAAAGTGGTTGAGCGTGCAAGTAAGAATGACAAAATCAAAACCGGTGGTATTGAAATCGAAGCGACTGCTATCGAAATTTTGTCCACTTCTAAAACAACACCTTTTGAAATCAAAGATGATGTTGAAGTACTTGATGATACACGTTTAAAATATCGCTATCTTGATTTGCGTCGTCCAGAGATGCTTAAAAATATTACAATGCGTCATGCGACGACTCGTTCCATTCGTGAATATTTAGATGGAGCAGGCTTTATCGATGTTGAAACGCCATTTTTGAACAAATCAACACCCGAAGGAGCGCGTGATTATCTTGTCCCTTCTCGAGTTAATAAAGGCGAATTTTACGCTTTACCGCAATCACCACAATTGATGAAACAACTTTTGATGACTGCTGGCCTTGATCGTTACTATCAAATTGTGAAATGTTTCCGTGATGAAGATTT
Organism: Lactococcus cremoris subsp. cremoris NBRC 100676; assembly: GCF_001591705.1. GTDB lineage: Bacteria > Bacillota > Bacilli > Lactobacillales > Streptococcaceae > Lactococcus > Lactococcus cremoris. The sequence continues at coordinate 16,556 of NZ_BCVK01000011.1, read as the reverse complement.
ACGTGGTGACCGTCAGCCAGAATTTACACAAGTAGATTTAGAAACTTCATTTTTGGGTGAAGAAGAAATTCAAGAGTTGACTGAAGAATTGATTGCTAAAGTCATGAAAGATGTCAAAGGAATTGATGTGACTTTACCATTCCCAAGAATGAACTATGATGATGCCATGAATTTTTATGGTTCTGACAAACCTGACACACGTTTTGAATTGTTACTGACAGACTTGTCAGCACTTGCTAAAACAGTTGATTTCAAAGTTTTCCAAGAAGCTGAAGTTGTTAAAGCAATTGTTGTCAAAGGCGCTGCTGACAAATATTCTCGTAAATCAATTGATAAACTGACAGAACAAGCCAAACAAAATGGAGCTAAAGGTCTTGCTTGGGTCAAATTTGAAAAAGGTGAATTCGCTGGTGGTATTTCAAAATTCTTAGCTGAATCTACTGACAGCTTTGTTAATGAATTAAAATTGACTGACAATGACTTGGTACTTTTTGTTGCTGACAGCCTTGATGTAGCGAATTCTGCTCTTGGTGCCCTTCGTTTAACAATTGGTAAACAACAAGGTTTGATTGATTTCCGTAAGTTCAATTTCCTTTGGGTCATTGATTGGCCAATGTTTGAATGGTCAGATGAAGAAGAACGTTACATGTCTGCTCACCATCCATTTACTTTACCAACGAAAGAAACACAAGCTTTCTTATCTGCTGACGGACATCGGAAAGATTCTGATTTGAAAAAAGTTCGTGCGCATGCTTATGATATTGTCCTTAATGGTTATGAGCTTGGCGGAGGTTCTTTGAGAATTAATAGTCGTGACCTTCAAGAAGAAATGCTGAGTGCTCTTGGCTTTAAACTAGAAGATGCCAATGAACAATTTGGCTTCTTACTTGAAGCACTTGACTATGGTTTCCCACCACATGGTGGATTGGCCCTTGGCCTTGACCGTTTTGTAATGTTACTTGCCGGTAAAGATAATATCCGTGAAGTAATTGCGTTCCCTAAAAACAATAAAGCCTCTGATCCAATGACTCAGGCTCCATCTATAGTAGCTGACAAACAGCTGGAAGAATTGAGTATTAAACTTGCAAACAAAGATCAATAAAATTCTCGGTGGCCTTTTAGATAAAATTGGACTTTACCAAGTATTAAAATCTATTGGCGCTGAAAAAATGGCAAATAAATTTTCGGCAGCAGTTGTATATGCGGTTTTCTCATCATTCGCGTTGAACTTTTTCTATCAGCCAGGGCATGTCTATGCTTCTGGTGCGACTGGTGCGGCCCAAGTTGTTTCAGAGTTGGTGACAAGAATTAGTGGTCATGATATTTTACCCATTTCAGCTTCGCTGATTTTGGTAAATGCTCCACTTTTCATTCTAGCGTGGCGAGGAATTGGAAAACAGTTTACTGTCTATACAGTAATTACTGTTGTCATGAGTTCTGTTTTCATTCACTTTATTCCTGTGACTCCTTTAACTCACGAGCCAGTCATTAATGCTGTCTTCGGGGGAGCAATTATGGGATTTGGTGTTGGAAATGCAATGAAATCAGGAATTTCTTCTGGTGGGACGGATATTGTTAGTCTCTATATGCGTAAAAAGACCGGAAGAAGTGTTGGAACATTATCATTTATTGTTAATGGAGTGATTATTTTCACAGCTGGAGTTCTCTTTGGTTGGGAATATATGCTTTATAGTTTAATCGCTATTTTCGTCAATTCTCGAGTACAAGACGCAATCTTTACAAGACAAAAACGTTTGCAAGTAATGATTGTTACTAAAAATCCAGAATTACTGACAGAAAAATTAGTTAATCGCTTTAAACACGGAGTTACAATTTTACATGATGCGGAAGGTGGTTATACGCACACCAGTCAAACCGTTCTTATGACTGTGATTACCATGTATGAATATCAAGAATTCAAAGATATTATCCAAAAATACGATGAACATGCTTTTGTATCAATATCGGAAAATGTTCGAGTACTTGGAAAATTTGCAGAAGTAGAAGATTAAGAACTTGATATTCTATTGAAAAAAGTAAAATAATAAAAGGGAGAAAGCCAAAAGGAGGACTTTCTCCCCTTATTATATGTGAAAAAATAAAGGGGGAAATAAAATGAAAAAATTAGCAAAAGTACATTTTCTGTACTTACTTGCCATTGCAATTGGTACAGGAATCTATGCTTTTGGCTTTGTTGCCTTTAACATGGCAAACCACTTGGCTCAGGGAGGAGTCGCGGGGCTTTCCTTAATCTCCTATGCGCTATGGCATATTGACCCCTCTTATGTTCAACTTTTAATAAATATTCCCCTTTTAATTTTAGGATATCGTTTTTTAGGAAGAAGAACATTTATTTACACCATTTGGGGGATTGTGAGTCTGGCTGTTTGGATTTGGATTATTCAAAGAATTAGTTTCACAATCAATATTGGAAATGATACCCTTATTGCTGCTTTATTAGCCGGAGTATTTTCAGGTTCAGGAATTGGATTAGTTTTTCGATTTGGAGGAACAACGGGAGGAACAGATATCCTTGCTAAACTCTTTCAAATAAAAAAAGGAATCCCAGTTGGTCGAATGCTTTTTATCTTTGACTCTTGTATCTTGGCTCTTTCTTTAAGTTATGTTGACCTTAAACATATGATGTATACTTTGATTGCCAGCTTTATATCAATGCAAATGATTAATTTGATTCAAAATGGTGGTTATACTGTTCGTGGAATGCTTATTATCACGAACCATCATGTAGAAGTTGCTAAAACAATTATCGAAGAAATTGGTCGAAGTGCAACTTATTTGCATGGTGAGGGTGCCTATTCAGGAACTGAAAAAGAAGTCCTTTACGTTGTACTCAATCCGAGTGAGATACAAGAAGTAAAGCAAATTCTATCTATTATTGACCCGAATGCCTTTGCCTCAGTTATTAATGTCCACGAAGTTGTGGGAGATTTCGCACCAAAACGTGGTAGATTTAAAGATTTGAAAAAATAAATAGCTCAATGAGCTATTTTTTTTGAGTATTCTTAAGTTAAAAAGGGAGAAGTTTTCAAAAGTTGACTAAATTCTAAATTTAAACTACAATAGATTTAAACGTCCTTGCCTTTGGCAAGGATATTTCATCGAAATTTTTGAGGGATATTATGAAAAAATTATCTAAGATGCATTTTTTGCAACTTCTTGCTGTTACAATTGGGACAGCAATCTATGCCTTTGGTTTTGTTGAGTTCAACATGGGGAACCACTTGGCTGAAGGTGGAGTCGCTGGGCTTTCATTGATTGGTTATGCTTTATTGAATATTGACCCGTCATATACTCAGCTTATCTTAAATATTCCACTTTTAATTCTTGGCTATCGCTTTCTTGGACGACGAACTTTTGTCTATACGATTTGGGGTATCGTGAGTCTCTCAATTTGGATGTGGATTTTCCAACGGATTCCAGTAACAATCAATGTCGGTCATGATTATTTAATTGCTGCTTTATTAGCCGGTGTTTTTGCCGGAACAGGGATTGGTTTAGTTTTTCGATTTGGAGGAACGACTGGTGGAGCCGACATCATTGCCAAGCTTTTACAAATAAAAGCTGGGGTTGCTGTTGGACGAACTTTCTTCATATTTGATGCTTGTGTGATGCTGTTATCATTAAGTTATATTGATTTACGTCACATGATGTACACTTTGATTGCAAGTTTTGTAGCAGCTCAAGTAATTAATGTGGTTCAATCGGGTGGTTATACTGTTCGAGGAATGTTAATTATCACGAACAATCATGCCGAAATTGCCGAAGCAATTATTGAAGAGATTGGTCGTAGCGCGACTTACTTACATGGTGAAGGAGCCTATTCTGGAAATTCAAAAGAAATTCTCTATGTGGTTTTAAATCCCGGAGAAATTCAAGAAGTCAAACAAATTTTGTCTATTCTTGACCCGAATGCTTTCACATCCATTATAAATGTTCATGAAGTCATTGGTGACTTCACTTATCCACGCAGTCGCTATAAAGTGGCTAAAAAAGGAAAAAAATAGCTCAAAAGAGCTATTTTTTATTTTTATCAGTGAAAGAAATTATCTTGAAAGACGTGCCCCTTCGATTTCACCTGTAGATTTTACTCCTTCAACAGAAAAACTATCTGCATTGATTCCAGTTTTGATATTTTCCAACTGTTTAATTGTCTTGTCTAATTGAATTAAGTTTTGAACATTGTATTCAAAAGTATAGTTACTAATTTCTCTTTTGGCTTTCTTCAGGTGAATAATAGCTTTTTCGATTTCTTCAGTGGCTTTTGTTGTACGCATATAGAAAACCCTTTCTATTTTTGGAATTGTATGACTATTTATCTATTCCTATTATAACACAGGCTGCGAGTCAAAACAACGTTTCGACTTTTGGGTCTTTCAAAGATTACGACCTGATAAAAAGTTAAATTTATTTTTAAAGACCAGATGTTAACAATTATGATTTGATGTGTTGAAGATGAATTTTTTCACTGAAAAAGTAGAAAAGACCAACTGTTTCACGGCGAAATTGGCGTCCGCATATTACCATTTTGCGGATTAGGGACTGTGAGAATGATAAGAAAAAAATCTGGAAATATCCAGATTTCTTTTTATTTATTTAATTCCACTTACAAAATTATCAAGAATCGTGATAATTTCTGCTTGCGATTCAGCTTGATTGACTGCAACTTTTACTTTTGCTGCACGAGAAGCTCCTTTAAGATAGTAAGCTGCATGCTGACGGAATTCTCGACTAGCAAGATTGTCCCCTTTTAATTCGACGAGACGGGCCAAATGTAATTTTGCAATTTCCATCTTTTCAGCAACCGTAGGTTCAGCAAGAAGTTCCCCTGTACGCAAGTAGTGTTCTGTACGATGAAGAATCCACGGATTTCCAAGAGCAGCACGTCCCATCATGACCGCAGTCACGCCTGTTTCATCAATCATACGTTTCGCATCTTCTGGAGTCTTGACATCACCATTTCCGATGACTGGAATATTGACATTGTCAGTCAATTTTTTGAGCCAGTGCCAGTTTTCTTGGGCATTTCCTGTGTAGGCTTGAGCTTTAGTGCGTGCGTGCATGGAAACTGCTGCTCCACCACCCGCTTCAATTGCTTTAGCATTTTCAACGGCAAAAAGGTGGTCATCGTCCCAACCGATTCGGATTTTTACTGTCAATGGTCTTGAAATGGCTTTACTGACTGCGCTAACCACATCGTAAACTTTATCAGGGTCAAGCAAAAGTCGAGAACCTGCTTCATTTTTTGTTACTTTAGGTACTGGGCAACCCATGTTGATATCAATAATATCAGCAACTGTATTTGATTCAACAAATTTAGCAGCTTCAACTAAAGTATCCACTTCACCACCAAAAATTTGCATAGATAGCGGATGTGGAACGCCTTCAAAATCCATCATTTCCAAAGTTTTCTTGTTGCGATGTTCGATTCCTTTATCAGAAATCATCTCGGTTACAACAAGTCCAGCTCCGAATTCTTTGGCAGTGGTCAGAAAAGCTTTATTTGTAATTCCGGCCATTGGTGCCAGTACAATTTTATTTTTTATTTCGATATCGCCAATTTTCCACGATTCGTTGTAAATTTTGTCCATAGTCATAAAGAATATTATAGCAATTTTTTGAGATTTCACAAGGTCTTAAGGATTAGAAAATTTACTGACGAGAACTCTGTCAGTAAATTTATTGAACCTATACTACTAGATTAAAACTTACATTGATTTGTCAAAGTTATTGAATGCGAGCAGATTGAAAAGTAAACTGACAAGGGCAATGAAAATTATGCCCCAAAAGTAAACTTTTTTATAGTTTTTCCATTGAGTGATTAAGAGGTAGATGGCGCTTAGGAAAAGTATAGTTGGAGAATACATGGCGAAAATTCCTGTTAATTCTGCCCAGAAGGCCAAAAAAGAATTATTCCAAACATTTTCATCATTAGCAAATGGTCCAAACAAGTAAACGGCGCCAACGAAATTGAAAACGCCAATAATCCGTAGATAAATGACAAAAAAACGGGTTAGGTTTTCATGAGAAATAAACGTGACAAGCCAACACAAAAGCGCCAAAATAATGCTGACAATTAAAAATACAGAAGTTTCGATCATTTGACCACCTGCCCAAATTTTTGTAATTTAAAAATCAATTATTCAAGGAGTGAATGAAACAACTTTATCGTTATAAAATACAATTCCATAGACTTTTTTGGAATCGCCCAACTGAAAAATAAGGTTCAAATGATGAACTCTGTCAATATATTGGAGATAAGTTGCAGATTGCTCCGCCCCACGAATAATATAATGCTTGCCAAAGACCGCACTCACCTCAGAAACGCTTTTTCCATTAAAATTTTCGCTATTTAAGGTTAGATATTGAACGAGGTATCCATTCGTTATGGAAATAGCAGCAACTTTCTTTTGATAGCTGATAGCATTGAAAGATTGGCTATCGCTATCCGACATTCCTTTGTACCACCAGGTCTTAAAGGCGCCATGTGTGGGAATGAGATCGAGTCCGATAATACCGTATTCTGTGTTGGGGACGAGTTCTTTATGTTCTTGTTTTATCGTTTCTTCTGGCGCGTTAATTTTAAGATTTGCCAAAGTCACATGACTCAAATCAGTCGATTTTTGCAAAGGGGCGTTTTCATAAGTAAACTAGAGTGCGACAAGTAAAAACGGGAGGAGGACGATAGACCCAATGATGATTTTTTTCTTCATGATTATCTCCTTAAGCTCCGCTATTGAGAACCAATAGATTAAATAGCAAGTTATCAAGTAGAATAGAGATTATTCCAAAAAAGTATATTTTTGTCATAGAATAACCTCACTTTTTATTTCTATTTCTTGATACCAAAATGATAACAATACATGCGACAAATGGAATTCCAAAGTATAAAGTTGTCCAAAGCCAAGAAAGATTGGGAAATTTATCGTTTAAGGGATTAAAAATCAAAGTGTTGAATACTCCAAGGATAGCTGCCCACAAGAAAGACCAGAAAACTATTTTTTTCATTTGTTTTCCTTCAATTACTTTTTTGAATTCTTATCTTTGATTTTGACTCGATAGCTTACATAAATCCCAAGTATTAAAGCTGTAATTAGAGTAAATAGTAGCCATAGTTTGGGAAATAATTCTTTAAAATAAAATGTGATAAACAGAGCTACAACCATAAGCACTCTAGAGATAATGGTTTCTTTTTTCAATTTTATCTCCTTAAATTGTTTTTATGCAGAAATCACAAGATTACTTGTAGGTCTTATCGAAAAACATTGTAACAATATTCACTATCAACAAGGCAAATCCTAATATGTAAAATGATGAGTTTCTAGGAAAGCTGAAAATTAAGATAAAACCAATCAAGACTACTATCAACCTTATTATTCTATCGACCGTTTTTTTACTAAACATAAAGCCCCCTACTATTATTATTCTTACTTAAGAATTTACCGAAGTTTCCTCGCTTTTTAAACTTATATTGACCTAATTTAAATATTTTTGATAACTCTTGGCATTTGTAACATCAATTGTTTTATTTCCAATTTTAAGACGTGTGTTATCTAGCCATTTTAGCTTGATATTTTCCCAAGTTGAGCTACTTTCCGTGTCAGAGATGCTGTAAACAGTTTTTGTATTAAAAAACGGAAGCAATGCTTTTTTGTTTGTTACTTTCACAGTATATGGACCACTTCCAAAACCACCTCCATCTGCAAATTGCGCTTTTGCGACATATTGCATATTGGGAGAAGTAGCCGTAGATAATGTATCTGTTGAGCTCACAGCATTTGAAAATAATGCAGCAATCCCCCAAAGAACAAAAAATGTTACGATGACCCCTGAAAAAGTTCCGCCTAAGAACCATAAGATTTTATGTTTATTTTTCATGCTCAACCCCTTCCATAGACTAGCAAAATAAAAGCAACTCCAAGAATAGCAAACGTTATAACAACAACGACAACAAGTCCCCATGCATACCAGAAAATTGCCTTATGTTCTTTTCTCAAAATCTAATTCTCCTATTGTATAGATTGAATCCATAAGCTATCATCGCACTATCTCTTGGTTGGTCAAAAAATGAAAATGGACCGTATTTCAAACCTCCGTGTGCAAAAGAATATCCTGCCTCTCCGGCTCTTAAAACAGCTTCAGGAATTCCTAACACACGTCCCATATAGCCGTAATTTACATTGGTTACACCAGCACCAATGGTTTTTCGTCCATATACGTAGTAGGTTCCAGAGTAACTTAAGCGTCCTCCTTTTTTTGTTGTCAAGTTCCATTCACCATTTCCTTTTACTAAAGCGGTAAAAGCTCCTATTTTATAAGAATTGGCAAAAGCACCAAATGTTACATCAACTTTGTTTTTAATGAAAGGAATCGGGATATAAGATTTAAATTGATTGGATTTTGCATTTAAACTTAATGCTAGTTTATAATTATTTCTAAGAATAGCAGCAACACGTGGTGTTGTATAGTTTGCAGGTTGTTTGGAGGCAGCTAGTACTGTAATAGAACCAAATAATGAATTCTTTGCTGAACTTTCTTGCTCCATGTTTGTATCTGATACACTCGTTTTTTCTGCCTCTGAAACAGAATTATCAATCAGTTGTTGTAAATAAATCTGCGATAGGCTAAGGATAGTCATCAACTGACACTGCCCCTTTTTCTTGGGTTTCCTTTTGGATGATTTGATTTGCCTCATTACTGGAAATGCTCTTCGCTGATTTATCAGAAATATTTGCTGCCATTTGTATGTTAACATCAGGTTGGGAACTTTTATCAATTTCTTGTGTTTCAATTTGAATTTTACTAATGAGCTTCGCATCTGCTACTGAGATATTTGGGTTTGAGCCATAAACAATCTGCTCCGCCTTTGCAGGCAAATGCCCAACACTAAAGATATCAGGACAAGTAAGCCAGTCGTTACAATAAGCGAGCCTTTTATCTGCGAATTAGGTTTCATTTTATCAGGTTTACTTGGTAAAAGTGTGAATATTAGATAGACAATGGCTAGCACACCTGAAATAATCATTGCCCAAATTTGCGTAAATTCGCCGAGAATGATGCTCACAGGGAAAACAAGCCATAAAAATGGACTCAAACCTATATCACGAATTCGACGCATAGCGAGCGCTGACATTGGAACAATCGAGGCAAGTCCCCAGACGAAGAGCAAAATAAGCGCAATCCAAGTAACTGCTGAAAAATGGTCCACATCAGCCGTCAAAGCCACTGAAAGTCCTGATGACAATAAAAATGTTGTTGTCAGGACAAGATATATGATGAGATTAATCAAGAAGACCCACCAATAGGCCGACCGACTCGAACGATTTTTGAAATCAAAGGACTGGCGCGAAAAGTTTTGGTAAGCAGCGAGCATAAGAAACCTCCATATTTAGTTATTTTAGTTTTATTATACTCTTCTATCGTAAGCGTTACCATAGTGTTTTTGTTTTAATACAAAGTAGTTAATTTTAAAGAATCATGCCCTATTTTATGGCTACAAATGCCGAAAAATTAACTGTTTTAGTTAAAAATTAACTTCTTTATTTTTGTCAGTAACTTTTATCAACAAAAAAATACTGACAAATCGTCAGTATTTATTTGTTTACTAAATAATGTAATTCAACAAATTGCCCGTAAGTTCTAGTATCAATCAGTTGAAGTTTCTCTTCATAATTTCCTGACGGAAAAAGTGGGATTCCATCTCCTAGTAAAACTGGGGCAATGGTAACTTGTAATTCATCAACCCAATGATTTTCAAGAAAAAGTTTGATGACCTCCCCGCCGCCAACAACCCAGAAGTTTTTGTCATTATCCGCAAAAGTTACTGACAGCTCTGTCAGTTTTTCTTTGTCAATAAAAATGATGCTGTCAGTAGCGGAGATTTCTTGATGAGTTAAAATATAAGAAGTATTGTCAGCATAAGGCCACTGACCAGCTTGCTCTTTTTCTAACCAATCATAAGTCTTTTTCCCCATAATGATTGTATCAATACCACTATAAAAAGCACCATAGCCGTTATCTCCTTACCCTCAACATCAAAAAGCCATTGAAGACTTTCTTCTTTGGTGGCAATATAGCCGTCTAATGTAGAAGCAATAAAAAGTTTTACAGTCATTTTTCTCAATCCTATTTTACTGACAGAAGTTTTGTCAGTAAAATAAATTATTATATTAGTTAATTAGTGCTTTTAATTCTTCTTCGGAATATTCATATTTGTTTTCACAGAATTGACAAATAATTTCAGCTCCATGATCTTCAGCAATCATTTCTTCAATTGGTTCTCTTCCTAAAGATTTGATGCCCTCAAGAAAACGTTCCTTACTGCAGTCGCATTTGAATGCCAAAGGAAATTCGCCAAGATTTTTGTATTCCATATCACCATAAATATTATCCAACATGGTTTTTAATGGTTCGTCACTTGTCAGCATTGTTGCAATGGAAGGCATACTTTTGATATTGTGTTCGATTTCAGTGATTTCTTCATCGGTGGCATCAGGAAGGGCTTGTAGCATAAATCCACCAGCGATTTTAACAGTATCAGAGTCTTCATTAAGCAAGACATTGACCCCAACAGAAGAAGGAGTTTGTTCAGAACTTAAGAAGTACCAAGCTAAGTCTTCGCCGATTTCACCAGTAATTAAATCTACTTGACCACTATAAGGCTGTTTGAGGCCCATATCTTTGACAACAACTAAAAAGCCATTGCCAACGAAAGGAGCAACTAAAACCTCGCCAGTAGAGGCTTTTTTATAGTCGAGTTCCCGATTTTTCACATAGCCTTTGACATGACCTTTGCTGTCAGCAACAGCAATAATTGGGCCCATTGCGCCATCACCTAAAACCTTTACGGTGATTTTAGTATCTCCTTTTTCATTAGCCCCCAGGACTTGGGCAGCAATTAGGGTACGTCCTAAAGCAACAGTAGAAGTAGGCCAAGTTTGATGCCGTTCTTGTGCTTCTCGCACAGTTAGGGTTGAATCTAAAGCAAAAGCTCTGAAATGCCCATTTTTTGAGATTGATTTGATAATTTTATCCATATCATTATTATAACATGCCCTATCTATCGACCGCAATAGAATCTAATTAATTTTAATAAGAAGTTTTTAATAGCAAACTTAAATATTTTTATATTAAACATTTATTTAGTAAAATGAATAAAAGCTTGCTCCTCATTAGCTTTAAGAGGTTAGAAGAGGTTACTATGTTTTCAATTATCATCAATTCTACGATTATCTATTGGGCAACGGCTTTAGACTTACTGATACTATTAGCTATTTTATATGTGCGATTTGATAAGAAAAGTCATTTATCGATTACTCTGGGTCAAATTATTGGTTCAACGGCCCTTGTAGTAGTTAGTTTGTTCTTTGCTGTCATTTTAAAGCTCGTTCCAGAAGAGTGGATTTTGGGCTTGCTTGGATTAATTCCCTTGGGACTGGGGATTAAGTACTTGTTTTGGGGAGATGATGACGACGATGAAGAATTAGATGAGTTACTACAAAAGAGAAAAAATAAAAGTTTACTAGGAACTGTTATTATTATTTCTTTTGCAAGTTGCGGTGCTGATAATATTGCTTTATTTACTCCATTTTTTATGACACTTTCGCCAAGTAATTTGATATTGTCAATCTTCATTTTTATTCTAAATATTTTAATACTAGGACTACTCGGAAAAACAATTTCTAAAATCCCACATCTCCATGAAATTTTAGAAAAATATAGTCGTTGGATTTTGGCTTTTGTTTATATCGTACTTGGAATCATGGTTTTGATAGAAAGTGGAACGCTCTCTAAAATTATCAGCCTTTTGTAAGAAATCTATTGATTAAACAAAAAGTTCATTATTTCCGAACGATAAATTCATTTTAATCAAAAACATCAGGATTTCCAATGCAAATCTTGGTGTTTTTTGATAAAATAAAAAATAGTGCGATAGGAGCTTTCAGAAAAATATTCAACTTTTATTCTGATAAAATAAGTCAAAAAGTCGAAGAAAATTTTTAGAAATGCCAGCCAAGCGAACTTGGAGCGTGCAAAATATTTTAAAATGAAATTGAGTTCGCCCTCCTAACTTCTACGAAAATAGATAAAAATGGGAACCTGCCTCAGGCAGAACCACCATCTTTCCTAATTTTCTAGGAAGTTAAGCAGTCGGGCTCACATCTTAAGGAGAATATTATGCCATCAGTAGTAGTTGTCGGAACGCAATGGGGAGACGAAGGAAAAGGTAAAATTACAGATTTCCTAAGCTCAAACGCAGAAGTTATTGCCCGTTATCAAGGGGGAGACAATGCAGGTCATACCATCGTCATCGACGGCAAAAAGTTCAAACTTCACCTCATTCCATCAGGGATTTTCTTTCCTGAAAAAATTTCCGTTATCGGGAATGGTGTCGTTGTTAACCCAAAATCTCTGATTGAAGAAATCGCTTATCTAGCTGAAAATGGAGTTTCTGCAAACAGTTTACGTATTTCTGACCGTGCACACGTTATCTTGCCGTATCATAAAAAATTAGACTTCCTTCAAGAAGAAGCTAAAGGTGATAAAAAGATTGGGACAACCATTAAAGGGATTGGTCCAGCCTATATGGATAAAGCGGCTCGTGTCGGAATTCGTATTGCAGACTTACTTGACAAAGAAATCTTCGAGGAACGTTTACGTACGAACCTCGAAGTTAAAAACCGTGAATTTGTAAAAATGTATGATTCAGAACCTCTTGAATTTGAAGAAATTTTTGAAGAATACTATGAGTATGGTCAACAACTTAAAAAATACGTTACAGATACTTCGGTTATCTTGAACGATGCCCTTGATGCAGGGAAACGTGTCCTTTTTGAAGGGGCACAAGGGGTCATGCTTGATATTGACCAAGGAACTTATCCATTTGTCACTTCATCAAATCCAGTAGCAGGTGGGGTAACAATCGGTTCTGGTGTTGGTCCATCAAAAATTTCAAAAGTTGTTGGTGTATGTAAAGCCTATACTTCACGTGTAGGTGACGGTCCATTCCCAACAGAACTTTTTGATGAAGTGGGACATCAAATTCGTGAAGTTGGACATGAATATGGAACAACAACTGGACGCCCACGTCGTGTTGGTTGGTTTGATTCAGTCGTAATGCGTCACGCAAAACGTGTTTCAGGTTTAACAAATCTTAGTTTGAACTCAATTGACGTTCTTTCAGGTCTTGAAACAGTAAAAATCTGTGTGGCTTACGAACGTAGAAATGGTGAACAAATTACCCACTATCCAGCCTCACTTAAGGAATTGGCAGATTGTAAGCCAATTTATGAAGAATTACCGGGTTGGTCAGAAGACATTACTTCATGCTGTACTTTGGAAGAATTACCAGAAGCTGCTCGCAACTATGTTCGTCGTGTTGGCGAATTAGTTGGTGTACGTATCTCAACTTTCTCTGTAGGACCTGGTCGTGAACAAACTAACGTTTTAGAATCAGTTTGGGGCGTATAAAGTCAAAATAAAAAAGTCAGAGCATGCTCTGACTTTTTTTGTTTACAAGAAGGGTCCAAAGACTTGTGGACTAGAATTTTTATTATTGACGTTGACATCAATTACATTGTAAAAGGCATTAGAAGTGTCAGCAACATCCCAGACGGCCAAAACGATGTGGTAACCTGAACGATCATTTGGAATATTGATTGTATGTGAGAGATTGTTCGTTGCAGGAGAACCATCGTGGTTGATTGTCACTATAAGTTCCAATTCTGAACGTTTTAAGGGTGCATTTTGATCCCAACCTGTCTTGGTCATATAGTAGTGCCACTTCGTTGTTTTATGAGGGGCAGTATATTTCCAAGTGAAAATGTTAGAACCGGTACTAATAGATGTTTTTTTCCAGCGTGAACTAGTTTGGTTGTCTAGAACAAAGTCGCCTATTTGCCCCAAACCTCCATTTGCAGAAGCAATTCGACCATCAGCGGGGCCAGACTCTGGGAAGCCTTTTGGTGCTTCTAAAGATTGTGGATTACTAATAACATTTCCATAGATATTAAAAGCATCAGTCCACCCTAAATTTTGATAATCTAATTGTCCTTGGTAGCCTCTGGCTGGTGGAGATTGAACATATCCGTGAGCAGAAACAGAATCTGTTTTAATGAAAAGTGAGACGCTGAGTAGACCAGCAGTAACTAATAAACCAGTAAGTAGTTTTTTCATAAATTTTATCCTTTTCTATTTTAGAGTTTTTTCCATGGACCAAAATCTCCTGATTGATCAGGCTGTTGACCAGTATTCCACCATTTTGCTTCATAATCTACTCCATTAAAAGTAACACGATCCCCTTGAACATAAATTTTATCTTTTTGCCAAATATTATTTTCCTCTGACGTATCATGAGTTATAAATGTGGCCTTTGCAGTATCAGAACGATTACCTGAAGGGTCAACTGCTACAACTTCGACATTGTATTCAGTTTTTGGGGATAGTCCAGTCACGTTTTGTAAGCCAGAAGTGCTTTTAAAAGATTGGGTACCAATCTTAATTTCATAGTAATCAATGCGAACCTTATCTGTAGATTTTCCTTGAATCGTGGCAGTTGAATCAGTCACATTATTAATGGAAATTGTTGGTAAGGTTGGCTTTTCAGTATCTTCAATCGGTTGATTGTTAAAGAGCATGGGGGCGTAAGTATTTACAAAAGTATTATTATATTTTTCACCATTTGAATTGCTTCCAGCGTCCCAATTTACCGACCAAGTCATCAAACCTTTTATTTCATTACCAGAAGCTTTTAAACGATTCAAAGCATTTTTAACGGCATTAGGGTCTTTCACATAACCTGTTGCGGCAGCGTCATTATTAGATGGGAGGCCAATGACGAATTTACTAGCTGGAATTTTAATAAACCCATCCGTTCCTGTTACGAGACGTTTAGTTAAACCATACAGAAAGTCTTCCTTTTTTTCGTCATTTGATTGAGAAATCCACATATTTAAATCACTATCCCAAAAACCATCCCCTCCTTGATTATAGTATTGAGGATTGATGAAATCATAGTATGAATCTAAATTGTTGATATATGGAGCATATTTTCCTGAACTTGTTAAGTAAGGAAATTCGGGAGCCATCGTAATCATAAAGTTTTTACCATCTTTTCGATAATGGTCTTTAACTGTTTTTAAAGCAGAGGGGATAACAGTTTGATTATCTGCTGCTTCAATTGCAACCTGTTCTAAATCAATATCTAATCCATCAAAGCCGTAAGTATCTACAAGACGAATGATTTCATTAACAAAATCAGTTTCTTGACTTTTCTTTAATTCAATATGAGCGTCAGCTCCTCCTAAAGCGATTAAGACGCTCTTACCTTCAGCATTTAATTTTGAAACTTCGGCTCTGAATTCAGCTTCAGTTTTGTTGTAAGGCTTAAATGTGGGAAGTGTTTGTCCTTCAGGTGTCTTCATAAAGGAAACATTAATTACATTATATCCTTCTTGTGTATTTGAAAGATCGAAGTCAGCAGAAATACCTCCTTTATAACCATCTTTTCCTGTGGATTTCCAATTGTGCCAATAACCTACAAGTACTTTATCTTTTGGATTGACCATTTCACTCGCTGCATCTGCTAAGACTCGCTGCCCTCCTAACGCAACAATTCCTATAGACGCTGTTATCAAAAAAACTTTAATGTTTTTTCGTTTTCTCACTGAAATCATAAATATCTCCTAAATTGTAGTGATTTTAAAGATTCCGGAATCTTGTTCTGTAAGCGCTGACTTCATTCTAACAATTTTTTTCCTTAACTTAAAATAAAAAGGTTCGTAAAAAGATTTATTTACGAGAAATAAAAAACACTAATATTTTGAAAATATTAGTGTTTTTTTTATTTCAAATCTTTAAGCAATGAGTCTAACCATTCTTTTTTGAAGGTTTCTCTTTTTATAGCAAAATCTAAAACAAGATAATGACCGCTCTTTTTATTTTCCTCAGACTCACCAAAAAGATTTTTTTGGCGTCTAATGAGATAGTCCAATTTTTTCTGATGAACGATGCTTTCTTCCTCGATTAATTTAAGGAGGTTTTCTTCATTTTTATCATCAAGGAAATAAAGACGGAGCATAAACTCGTCCTTTTGGATTGGGTAACGATCAACGGGATGTTTCAACCACTCATTGAAAAGTTGGATTCCCTTTGGAGTAATTTGATAAGTTTTTTTCTCTAACTTTTCACCTACGATATGGACGTCAAAAGTTACAGCCTGATCATTTAATAATACTCTCAATGAAGGATAAATTTGCCCTGTATTGGCTTGCCAAAATTCCCCCACTTCACTTTCAAACTTTTTTTTAAGGTCGTAACCGCTTAAGGGTTCTGTCTTTAAAAGTCCCAATATAATATAAGATAATTTATCTCTATGGCTCATATTTTTTCTCCTTTATTTCCATGATACACAAAAAATGGTAAATTGTAAATTTTTGACGTAGAATTTAAACTTCATTTTTAAAAAACGTTCCAATCCATTATAAATAACAAAATTTAAAGGAACCTAAAGTAGTAAACATATTTTAATATAAGACTAG